>JBEKOF010000260.1:0-6903 GCA_049522055.1 Verrucomicrobiota bacterium | reverse complement strand
GGGGAGCGGAGGCACGGACCCCCGCCGACTTAATTGCCGCCATCGGCCGGGCTCTGGCCAGCGTCACGCCCCAAGACGCCTTGGGCTGGTTTGTCTCATGCAGCTACAGTTTTTGTTGAAACACTCTAAGGTACTAATGGGTGACCCTTTTTGCACCAACCCTGTCAACCCAAAATGTGGCAATGCTAGGAACTGACCCGAATGGCCCTTAAGTTTCAGGCGGCTGGTGTAGTGTCTTAATTTGGGGAGTGTGGGCGTCCTCGCCCGCCGTGTTCGGCATCTCGCCGAACACATTCCCACAATGTCTCGGCTACACCATTTGTTAAACCGCTTCAGGCGGAAGGCGGAAGGGGGAAGTGGAAAAGTCCAAGGAGCGTTCCAACGGCGCGAGGAGAGGCGGTTTTTGGACAGGATGCCTGGATGGAACTGGTTGATTTTTACCGCGAACCAAACCACCAACACGAACCGGGAAATCTTTCCGCGGAAAGCGCGGCGCGGATGCGCCGACAGAGCCGCGTCTGGTTCTGGCGGTTGTCCCCGCATTGCACGTCCCTTCTCGTTAAAAGCAGCCTTGCCAGGATACCGGTTCGAGAGCCATTATGTTCCTCGTAGATGCCGGATAACTGGTCAAGAGAAGAAGTGGAAGCCACTGTCTCGGATTACTTGGACATGCTGGCCAAGGAGCTTCGCGGCGAAGATTTCAACAAAGCCGAACACAACCGCAATCTCCAAGTATTCCTTACGAACAGGAGCAAGGGGGCAGTTGAGAGGAAGCACCAAAACATCAGCGCCTTGATGATCGAACTTGGCTATCCATATATTGATGGTTACAAGCCACTCGGAAATTACCAAGATCTCCTCAGCGAAATTGTTGGAGAACGGCTTGTCGGCGCCAACCGATTGCACCAAGCCGCCGCAGCCGCCGTCGAGCGGCCCATTGAGCGGTTTCCCATTATCAATGATGTGCTGGCAATACAGGTCGAGCCACCACACAGAGAGGATGATAATGGGAGGCTCTATGAAACCGTTTCCCCAATTCGCAAGCAGACGCGAAAGAATTATCTTGAGATTGAATCGCGGAACACGACATTGGGATTGGCTGGAGAAAAACTGGTTTTGGAATTTGAACACAAGCGACTGTGGCAGGCGGGCAAAAAGGATTTGGCGAACAGAATCGAACACGTTTCCAAGACAACTGGCGATCACCTTGGCTTCGACATTTCGTCCTTTGAAACAGATGGGCGCGACCGCCTGATTGAAGTCAAAACCACACGCTTTGGTGCGATGACACCATTTTTTGCATCAAGAAATGAAGTTGATGTCTCCGAGGCTCGAGAAAGAGAATTCCAACTTTATCGGTTGTTTCAGTTTACACGGCATCCCAAGCTTTTTGTTCTGCCGGGTTCTCTTTGCAACACCTGTTTACTTGACCCAATGCAATTTTCGGCATTGCCTCGCTGAACTCATTTCAGCCGGTGGATTTTCATTTCTTTCTCCAGCGATTGAAACTCAGGGTCGCCGGTGTGAAGGGAGGACTTTTTTTCGCCGGCCAGCGCGGGGTGAGGCGGCGGCCTGGCTGAGGCGCTGACGGGTCTTGAAATCTCGTTTGTTCATTGTTCCAGGCATGATGAACTGAACTGCATCGTAGCCCTTTGGGGATTTTAGGCAAGAGGCTTTGCGTTGGCCAGACGCCGCCGAAGATCTGCGGCTCTCAAACCGTTGTGGCGCGCACGATATGGCCGCCGCGGTCGCGCACGGAGCCGCCCCGGTTTGCAAAGTAACGCTCCCGGATCAACGCCGGCCCGAGGTCCTCGACTTCGCGAAACCCCAAGGCCATCAGTTTGGCCTGGAGTGCCTCCGTTTCAAAATGGCTCCGGAAAGCCTCTCCCACGGAGGCGACGCGCGCGGCAAGCCTCTCGCGGACCGCGGCGTCTTCGTCCTGGCCGGCGCTCGAAGCCGGGGGATTGCCATAGTCGAACACCACATGAGCGCCACCCGGCAGGCCGGCAATGAAACCAAGCGTCGAAAAGACGGCCTGCTCCGTCAGATAAGGCACGACGCCCAGCCAGGTGAAAAAGGTCTGTTGCGCCGGATCGAAGCCGGCGGCGCTCAAGCCGTCCGCCAAAGTCTCCCGCTCGAAATCCACCGGAGCGAAGGTCAGCGCGCGCGGCGCCAGGATCGCTGCCTCCGCGAGCCGTTGGCGCTTCCAGGCCTGGGTGGCCGGGTGATCCACCTCGAAAATGCGCAGCCCTTCCCCCAAAGAGGCGCGGTAGGCGTAAGTGTCAAGACCCGCCCCGAGCACCACCAGTTGGCGGACCCCGCGGCGTGCCACCGCGGTTGCCAGGGCATCTTCGGCAAAGCGGCTCCTCACGGCAATGAACAGTCGCAACCTCCGTCTGGACGGGTCGTTCTTCGCGTCACGGATAGCGGCCTCGGCGTCCGCCCCCAGGATGCGTATCGCCAACGGATCGCTGAAAATGAAACCGCGTTCCAGCACTTGATGGGCGGCGCGATGAGAGGCGGCGCCGCGCGCGGTCCGGCTTGGCTGTCCTTGTTGCATGCGGAAAAAACCTAGCCGACCGGGCTGTCTCCGTCAATTGCGCGAGTCTCGCCCTGCCGATTTAGAAAGGGCAGGAGCTTTCCCGCGAAAAAGGCGGTCGGGAAAGGGGTCGCGCGCCTCGATGGCGGCGCGACCGCGGATGGGCAGGGTGAAACGCCGCAGCGCGGGAAAACGGCCGGGGTCGCGCGCCAGCAGCACGGCCATTTCGTCGTCATAAATGGTCGTCCAGCCGGGACGCTTCTTCAATTCGTCGGCGCCGGCGGCGTTGACGGGCAGCAGGGCCAGATCGGCTTCGTCCGGGTTGAGAATTTTTTGGTCGAACGGCTCGCCGTTGTAAAATTTCCAATGGGCGGCGATTAAATCCCTCGAGTAACAGGTGTCCAGGCGGCCGTCAATGGATGGCGGACAATCGGGCAGGTCGAAGATGGCCATTTCGCCCCAATCGAAGAAGACCAGCAGACGGCCCCGCAACTGGTTGGTTTGCATGAATTCCACCGCGCCGGCCGGGTACTGCCAACGCGGCGCTTCCATGGTCAGCGGATGTTGCTTGTGCAGGGTGAAGATGCAGACCGCGATGGCGCAGGCCCCCAGCGCGCAGAGAGCGGCGGCGGCGTTTTGGGTGGCCGGCGCGGAGAGGTTCCAGCCGGTGAATTGCGGGCGCAGGCGGGCGAGCAGATCGGCCAGATGCGGCGGCGTCAGCGCCAGCAGGACTAGCGCGCAGAGCGGGGCGTTGCGGATCGAGCGCAGGCCCAGCAGCGCGAAGGCGGCGCAGGCGGCCAGTTCCCACCAGGAGCGGGGACGGCGCGTGAAAACCCAGGCCAGGCCGGCCAGGGCGATGAGGATGAAAAGGGCGCAATGATCCCAGCCCAGCGGAGTGGGATTCCATTCCTGGATTTGCGGACGCATCCAGAGGACGCTGCCCAGGAGCCAGCGGAGCAATTGCCCGTGCCACGGATTGCAGAAGAGCGCCGCCAGGACGCCGACGACCGCCAGCCATAATGCCCAGACCGGTCCGGGACGCATCTTGCCGCGGAGCACCTGGGCGGTGGTGGCCGCCGCCGCCAGGACCAGCAATCCAAAACCGGCGAGCGCGCCGCCGTGCGTGTTGATCCAAAGGACAAACAACACCGGCAAGGCCAGCGCCCACTGGCGCCGCCCGTGATGGATGCGCCGGAGCAACAGCAGTTCCAGGGCGAGAGCCAGCGCGGTGAAAATCTGCGGACGGGCCGCAAAGCCAAAGGAGATTTCCACCACGGCCGGCGCGCCGAATCCCCAGACCACAAACCGCGCGGGCCAGGGAAGGTCTTCGCCGCCCAGACGCAGGCAGAGGGCGAAGGTGAGCAGGCCCGCGGCCATTTTCAAGAGCAGCACGCCGCTGCCCCCCAGCAGCGCATGAGCGCCGCCGAGAGCCAGTTCCGCCAGCCATTCGTGGTTGATCCAGGGCTGCCCCTGCGCGGTCCAGGAGTAGGGATCGGTCTTGGCGATGACGCCGGTTTGGAGCATCTGCCGCCCAAAAACGATGTGGCCCCATAAATCGGGATCCACCGTGTTCTCGGAGAACTGGAATGCGGCCAGCAGGGCCACCAGCGCGCAGAAGGCGATTGGCAACGCGCGCGCGCGCCGGGGCCTGGCGGCCTCCCCTTCCGGCGTCACGGGCCGGGCGGCGGAGTCGGCGGGCGGGGTTGGCGGGGCCATGCGGGCTATGTGTAGTCAATCCGGCCGGCGGCGGCAATACACAAAGGATTCGCGAGTCCAAAGGCTAACGGCTCATGTTCGGGGCTTGACGGACCGGCGCGGCCTCCACAACCTCCTCCTCGTGAGCAATCGCCAACGGTCAATCGGCGCGGCCGCGGTTTTGGCGGCGATCACCGTGCTGGTTTATTTGCCGGCCATGCGGGGTGGATTCATCTGGGATGACAAGGAGATGACGATTGAAAACCCGCTGGTCACGTCCGCGCGCGGCCTTTGCGACATCTGGCTGGGCAAGAACCTTCCCGAATATCATCCGCTGACTTACTCGGTTTTCTGGCTGGAATGGCAGTGGTGGGGAATCCATCCGGCGGGCTACCATGTCACCAATATTTTGCTGCACGGGGCGGACGTGGCGCTGCTCTGGCTGGTGCTGCGGAAATTGCGGATTCCGGGAAGCTGGCTGGCGGCGCTGCTCTTTGGGGTCCATCCCGTTTGCGCGGGCACCGTCGCCTGGATCGCCGAACTGAAGAACACCCTCTCGATGTTTTTCTATCTGGCGGCCTTCCTTTTTTATTTGCGGGCCGCCGAGTCGGGGGAAAGGGTGGATCGCCCGCGCTACGCCGCGGCCCTGGCGGCGTTCGGGCTGGCGTTGCTGGCGAAGATTTCGGTGGTCGTTCTTCCGGCGGCGCTGCTGCTGGCCGCCTGGTGGCGGGAAGGCCGGATTTCCCGCCGGGAACTGGCGCGGACAGCCCCGTTTTTTTTCCTGGCGGCCGCGGCGGGGCTGTTCGGGATGACCTTTCAAAACCGCTACACCGGCTTGAGCGAGAATCTGTTGCTTCGATTGCTCGGCGGCAGTTGGGCGGTGTGGTTTTATTTGTGGAAACTGGTTTGGCCATTTCACCTGACCATCGTTTATCCGCGATGGCAGATCAACGCGGCGTCGGCCGTGGCCTGGATTCCGGCGTCGTGTTTGGCCGGGATGCTCTATGTCTTCTGGCGCCGGCGCGAGGGTTGGGGACGGGCCTGTTTATTTGGGGTTGGCTATTTCTTGATTGCCCTGGGTCCGGTGCTGGGTCTGTTTAAAATGGTCTATCTGGATTTTTCGCAGGTGGCCGACCATCTGCAATACCTGGCCGCGCCGGGAATCATCGCGCTGGCGGTGGCGGCGGGCCGGCAATGCCTCGCGCGGGCACAAATGGCGGGGCGGTGCGCGGCGGTGGCGGCCGTGGCGGGGCTGTCGGTTTTGACGTGGCGCAACGAAGGGCATTACGCGGACATGGCGACGTTGTGGCGCGAGAACCTGGCGGCCAATCCCAATTCCTTCAACGCCTTGTTATATATGGGAGGGGAGGCGGAGCGGCAGCACCGTTACGGAGAGGCGGATGGGTATTTCCAGCGCGTCCTGGCCTTGAACCCGGACTCGGTGGAAGGCAATTACAACATGGGGATTGTTCTTGACGATGAAGGTCGCGTGGATGAGGCGATGGCCTGCATGGCCAGGACGCTGCGGCTCAAGCCCGACCAGGCGGACGCGCACATTCTCATGGCGTGGTTTCTGGACGAAAAGAAACGGGAGGCCGAGGCAATGGCACATTTGCGGGAGGCCATCCGGCTGGCGCCCGACGATTTCCGGGCGCATCAAAACCTGGGAAATCTGCTGGCCCGGCAAGGGCGGCTGGATGAGGCGGTGGACCAATTGGGCCAGGCGTTGCGGCGGAAACCGGACAACGCCGGCATTTATGTCGCGCTGGGGTTCGCGCAGAGCGGGAGGGGGGATTTGGCCGCCGCCAGAAAGTGTTTCCAGGAGGCGCTGCGTCTGGACCCCGCCAACGCCGAGGCGCAGAAAAGGCTGGCCGGCCTCCGCGAATCCCCCGTGCCGGCCAGCGGGCCGTCCAGCCATTAAAAGCGGATTTTTCAGACGCGCTGTAAAACAAAAAAAGGCCCGGGATTTCTCCCGGGCCTTTTCAAGCGGCCTGATCCGACGGATCAGGACGAGAATTCCGCATCAGGGCAGAATGTGAGTGGATGTGACAATCAGGCAGGTGGGTTTGGTTCCAATGTTCTGGACGGAATAGCTGGTCGTGAAGGCGGTCGCGGGATCCGCAGGGCACCAGGGCAATTCACCGGCGGCGGTGCGGCCCAGATAAGGCTGCAGGTCGCTGCCCGCCGGCGTCGAGCTGTTCGAGCCGTTATGTTCCAGCGCCCACTGCTGCTTGGAGGAATCAATCAATCGCAGATTGTTGATGCAAGCATTCTGTTGCGAGGTCGTGCGGGCGCGCACGAAGTTGGGGATGGCGATGGCTGCCAGAAGGCCGATAATCGCGACCACGATCATGATCTCTACCAGCGTGAAGCCGGCTTTGCGGGTAACTTTATTTTGCATAATTTAACTCTTCTTTCAATGCGGCGTGAACGAAACAAAAGGCGGGTTTAGATTAAAACGTTCTTGTTCACTGATTGCCTTTTGCCGACCGCACTGTAAAGAATAGCAGCCGCCATGCCAAAAGCAATCCTTTTCTTTAAATCTCTGCTTGCATTCAAGCCCCCAGCGAGTGGCGCAGCAGGTCCAGTGCGCGCTGGGATATGACGAACTTAAAAGTCTCCCGATCCGTCGGATTGTACTGAACTTGGACACTCGTGCCTTCTTTCCC
>JBEKOF010000259.1:0-6906 GCA_049522055.1 Verrucomicrobiota bacterium | reverse complement strand
CTCGTTTTACCTTGCTGTCGAAGACCTAAAATAGTATCAAGACCCGGAGACCCAAACATGAGTCCCAAACGACCGGCTTACTCAGACCCCGCCGGTGTCTTTTTCCCGTGAGTCAACGGGCGTTGCTCTGCTCAGCTCGGCTGGGCTGTGTAGCGCAGGTAAGATTTTATTTTCCGGACCCCATCGGGAAATAGACGCGCCGCTTCCTCGTCGGACACCGCGGGGACCACGATGCACGCCTGGCCCTCCTGCCAATCGGCCGGGGTCGCCAGCTGGTGCTTCGCCGTCAGTTGCAGCGAGTCAATGCTCCGCAATATCTCGGCAAAGTTGCGGCCGGTGCTCGCCGGATATGTGAAGGTCAGCTTGATCTTCTTGTCCGGGCCGATGATGAACACCGACCGTACCGTCGCCGTGCTGTCCGCGTTGGGATGGATCATGTCGTAGGCCGTCGCCACTTTCCGGTCGGCATCCGCGATGATCGGAAAATTCATCGTGCAGACCTGCGTTTCGTTGATGTCCTGGATCCACCGGTGGTGCGACTCCACCGGATCCACACTCACCGCCAGAACCTTCACGTCTCTTCGGGCAAACTCGCTTTTCAGCCGGGCCATCGTTCCCAGTTCGGTCGTGCAGACCGGCGTAAAATCCGCCGGGTGCGAGAACAGCACGCCCCACGAATTGCCCAGCCATCGATGAAAGTCAATGATCCCTTCGGTGGTCATGGCTGAAAAATTCGGGGCAACATCGCCCAATCGTAATGCCATATATCGTGCCTTTCTCTTATGGTTATAGTTAGAGTCTCTTAACCAATCTACCATCCGAACAAGCAGTGTCAAGCGCGGGTCTTTGGGTTTCTTGTTGATCGGGTGAAGCGAATCGGACCCTCGTGACAATGCAGACCGTTAGAATTAGCACAAGTTGTTTGAGGTGAATATATTACGCCATTTTTTTTGGGCGCCCCGATATCCAGCGGAATACCTATAGAGGCGGAGGTCGGAATCGGTCGCCTCAAGCGTCGTTTCTGCCCTAAGAATGCTCGATCTTGCCGATGAGTCAAGCACTACACCGGCACTACCCAAACCAGCACCTTTCCAACACCTTTGCTGACGTTTTTGCTGACAGTGCCGGCACTCCTCCGCGCACAATTCCTAGAGGCAAGAATCTTGGCGGATCGAGGAGGGTCAAGGTGGAGGCGCTCTGCTCTCGCTCATGTGCTTCGTGCACTACCTTGACGCCCGGAGCGCGGCAACCGGAGAAGGGAATCTGTGCTCTCAAACCAGCATCGACTGCTGGGTGGAGATACCCGCCGTCGCGCCGTGCGAGGATGCCACGGTGACCGAGGGCATGAGGGGGTTGGCGAGGTCGCCTGCGGCGTAAATGCCGGGCATGCTGGTTTCGCGGCGCTCGTCGACCTTGAGGACGATGCCGAGGGGCGTATTAACCGTGGCGAGGCCCAGTGATTCATGCAGGCCTGCGGACGGCTTGGTGCGCGGATGCGCGAACAGGATGTCGACTGCGACATTGGAGCCGGTATCGAGCTTGACGGTGGCGTTATGGCCCCCGTGATGGGCGATCTCGATGATCCGGCCATCGATGACAGATATGTTGCGGCGCGCCAGATCGGCCCGGATATCGGGCGGAATATTGTGACCAGCGGCGAAGAGCGTCAACTTGTCGGTCGAATCGTGGAACAGCCTGACATAGTTGTGCGACTGCGGGCCGGACCAGACGAGGCCCCAATGCTGGCCGGCGAATTCAAAGCCGTCGCAATAGGGGCAGGGCACGATGGAGGTGCCCCAGCCTTCGGCAAAGCCCGGAATATCAGGCATCTGGTCGACGACGCCATAGCTCAGGATCAGGCGACGCGTCCTAAGGCTTTCGCCATCGGCAGTGAGGACGGAGAAACTGTCGATGGCGCCGGAGATGCTGTCGGCCCGGGCATTGACCAGCCCGATCATTCATTCGCGAGCGGCGTCGAGGCACCCATCAATTGGCAATGTCCATCAACATGTTCTTCAATGTCATGTCGAGTTGCTTGGCCACGACGTCGATGGCGGTATCGCCGAACAATGCAAATGTCGAAGAGGGTCGGTCGTATTCGATGACGGCGGTACCGTCGTCCGCGCCATACAACACCACGCGTATTGGCGCGTAGAGGCCCGCGGCCAAGTCGTGCTTCGTCATGGATCTGGCCACCAGGAGATTGCCGATCCCATAGGCGACCGCCGGGCGAGGACTGCCTAGTTCCACGGAGAGCCCCACCCCATGTTCAATCGTGTACACGATCGTCAGGCCCGCAGGCGATGCCTGCCTTTCCAATTCGGCCCGTGCCCCGGCCATGTCCCCTTTTTTCATGAACGGAACCACGCGGTCGAGAGCCAGGGCCTGCACCCGCGATTCGAGCGCTGCCCTCACATCGCCGAACGACCGCGTGGACCCGATGCGGATGTGCTCCACCGTGAACAGTTGTGTCGTGACCCGATCTTCCTTGCGCGCGTCGACGGATTCCGTCGCGCTCACCGCAGAAGTGTCGCTCAACTCCATAGCCGCCGCTCTGGACGCCCCTTTCGTCATTCCACCTGATCGGCTAACCGCGGTCACCTCGTGTCCGCGCTGGGCGGCTTCAGCGACTATTCGTGAGCCAATCATACCTGTGGATCCGATAACAGTGATTTTCATAGTCTATCTCCATCTTAATTTAAGAATTGTCTTTGTTGCCAATAATGCAAGCAGCCTAGACCCAAGCTCAGCGACCCGGCGCACGGGACGCGACGATTGCCAACCGCGACGCCCCGCCGGGTTCGCTGCAGCGCATGGTTAGGCCTCACAGCCACCTGCGGACTCGTGCCTTGTAGGCCAAGTAGTCCGTGCCAAATTTCTGCGACATGACTTGTTCTTCCGGCGCGATCTGGAACTTGCCAATGTATAGAAAGAATGCGACTGGCCCAGCGATTGCCCACGGTGCGGACAAGAGGACGCACCATGCGACCAGCAGGAGCAGGAGGCCCACATACATCGGGTTTCGAGTGATGCGATAGACGCCGGATACGACGAGGGTTGACGCATTCTCGGGTTTTCTTGGATTCACAGTCGTTTTCGCTTTCCGAAAGGCAATGGCGCCAGCAAGGCTGAACCCTGCACCAGCAATTGCGAACAGAACCACAAGTGAAATGCGAACCGTAGTGGGCATTGCGAGCGCGACCGTGGCCGACGATATGAGCCACATAGCCGCTGCCAAGATTGCGGCAGCGATGGGCGGTGGAACTTTGAGTGCGAGTGTTGACATGTTGGTTGTGTGATGTGGTTTGTGTGGTTGCGGTGATTGTTTACTGTTGGCCATCGTTACCGCGAACGGAATCCAACAGGGATCACGCGATACCAGATGGCATAGAGCGCGGGAAGAAAAGCCAGCGTCAAAACCGTGCCGACAGCAGTGCCTCCGATCAGCACATAAGCCATAGAACCCCAGAACACGGAGTGCGTGAGAGGGATAAATGCAAGCACCGCGGCCAGTGCCGTCAGGATGACAGGGCGTGATCGTTGGACGGTGGCCTCGATAATCGCATGATATGAATCAAGGCCACCTGCTTGGTTGGAATGAATTTGCCCGATCAAGATAAGGGTGTTCCGCATCAGGATACCGGACAGGCCGATCAAACCGAGGATGGCATTGAATCCGAAAGGCTGATGAAAAATCAGCAGCGTTGGCACTGCACCGATCAGTCCGAGTGGCCCGGTCAGCATCACCATCCACATCGCTGAGAACGAGCGCACCTGGATGATGATTACCGCCAGCATGAACAGGATCATGATGGGAAAAAGCGGCGCGAGGGCTGAGTTGGCTTTCGTGGCTTCTTCAATCGAACCGGCCATCTCAATGCGATAATTTTCCGGCAACGATTTTCGCAGCGGCGCGAGCTTGGCCCAAATCGCAGAAGAGACATCCGGCGGCTGGGTGGATTCAACATTATCGCCGCGCACCGTAATGGTGGGAGTGCGATCGCGCCGCTTGATGAGTGGGTCTTCCGGTTGGATTTCGATGCGTCCGATCTGGCTCAAAGGGATCGGCTTTCCATCGCGAGTCAGGATTGTGAAATTTTCGAGCGTGGCCGGATCGAGTCGCTCAGGGCCGGCGCTTCTCACGACGACATCCACTGCGCGAATGTCCTCACGAACTTGCGTGATGGTTTGGCCGTTCAGGAGAAACTGCAACTGCTGCGCCGCCTCCGCGGGTGAAAGGCCGATGAGTTGCAATCGCTCTTGATCCAAAACGAAGTGCATTTGCGGCACACGCTCGCCCCAAGGCCCTATTGCGCCTTGCGGCAGTTTGCGCGCCTCATCCCCGAGTTTTTTTCGCGCTTGATAGAACTGTTCGGCAACTTCTCTGGGGGGAGTTTTGTCCAGGAGATTGAGCGTCATCAACGCCAAGCCCGGTCGTGTAATGGTTTCCACGCGATCATACCAGCGCAACTCTTGAAGTCGTTTTTCCAGCGGCTCGGCCACAAGGTCCTGCATTTCCTGGGCGGTTGCTCCGGGCCAGACCGCAGTCACCGTGAGCACTTTGATTGTGAAGGATGGGGCTTCCGCGCGGCCCAGATGGAAATAGGCGTAGATGCCCGCCAAGGCCGAAGCGCAGATGAAGAACAACGTGATGGCACGTTCCCGCACCGCCAATGCGGAGAGATTAATACTTCGCATAGGACGCCTTCTCCTTCTTCTCCTCGTTGGGGACGTTGACGACTTGTCCCTCGTGCAGGAGATGCGCTCCGAGCGCCACTACCTTTTCTCCGGCTTGGACTCCGCTGGACAAGACGACTTGTTCCTGACCGATTGAGGCAATTGTTACGGCGCGAAATTTCACTTCCGACTTGTCGTCCACCGTCCAGACGCCCGGTCCGCTGCCGCGATCATGGATCGCCCCGACAGGCACTTGGATGAGATATTGCCTCCATTGGTAAGATTCGTCTGGTTCTTTTGCCATTGGAAATTCAACGATTCAGGGCTGATCGCTATCACTGTGACAGTGGCGGTGCTGCTCGCATAATTGGTTTGGCTCGTTGGCGATAAAACTACCGTCAACGCGGCATGGCGACACGACCAGGCACTTGTCGGGGCGGAGTGTTCGCGTGTTGGCATTCGGCTTGGCCTTTGTGTCTTGTGCAAGCCGGATGACGACACGGGAATGAGCCGCGGGGAAGTCCTGAAAAGAAAGTGAAAAAAGGCCATTGACATATTCAATGTCATAGAATAATCTAAACCATTGAACATTCAAAACAACTGAATATGGACGAAATTGAACGAGAAAGGGGCTGGTGCCATGAATGCGGCCATGCTGAAACTTCGGCGTCGGAAGCGCCGGATTTGCTGATCTGCCCGGCCTGCGGTGGTGAAATGAAGCCATTGCGGAATCTGACCAAGACGGAAAGGAGCATGCTGGCCTTTCAGGACTGGATGGATGACCTGCACAAAAAGGACATGTGGGGGCCGTCGCCTGGCGGGGCGGTGGCGGAATTGCATTGCGAGCGGAGCATGATTGATAAGCTGGCTGACCGGGGCATTCTGGAAAAAAGCATTTATGACCGTGACGGGCATTACGTGGTGATGATCTCGGCGCGGTCCATCAAGAAGGCGAAGGAGAACAAGGCGAAGCGGGGGAAATGGACAGATTCAGGAGAGGAGTAAAAATGGAAAGTGATGGCGAAAACAAACCGGGCAAGCCGACAGGGATGCGGCTGCTGACCAAGAAACAAGTGGCGAATTTGCTGGCCTGCTCGGTACGGATGGTGGAAAGACTGGTGGCGTCGGGGACATTGACGGCGGTTAAAATCCGGGGCGCGGTGCGGTTTCGGTCAAGCGACATTGAGCAAATTATGATGAAAGGAGCAGCATGATCTTTACCATTGAAAAACGGCGGTTTCGCCGGGGTGGAAAACTTGAGGAAACAAGGTCGTATTACCTGCGTTATCGCATCGGCGACATGCCGGTGGACAAGTGGAAATCCCTGGGCGTGACGGACAAGCAGGTGGCCGACAAAAAAGCGCACGAATTCATCCAGGAGCGTGAGCGCGAGACGGCGGGCATCCTGGAACCCAAAGCCGTCCGGGACTCGGCCAAGAAGGCGCTGACGGCTCACCTAGACGATTACGTGGCTGATCTAACGGCGCGGGGGCGGAATGGTCGCGGCGGTCGCGGGGCGCGGTTGGTCGCCTCCCGGATTCGGGTTCTGCTGAAAGAATGTGATTGGCAGGTGCCGTGCAATGTAACTGCCGATTCGTTCATCGTCTGGCGCAACCGGCAAACCTGCTCGCCGCGCACACTGAACCATTACCTGCAAGGGATGATCTCGCTGCTGAACTGGATGGAAAAGTCCGCCCGAATCAAGACCAACCCGCTCAAGAACGTGTCCAGGGCCGATGAGCGCGGCAAACAGAAGCGGGTGCGCCGGGCCTTCACGGATGAGGAAATGCGCAAGCTGGTGGCCGGGTCGGAAGATCGGGGCATCATTTATTTCACCGCCGCGCGGACCGGGTTGCGGCAAGAGGAATTGAAGCAAATGAAGTGGGGCGACTTGCGCCTGGATGCCGCCGTGCCGTTCGTGGTGGTGCGGGACTATGCGGCGAAGAACAAGAAAGAGGAGTCAGTGCAACTGGTGCCGGAAATAGTCGAGGCGTTGACCGCTCACCGGCCAGCCGAATGCAAGGGGACTGATTTGGTCTTTCCGAATGGCATTCCGCGCGCCCGGCGGTTGACCAAAGACGCGGAAGCCAACGGCATTGCCTACCGCGATGAGTTGGGCCGCTACGCGGATTTCCACTCCCTGCGCTACACCTGGGCGACATTCCTGCAACGCAACGGCGTGGCGCAACGGTTCGCCATGAAGCTGATGCGGCACAGTGACATCAAGCT
>JBEKOF010000258.1:0-6916 GCA_049522055.1 Verrucomicrobiota bacterium | reverse complement strand
AGGCACGGACCCCCGCCGACTTAATTGCCGCCATCGGCCGGGCTCTGGCCAGCGTCACGCCCCAAGACGCCTTGGGCTGGTTTGTCTCATGCAGCTACAGTTTTTGTTGAAACGCTCTAGCCCGCGAGCAATGCAAGCTTTGGATGCGGGAATCGTCAGGGTGTCGGCGGGGCGGCGGAGGCGGGCGGCACGATGGAGAGCAACTCTATATCGAAGATCAAGGTGGAATTGGGGCTGATCTTGGGCGCCTGTCCTCTCGGTCCATAAGCCAGGTCGGAAGGGATGTAAACCTGCCATTTGGAGCCGGTGGGCATGAGTTGTAAAATCTCGGTCCAGCCTGGGATGACTCCCGTCAGAGGGAATTTAATAGGACTGCCTGGCGGGGAAACGTCAAACTCGTCGCCGTCAAAAAATGTGCCTCGATAGTTTACACTCACGGTGTCGGTGAGTTTTGGTTTTGGGCCGTTGCCAGGGTTGATGACCTTGTATTGGAGGCCGTCATCCAGGACCTTGACGCCGGCCTGGCTCTTGTTTTTTTCGAGGAAATCCTGGCCCGCTTTCAGGCTTTTGGCGGGCAACTCCGCCTGAAGCCTGGTCAAAATGTCTTTGATTTCGTTGGTGGTGAGCAGAGTAGGACCGCCGGCCAAGGCGTCTTTGAGGCCCTTGACCAGGTTGTCCACATCCAAGTCCACGCCCATTCTTTTCATTCTTTTCCCGAAACTGGCGCCCACGGCGTAGCCGACTTCCTGGCGGACATTCTTGAAACGCTTGTCGTCGGCAGCCAGGTTGGCCGGCCCGGCTGGGAGAAACTTCAAAACGTCGTTCACCTCTTTGTCCGTCAGCAGAGCGGGCGCGCCCGTCTGAACGGACTTGGCGGCCCGGCCAACGAAATCAGGATCCGCGGGAAGATTGTTCTGCTTGATGGATGAGCCTAAATTCAGGCCGACGGCGTATCCGATCTTCTCGAATTCGGTTTTGGGGGCCGCGTCGTCCGCCCAGGCGGTTTGTCCGCTGACTGCCAGATGGAGAGCGAGACCACAGAACCCCAACTTTGCCAAGATGTGTTTTTTCATTTGTGATATGCTTTTGCCTGGGCTGCGCGCCGCGGCCGGATCACGGTCCTGCCGTCAACCGACACGGCCCTTTGCGCCAAGGGCTTCGTTTGCCTGGGCGGGAAACTAACATGGCTATCCAATTGGGCAAGGGGTTTTTGGTGGCGGCTGGAAGAACAGTTGTGCTCGCAAAACGTGTTCAGGGGTATAGTCTTGGGGGCGCGTGAATATTCCGAAGCTGCAAACGATTGACCGGGTGATGGGTGTGCCGCTCTGTTTTTGCCTGACGCTGGCGCGGCGGATTCTCACACGACGCCTGCCGGCGGGACCGGCGCGGGTGCGGAACATCCTGTTCGTGAAACTGGCGGAACAAGGCTCCACGGTGCTGGCCATCGCGGCTATTTCCCGGGCGGTGCAAATGGTCGGGCGCGAGAATGTCTATTTCATCGTGTTTGAGGAAAACCGATTCATCCTGGATTTGCTGGAGCTGGTGCCGGAGGGTAATGTGATCACGCTCAATTCGCAGAGTTTGACCGGGCTGGCGAGCACGACGTTGCGGGCGATGCGGCGGTTGTGGCGCTTGAAACTGGACGCGGCCATTGACATGGAGTTTTTCGCGCGGGGATCGGCGGCCATCACGTTTTTGAGCGGCGCGCGGGCGCGGGTGGGATTTCATACCTGGTACGCCGCCGGGCCGTATCGCGGGGATTTGATGACGCACCGGCTCTTGTACAATCCGCACTTGCACACCACCTCGATGTTCCAGGTGCTGGTAGAATCGTTGCGGTGCGATCCGGCGGAACTACCGACGCTGGATTTGGCGCCGCCGCCGGCAGAGAATGACTTCCGCCATTTTGTGCCGCAGCCCGGCGAGGCGGCTCCGGTGGAGGCGATGTTGCCGCACCAAAACGGGAAGCTCCCGCCCATAATACTGCTCAATCCCAACGCGAGCGATCTGGTGCCGTTACGGCAATGGCCCGGAGCGCGCTACGTGGAACTGGCGCGGCGGCTGCTCGCGCAATTCCCCGAAGTCCACATTAGCTTCACCGGCGGTCCGCGAGAAGTGGCCGAGGTGGAGCGCCTGGTGGGCGAGGTTCATTCGCCCCGCTGCACGTGTCTTGCGGGCAAGACGACGTTGCGGCAGTTGATGGTGCTTTATGCGCTCTGCGAAGTCCTGGTGACCAATGACAGCGGGCCGGCCCATTTTGCGTCGCTGACCTCCATTGACGTGATCACACTCTTCGGGCCGGAGACGCCGACGCTGTTCGCGGCGCGCACGCCGCGCAATGTGGCGTTGTGGGCGGGGCTTTCGTGCAGCCCGTGCGTGAATGCGAACAACAATCGGCAGTCGCCGTGTCAAAACAACATCTGCATGCAACAGATCACGGTGGAGCAGGTCTTCCGGGAGGTGTGCCGGGTGTACCTGGGGCGTCCGAAAAGCTGAGGGAGGTTTCCTGGCGGGTGGCCAGGTTTTTGCATTTTTCCACCAGCGCGCCATCGGGGGTGCGCTCCAGTCTAAGCGTGGCGCTGGCCTGTGATTCCAGGGCGCGCCTGAGTTGTTTGTCCGGCTTGGCGGGCGTCAGGGGATAATCCACGGCGCGGCCTTGATCGCGCCAATGTTGCACGCGCCGCAACGAATCTTCCCGCAGCGTCTCATCCTCGATCAGATAGAAAAGCTCGATGGGCGGGGCCAACGCGGGGAGCAATCCACGCGCCTGGAGCAATTCTAGAAGCACGACGTCGCCCATGCCAAAGCCCAAGGCGGGGAGATCGGCCTTTCCGCCGCTGATGAGGTGGATGAGATTGTCATAGCGGCCGCCGCCGGCAATGGCGCGGAATTCCCTCTTTTTGTCGAAGACCTCAAAGACCACGCCGGTGTAGTAAGCCAGGCCGCGAATGACGTGATAGTCAATTTTGGCGAAGGCGCCCAGTCCCCGCGCCTGGAGGTTGCGGACAATGGATTCCAACGCCGCCGTGGGCTGCCCTTGGCTTATAAAATCATTGATTTCCTCCAACTTGAATCCGAGAGAGGCCGCGGCCTCCTGGTTTACTTGGGGTGAATTGCTCTCCAGTTTGTCAATGACTTGGTAGAACGCTGGCGCATTTTCCGTTTTGCCGCCGCGCGCATCATAGAATTCCTGCCAGGCGTTCCGGCTGCTGAGACGGACGATAAAATCTTCGGCCGTCAAACCGAAGGCGCGCAGGGAATCAATGAGCAGCGCCAAAAGCTCGGACTCCGCCACCGGGCTCGGTTCTCCGATGATGTCGGCGTTGAATTGGAAATGTTCGCGGAGGCGGCCTTTTTGCTGGCGTTCGTAGCGAAAAAGCTGGGGGACGGCGAACCACTTGATGGGTTTTTTGTAATGGCGATGGTGGGCGGCGACCATGCGGGCTAGGCTGGGGGTCATTTCGGGGCGAAGCGCGACAGGACGGGTTCCTTTGTCGGTGAAGTGATAGAGTTGGCCGACAATTTCTGCGCCACTTTTGACGGTGTATAATTCGAGTGGTTCGAGCGGAGGCCCGTCATACTCGCGGAAGCCGTAGCGCCGCGCGGTCGCGCGCCAGCGCTGGAAAATAAACTGGCGGGCGTCCGCACTCCATAAATCGGGGTGCGGAACCGGTTCGGGATAAAAATCCCTAAATCCAGGCAATCGTTCCATACCAGAGGCTCCCAAGAAGGCACAAACGAGGGCAAATGAGAATCAAAATCGGCTGGCGGGCGTTGATTTTGTCCGCCGGGGGCAGACATGGGATCGCCGCCGCCGTGTTGCGCGAGTCGCGTTGCCATGGGCGACTGCGGCAATAACAGGTCTTCGCCCGGCGAAAAAGCAGCCCCGGCGGAGCGGTCCTACGCTTTGACCGGCGGAGACGATTTCAAAACGGCTTCCCTCATTTCCTTGCCGGGTTTGAACTTGACGACGGCCCTTTGCGGGATGGGGACGTCGGTCTCTGGCTGGTTGGGGTTGCGGCCAATGCGGGCTTTGCGAACCTTGACTTCAAAGACGCCGAAGTTGCGCAACTCCACCGTTTTTCCCTCGGCGAGAGCGCTGGAGATATGGTCAAGAGTCCGTTGGACGACTTCCAGGACTTTCTGCTGAACCTGGCCTGTTTCTTCGCTAATGCGGATTACGAGATCACGCTTTGTCATAAGTTTTAACTGACTGTGCGTAGAGTAGTTATGGATATAACGGCAGCGGGGCTTCCGGTCAAGCAGAGATGTGAGAAAATGTGTATTTTGTTGTAGTGGAAACCCTTAGCTCTCAATGACCCCAATTTCGGCCGGCTCGACCTTGATGCCCTTGGCTTCGAGCCAATGGATGGCGGCTTTGAGTTGGGCGCGAGGGCCACTCAATTCGAGGCAGACGATGCCAATCTCGTCGGTGACGCTGGCTTGACGGACGTTGGTGACGACGGGGAATTTTCGGGACAATTCCCAGATCACCGGGGTGGTGATGAATTTGGGCGGGTACATCAGCCAGAGGCGCATTTGGGCGGGTTGAGTTCCACCGGCGATTTTTGGCGTTGGTTTTTTTGCTTTCATGGGGGCCTTTCCGTGGAAATGGGAGACAGGCGCCGGCTCATCCGCCGGCAATGGCGGGAATGATGCTCATTTCATCGCCCTCTTTGAGGGCGGTTTCCTGGTTTTGGAGAAAGCGGATGTCTTCCTCGTTGACATAGACGTTGACGAAGCGGCGGACGCCGCCGGTCTCATCAATCAGGCGTTCCTTGATGCCGGGGAAGCGGGTCTGCAATTCGGCAATCGCCTCGCCGACGGTGGCGGCGCTGACCTCGACGGTTTCCTCGTTGTTGGTCAACTTGCGGAGCGGGGTTGGGATTCGGATTTTTTTTGGCATAAATCAGGTTTTACAGATTACGCATTGACTTTTTGTTCATGGGCCAGCAGGGCCTCAAATTCCCGGAGGCTGGGCTTGATCTCGCGGGTGAAACCGGCATGGCCGGCCACCGCGTCCAGAGTTTTAAGCCCGTTGCCGGTGATGCAGAGCACGGCGCTATCATCGGCTGGAATGGCGCCGCTGGCAATGAGTTTTCTGGCCACGCCCACGGTGACGCCCCCGGCCGTTTCGGCGAAGATGCCTTCGCACTGGGCCAGGAGCTTGATGCCTTCCCGAATCTGGTCGTCGGTGACGTCTTCGGCTGAGCCTCCGGTTTCTTTCATCACTTTGAGGGCGTAAAAGCCGTCGGCCGGGGTGCCGATGGCGAGGGACTTGGCGAAGGTGTTGGGTTTGACGGGCTTGAAGAAATCCAGGCCGGCCTTTTGGGCGATGGAAATGGGGGAGCATCCCGTGGCCTGGGCGCCATGGATTTTGTATTTGGCGTCCGGGGCGAGGCCAAGCTTGACGGCTTCCTGGTAGCTCTTGTGAACCTTGGTGAGCAAGGAGCCGGAGGCCATGGGAATGACCGTGTGGGGCGGAAGGTGCCAGCCGGATTGCTCGACGATTTCCAAGCCCATGCTCTTGGAGCCTTCGGCGTAATAGGGGCGCATGTTCACATTGACAAAGGCCCACGGGTATTTGCCGGCGATCTCGGCGCAGAGCCGGTTGACTTCGTCGTAATGCCCCCGGATTCCAATGACATTGGCGCCGTAGATGAGGGAATTGACCACCTTGCCCTGCTCCAGGTCGGCGGGGATGAACACATAGGCTTTGAGGCCGGCGGCGGCGGCGTTGGCGGCGACGGAGTTGGCCAGGTTGCCGGTGGAGGCGCAGGCGACGGTGGTGAAACCCAGTTCGCGCGCGCGGCTGAGGGCAACGCTGACCACGCGGTCCTTGAAGGAAAGAGTGGGATAGTTGACGGCGTCGTTTTTGATCCACAACTCCCGGATGCCCAGGCGTTTGGCCAGCCGGTCGGCCCTCAGGAGCGGCGTGCCGCCGACCTCCAAGCCCACGGTTGGGTCGCTGGCGACGGGCAGAAGTTCGCGGAAACGCCACATGCTCATGGGACGCGACTGGATGGCGGCGCGGGTCATGGATTGTTTGATGCGCGGGTAGTCGTAGGCGACTTCTAGCGGGCCGAAGTCAAATTCGCAAACATGGATGGCGGCCAAGGGATACTCGCGGCCACACTCGCGGCATTTGAGGGCTTTCATGAAGCCGCTCTGTTTTTCATGTTTTTGCAGGTTCATAAATTCAAATCAACGAATGCGGATATATTGATATAAGATTATTAATTTGTCAACGGCCAATTTCCCGGCGTATTATGCTAAGTATAAGAAAGAGAGGGAGTTTAACTTGAAAAGGAGAGGGAAGGAGGATATTGCTTGATTCCATGCGCCAGACTTTTAGCTTTGGGAAATTGGCAAATGACTTTTCGCCGGATGAAAACTGACTGCCGCGCCGGGAGCCTCCTTGTCGCGGCCTTGATGTTGTTGGCGGGCTGTCTTTCCAGCAGGGCCAATGTGTATGCGACGGATATCAAGCTCAACGGTTCCACCAATAATGCGGCGATGGTGGCAAGCAGCGGCCTGCAGATCAGTTACATTCTCAATGAACCCGCCACGGCCGGCGTGACGGTGCAGATTGAGTCCAGCAGCGCCGTCCTGTGGACCACGAATCTGGCCTGGCAAATGGCGGGCACCGCGGAGGGCAGCAATTCGGTTGCATGGGACGGGACCGATCAGACAACGGGGGCCAGCGCCGCCGTGGGGATTTATTCCATCAGCATCACCGCCGCGGCGGCGGGTTATGACAATTGGACGAATATCACAGATGACGGCACGAATTTTTCTGTGGAGGCGCCGATGAGCATAGCCGTCAACAGAAACGCGAACAGCCCGTTTTGCGGCCGGGTGTTTGTGGGATGCGCGCCGTCGCCCGACGTGCCGGGGGTGGTTTTTAACCCGGGCA
>JBEKOF010000257.1:0-6946 GCA_049522055.1 Verrucomicrobiota bacterium | reverse complement strand
CTGTTTTATGAGGAACTCGCATTCCCGACAGTCCCCGGTGTGCCAAGGGGCCGAAAAACGATTGCTCTTCCGCCAAAGTTTCGGATCGCTTTCGAGCAGAAGCCTGCTCTCGGGATTCGACCTGGTGGCAATGCCGTATAGGAATTGATGCTAAACGGCGAAACAGCCAGCCAAATCGCCGAATGGCTGAACACGCTGCCGGAGGCAAAGGCGGCGCTCGACGCGGAGTTTGACGGCCAGGCCATCAACGAGATCAACCTTTCCAATTGGAAGCTCGGCGGCTACCGGGAATGGGAACTGCAACAAGAGGCGTTGGAAGCCGTCCGTCGGCTCGGCGCGAACGCCGCCGAACTCAACACGGAGTCGGGCGGCCAGATGGCTGATCAAATGGCGGCTTGTTTGACTGCCCGCATTGCCATTGCCTTGCAAAAGCTGCCGGACGAAGGAGAGGATCCGGCCGCACAATGGCAACGGCTGCGCCTCTTGTGCGGCGACCTTGTGGCTCTGCGAAAGGGCGATCACAATGCGCAATGGCTGCGGCTGGAGCGAGAAAAGCTGGATTTGGATTTGATTCCTGACGATCATCCTCTCTGCTTCGGTCGGCCCGGCTCGCTGGCCCCGCGCGGCGCGAATTTCACTTTGCAGAATAGCGACCTCCTCCTGGTCGTCGGCTCGCGCCTCGATATGGCCATGACGGCCTACGCCCATGACCGCCTCGCGCGCGGCGCGCAGAAAGTGATGGTGGACATTGATCCGGCGGAAATCGGCAAGATGAAGACCCCCATCCATCTTCCCATTGTCGCCGACGCCGCGCAGTTCCTGGGCGAACTCGCCCGCCAGGCCGGCGGCGTGCCCGGCGGCAACTGGACCGGCTGGGTGCAGCGCTGCCAGGAATGGAAGGCCAAATATCCGCTGGTTCTGCCGGAACATCGCGATGGCGCCGGGCCTCTGAGCATGTATCATTTTTCGGAGGCGTTGAGCGATGCCATGGCCGAAGGCGACGTCATCGCCCCCGGCAGCTCCGGTTTCGCCATCGAAATCTTTCTCCTCTGCCTCAAGATCAAACGCGGACAGCGCTGCTTCCACAACCGCGGCACCGGCTCCATGGGGTTCGGCCTCCCGGCGGCCATCGGCGCGGCCGTCGCAAGCGGAACACGCACCATTTGCGTCGAAGGCGACGGCGGCTTCCAGATGAACGCGCAGGAACTGGCCACCGTCGAACGCCTCGGCCTGCCCCTCAAGATCTTTGTCGCCAATAATGACGGCTATGCCTCCATCCGCGCCTCCCAACTCGGCTACTTCAAGCTCCTCACTGGCGCCGACCGCACCAGCGGCGTGACCCTGCCCGATTTGGAGGCTGTGACCAGGGCCTACGGCCTGCCCTTTTTGCGGATTTCCTGCAAAGACCGGCTCCAGGAACAAATCCGCCAGGTATTAGAGAGCCAAGGCCCGATCCTCTGCGAGGTCATGGTGGCCGCGAACGAAGACCGCATTCCGCGCGCTTCCTCCTATATCAAACCGGACGGTTCGATGGGATCAAAGCCGCTGGAGGATTTGTTTCCTTTCCTGGACCGCGCCGAATTCAAAAAGAACATGCTCATCCCAACGATTGAGGAATAGCATGCACGGGCGCGCCCAACCCGTGCCTCGCTTGCAGACAAATAAACCGACCAATCAAACGCACCTTCCCGTCTTGGATGGCATCAGAGGACTGGCCATTCTTTTGGTCCTGATGAGCCATCTCTCGGAGCGTTTTACTTTCGGCGGCCGCGTCCTCGGCGATGTCGAGAGCGCGGCGTCCGTTGGGTGGACGGGCGTTGATCTCTTCTTCGTATTATCGGGATTCCTGATCACGGGAATCCTGTGGGGCTCAATGCATTCGGCACCAAAGACGATGGTTCTGCCGAACGGTCGGCAGAAGCCTGGCACCTTAGGCGAAAGATACAGAGTAAGCGGACGTTCTCTTTCCTGCGTCTTGGCGATGCGGAACTACCATATCTCTTACCTATTAGGGCAAGGGTGAGGTATTGGCATAGAGAATTTTCCAAATGAAAGCACAAGCTACGGTAATCATAACAACGCGTGACAGGCCGGAAATGTTGGGCGAAGCCCTGCAATCCGTTCGCCTCCAGACTTGGGCTGCGGCCATCAAGCAAGTCATCGTCTCCGAAAACGGCGCGACGGAGGCCTCGCGGAATATCTGCGAACAATTTGGGGATTTGCCGCTGTGCTATCTGCGCCAAAATCCGCCCGTCTCATCGCTGCTTCACCTCAAGGCGCTCTGGCATCATGTGGACACTCCCCTGGTTGCCATCCTGCACGATGATGATTGGTGGGGTCCCAGGCATTTGGAGAATGCCTTGGGAACGCTCGAAAAGCATCCTGAATGCGTTGCGACATATTCCAATTTTCTGGACACCTACGGTCCCACAGTTGTGCCGTTTCTTTCTGAGAAAGCCTGGCGCGTGTGGGTCTCGTCCGGGTGTGATTTCAGCCCGCCATTGTTAATGCTCGACAAGGTCGGCGTGCTGCTGGCCTGTCTGCTCAATTCCACATTTCATTATTCGACGCTGGTGGGGCGGAAAGAGGCGATATGGGCCACGTATCTTAAAATGGTGGCGGAGGACAATGCTTGGGACAACGAACGGACTTTTCCCGTATTCCTCAGCGCGCAAGGTCCTATCGGCTATTTAACCAGCCACGCCGCGTTCATCAGGAACCATCCGGCCCAGGAGGGTTTCGATGCGGCATTCCGCGCGAAGGGTTTCGGGGAGATGAGAGTAAAAACCACACGGTGGCTCGCCCGACTGGACCCGAATGACACCAAACTTGCTGTAGCACGATTCAATCACAGTGTCAAGACGCTTCGTCCTGAATTGGTCAGTATCGTGTCAGGGCAGATAGAGGAGCCGCAAAGGAGCGTTTTAATCAAAGAGTTGCGGCTGAATCTGGTTCCCAGCCCGGAGTCGAGCAAGAAGTGGTTGCTGAAACAACTGTGTCCTCCAGTGGTTTTGGCCTTGCGCAGAAAAGTGAAAGGAACTGGCAGAAAGTTGGCTGCCAAGAAATGAGCAGAAGCGTTTCCGCCTCGAACGGCGGGGTGCTTGTTATTAGGCCGCCACCGAAACAGCGCGATTTAACCGCCGCAGACAGCAGTCCGCATGAAGCATCCGCCAGGCGAACGCAACGCACACATTGCGCAGAGCCACGATTGCCATGGAGCCAATAATACTTACAATCGCAATTCCAACGTACAACCGGCTTCATTTACTCAGACGGACCGTCGCGCTGATATTGCCGCAATTGCAGGAAGGAGTTGAGCTCCTCGTTTGCGACAACGCCTCGATTGATGGCACAGCCGATTACTTGAAGACCCACGTCGGAAAGCTTACGCACCACCGCCATGCCGAGAACATCGGCGGAGAAGCAAATTTTTACTCATGTATCTCACTCTCTAAGGGGCAATACACCTGGATTTTGTGTGACGATGATCTGCCTTGCTTGAACGCCGTGGAGCAGATTCTGCGGGCGCGAAAGGAAGCTGGCGAACCAGGCCTGATCTATCTTAGGGCCAAGCCCGGCGATCAATGTGTCAGCGACTATAATCCGCAGCCTGTTCAATCCGATTGGCGTGCCATGGATCGCGACACTTTTCTCACAGATATTGGCGTCTGGGTAACTTTTGGCTCGAGCATCGTTGTGCGCCGCGATTGCGTGGATAAGGATTTCATCAAGCTGCAGTTCAGTACTAATCTTGTCCTGGCAGCCATCGCGCTGCAAGCAGCCGGTTCGACAAACAGTATTATGGTTTCGGAACGGCCCCTGCTTTTTGTTCGCGGCGGCAATGCCGGCGGGTATAATGCATACACCGTGTTCACAAAGAATTTTCATCGCCTGCTCACCGAATGCCGCGCATTTGGCTATAAGCAAACCGCATTGAACGCCGCCTATGACAGTAGTTTGACTCAAGTCTTGCCTTACCTCATCCAAGTTTGGCCTATAACCATTCGCGGATTTTTCAACTTGGTGTGGTATAGCTGGACATTCCCCGCTTTTTATCGGCGCGTTCTTCCGGGCTTGGTGCGCAAGGCCGGGAAGTACGTGTGCCGGATGCCGTTCCGAGCATGCTGGTATCTCACGAAACGCATGGTCCAGTTGTATGCCAGCAGATTCGGCGCGGAGCTATATTCGCTTGTGCAGGAACAATTGGATAAGGCTGCCGTCAAGAATTTTAAAGCGAGAGTTGCCGATGCGGGCCCAAACACATTCGTGCGCCATCCACTTTATCTGAAGAACCCCAAGTACTTTCAGATTGGCCGCAACTTCAGGGCCGAACCAGGCTTGCGCATGGAAGCATGGGACAGTTTCGCCGGGCAACGCTTTCATCCGCTCGTCAGCATAGGCAACAACGTTTGCATAAACTGGAACCTTCACCTCGGCGCAATCAATCGTATTGAAATTCATGACAATGTTCTCATAGGTAGCAATGTCCTGATTACCGACCACAGTCACGGACAACTGAATTCTGAAGAAAACGAACAACCGCCCTGTTTGCGTCCCCTGACAAGCAAGGGGCCGGTGGTCATAGAAGAGAATGTTTGGATCGGTGAAGGCGTTTGCATTTTACCAGGCGTCAGAATCGGGAGGGGCGCCGTCATTGGCGCGAATGCAGTTGTAACATCGGACGTTGCGCCCGGCAGTGTCGTTGCGGGCATCCCTGCGCGGAAGCTCAACCGAGTGCGCACCATCCGGATTACAGACACATGACAGTAAAATCATGACTGTTGTGCTAACCATTTGCTCGGCAAACTACCTGGCGCATGCCAAAGTATTGGGCGATTCTTTGGCTGTGAGCAATCCTGAGTACAAGTTTGTCATTGGGCTGGTCGATCGCGTGCCGACCGAGATCAACCTTGCCAGTTGGCTGCCTTACGAGGTGATCCTCGTGACAGACCTTCGCATCCCGGAATTTCCGGCAATGGCGGAAAAGTACGGAATCGTGGAACTCAACACTGCAGTCAAGCCTTTTTATCTGGAGTTTCTTTATCAGCGAGACCCTTCGGTAGAAATCGTGATTTATCTTGATCCGGACATCTTGGTGTTAGGCAGTTTCAGGCCGCTGGCGGAAAAAATGGAAAAGAGGAATATAGCGTTGACTCCCCACAGCTGCACCCACGATGACAGCTTGGCTAACATCCATTATGAGATCGGGATGCTATGCACCGGAATTTATAATCTTGGATTCATCCTGACGGTCCGCGCCGAAACGACTTTTGCTTTTCTGAAGTGGTGGCAGAGACGCTTGTTGGATTATTGCTATTACCGGGCCGGAGCGGGGCTTTTTGTTGACCAGTTATGGGTTTCACTGGCGCCTTTGTATTTTGAGGGGGTTTACGTTGAAACGAATCCAGGCTACAACATGTGCTACTGGAACCATTTCGAGCGCCAATTAAGCTGCCAGGCAAATCGTTATCTCGTTAACGGAAGGCATGATCTGGTGTTTTACCATTTCAGTAATTACAATCCACTCAAGCCTGATGCCATCAACAGCCGGCCGACGGAGCCTACCGCGACCTTCGCCGAGAGTCCTGAATTGCGACCGCTTTACGATGATTATCGCCGGCGCTTGATGGAGGCGGGATATGCCTCGGTAAGCATGCTGCAGTGCTCTTTTGGAAAGAAACCCAAGCCGAAGGGAATCTGGAAGAGGACGACTCAAAAAGCAATCACAAGTACTTTAAGCCTCATGCCAGGAGGGATGCGGCTGGTTTTAAAACAAGCAACGACATTTATTGCCCGCAATTGTTAAAATAGTTTTAAAGGCATGTCAACAAAGGATGTTCCGGAGTCAGTCGTGCGCGAAATTGGCAAGGGGCGCGTCGGCTTTCAGCGACAAACTTAAAATGCGTTCCTCGACATTTCCAGTGGACAAACGAGAAGCATCTCTAAACGCGTGGCCGAGCATGGTTCTTCCATCCCAGGCGACTTTGCATTTCATCGCCGCCCCTTTTCTCTGGAACTTAA
The DNA here is from genome assembly GCA_049522055.1 of Verrucomicrobiota bacterium. Taxonomy (GTDB): domain Bacteria; phylum Verrucomicrobiota; class Verrucomicrobiia; order Limisphaerales; family Palsa-1400; genus JBEKOF01. Next base: position 925 of record JBEKOF010000257.1, on the reverse strand, counting down.
CGGGTCGCTAACGCCCGCTAACGGCAATTCTAACGGGTCAAAGCTCAAAAATCCCCAATGTTTACGGGGGTCCTAACGCCCTAACGGCTCCAGATCCCCAAAGGTTTCCCTCCCGACCCAAACCGGCGGCCCGCCGTGGCGTGACCAGGCTGGGGCCGGAAGGGTTGCCAGCATGGGAGATGAGTTACCTCTTCCATATCGCACAGTGCCGGCAATTTGGCCTCTTCGGGAATGTTCCGGTGTTTTTTCATTGGGCCGGATAGAGGTCCAAGCCACCCAAGTGGAAAAAGATGTCGTTTTTGAATCGTTCTTTGTTCCGATAGCCAAACGCCTTTTTGATCAGTCCTTGGATTTTGTTGTTTAGCCCCTCGATGGGACCATTGGTGAGGCGATGCACAAAGAATGTCAGAATATTCCCCACATGCGCTTTGCACATCCGCGCCACTTTCTTGACAGGCTCCAACCGGCTGCGAATGGCCCAGCCATACCATTCCTTGAAATACCGCTCGGCGGCTTTGACCCCAGAGCTTAACCAGAATCCCCGGAACACCTCTTTGAGCATCCAAGCCCGCGAAGTTTGCAGATTGATTTCCTTGATCTCATCGAAGCGCCGGGTGTGCTGGGCGGGCACGTTCTCCATCCCGTAGAGCCAGAGCTGCCGCGTGCTCTTGAGGGTGTCGTCGCCCTGGGCTTGCAAACGCCGGTGCTCCTCTTTGCGCACCTCGTTGACCGCCTCGTTCATATACTGCACCAGGTGAAACGGATCATGCACAATCTTGCTCGCGGCCCCGGGCACATGGCTCAGGGTCGATTGCACATAGGGCTCCCACATGTCCATGGCCACGGCTTCCACGCCCGCCAGTTGCTTTGCCGTCAGGCTCTCCCAAAACGCATCCAAGCTTTCTTGTTGGCGGCCCTCCCCCAC
>JBEKOF010000256.1:0-6972 GCA_049522055.1 Verrucomicrobiota bacterium | reverse complement strand
CAGAAAAGTACCGCGAGGTGTTTGACGTGGAACTGGTGCCCGCCGAGAAACTGATGGCGCTGCCGGAGATGTTCGACCTGAATGAAAGCTGGCAAACCGCCCTGGCCAAACGCCCGGACCTCTTGCAGGCCAAAGTGGCCGTCGAACGGCTGGATGTCGCCCGGCGCCTGGAGAAGAACCAGCTTTATCCCGCGCTGGATCTGACGGGAAGCTACGGCCGCACCGGATTGAAGGGCAACGTGGGCGACGCCTATAATGACATTCCCGCCAACAGTTTTCCCTCTTACTCATACGGCGCCATGCTGACCGTTCCGCTCGGCAACACCGCCGCGCGGAATAATTACCGGGCGGCCAAGGCCTCCAAAGAACAGGCGGAGGCGGCGTATCAATTGGCCGAGCAAAACGTGTTGATTCAAATCCAAAACACCATTGAGAAGGCGCGGAGCGATTATGAACAAACCAAAGCCACGCACGACGCCTGGTATTATGCCCAGCAGGCTCTGGAAGCGGAAGAGAAGAAGCTGGAAGTGGGCACCAGCACCTCTTTCATCGTCCTCCAACTGCAAAGCAATTTGACCGCCGCCCGCTCGGCGGAAATCCGGGCGCTGGCGGATTACAACGAGGACCTGTCCCTGCTGGCGGAGTTCGAAGGCACGGTGCTGGAGAAGCATCATTTGACGGTGAAGATTTATTAGAAGCCCGGCGGCCGCGCGAAGCCGGCTTGACGGAAACCCCGCCGAGGCGGCAAGGTGGAGGCAGTTGGTTTTATGATTCAATACCACCAGCTTTTGCGACTGGTACTAGAGCAGGGGAAGCCCAAGCAGGACCGCACCGGCACCGGGACGCTCGCCGTTTTCGGCGCGCAGGCCCGGTTCCCGCTCGGGGCCGGATTTCCGCTCCTGACCACCAAAAAGGTCCACCTCAAATCCATCATCTACGAGTTGCTGTGGTTTTTGCGCGGCGATACCAACGTCAAGTACTTGAACGACCACGGGGTGAGCATTTGGGACGAATGGGCCGACGCGGACGGTAACCTGGGCCGCATCTATGGCGCGCAATGGTGCGACTGGCGGACGCCCGACGGCCGCTCCATCAACCAGATTGATCAAGTGATCGAAGAGATCAAAAGAAACCCGGACAGCCGGCGGCTGCTCGTGAGCGCGTGGAACGCGGGGGAAATTGAGAACATGGCGCTGCCGCCGTGCCATGCGCTCTTTCAATTCTTCGCGCAGGAGGGCGAATTGAGCTGCCAACTTTATCAGCGCAGCGCGGATTTGTTTCTGGGCGTGCCGTTCAACATCGCCTCTTATGCCCTGCTGACGATGATGGTGGCACAGGCGTGCGAATTGAAGCCGGGGACTTTCGTCCACACCTTCGGCGACCTGCATTTATACAGCAACCATATGGACCAGGCCAACTTGCAGCTTTCCCGCCAGCCGCGCCCTTTGCCGGTCATGAAATTGAACCCAAAGGCCAGGAACATCCACGATTTCAAGTTCGAGGATTTCGAATTGACCGGCTACGACCCGCATCCCGCCATCAAGGCGCCGATTGCCGTGTGAGAGCGCCGTTGGGCGCGCGAATGCCGCGCCGCCCGCCGTGCCACAAGAACCAGTGACCCCATGAAACCATTTAAAGCCATTGCGGCGATGAGCCAGAACCGCGTGATCGGTTGCGGGGGGAAAATTCCGTGGCATTTGCCAGAGGATTTCCGTTTCTTTCGCAAAATGACCATTGGAAACATCCTCGTCATGGGGCGCAAAACTTTCCAGGCGATTGGCCATCCTTTGCCGGAGCGCCACACCATTGTGCTCTCGCGCCGCTTCCAGAGGACCAAAGACATTGTGCCGCAGCCGGAGCTTGGGTTCTTCAAATGGGGGACCTTTGACGTGGCGTCCAGGCTGGAGAAAATTGATTTACCGGGGGACCAGCGCGAGATTTTCATCTGCGGCGGGGGGCAGGTCTATGCGGAGGCCCTCCCGTTCTGCTCGGACCTTTATTTGACCCTGGTCAAGAGGGTTGTGGAAGGGGACACTTTTTTCCCGGCATTCGAAAGCGAATTTGAGCTTGAGGAAGAGATTCTGGATGGCCCGGAGTTCAAAATTCTTCACTACCGCAATGGCGCATTGATCTGAGCAGCAGAGGCGGGCAGGGCCGGGATATGGCCGCGGGATGACCTTGCGAAAGAGGCCCGCCCCGAGTGGATTCGGATTAAAAAACGTTGCGCCGGTCGCCGGGGTCGTTCACATTGTTTTCAGCGGAGAGATGGCAGAGTGGTTTAACGCGCACGCCTGGAAAGCGTGAGTACCTAAAAAGTACCGGGGGTTCGAATCCCCCTCTCTCCGCCATTTTGATTAATTCAAAAGCCGCGCCAATCCCTCAAGCACTGCAGAAGGTCATTTTCGCTATGGCGGCCGGTTCTTTCACGTTGTGCCGATTCGCTGACAAACCATGAACTTCAAAAGGCGGGGGCGGCGTTGTTGCTCAGAGTGCCGAATTGCCAGGGGACCCCTTGGACATGGCCGTCGGCAAAAGTGACGTTGCCGTTGCCGTTGTGCCGGATGGTCAGATAGTTGTCGATCGTGGTCGGGGTGTGGTAAGTGGCGGATTGGAAAGGCTCCCAGCGGCCGGAGGTAAGACAAGGGGTCCACCCGGCCACGTGATTGGTATAGGAGGGCGCGGGCGCTTCGTTGGTCAGCATGGAGGTGACGCCTTCGGCTGTCATAATCTTGTTGGCAGGAGCCACGACTTGACTTTGCTTGAAAGGATAGAACGTTTTTGAGTCTCTGGACATCATGCTGGTCATGCCCAGATTGGCGCCTTCATCCAAATCGAAACTGGTGAAGGCGTAACTGTAATAATAAGGATATTTTCCGGCGTTTTCCGCGGCGGCTCTTTGCGTGTTATCAACGTCCATCGGGCAGTGGAACATATTGGTGGTTCCTTTGGTGCCCAAATCGGCGACCAACGGGCTGTCCTCCAGTGTGGCAGTCGAGCCGTCGTTGAATGTGGTTTCAGGCCACCGCCAATAAATCCAATCAATCTTCTGCGGCCCATACATGATGCCGGAGGCGCACCCGGCGAAAACAGAGTTGTTGTCATTAAGATACATTTGCATGCCCAGGCCCAATTGTTTGATGTTGTTCATGCAATATCCCTGGGCCGCCCTGGCTTTGGCCTTGGCCAGCACGGGCAGCAAGAGCGCCGCCAGGATGGCGATGATGGCGAAGACCACCAGGAGTTCGATCAACGTAAACGCGCGCTTGGATTTCATAGTCAATAAGATGCCTGATTTGCATTTACGGCGCAATGGCAACAGCTTATATTTTATGGGTGACGATGGTCTTGGAAATCAAAGATCTGCGGGTGGAGTTTCCCAGCCGGGAATTGGGGGAGCGGACGAAATTGGCGGTGGATGGGTTGAATTTGCAGGTGCGGCCGGGGGAAGTCTTCGGGTTTCTTGGTCCCAATGGGGCGGGGAAGACCACGACGATGAATGTGTTGCTGGGGTTTGTCAACGCCACCAGCGGAGCGGCTTCGATTTTTGGCGTGGATGTGCGGCAGCCGATTGCCCGGCAACGGATCGGCTATCTTCCGGAGATGACTTATTATTACAAGTTTCTGAACACGGAGGAGTTGCTGCGCTTCTATGCGCGGATCTTTCGGATTCCAAGTCCGGAGCGGGAGAGGCGGATTGACGCAGTGCTCCAATTGGTGGAGCTGGAATCGGCCCGCAAAAGACTGATTAAAACTTACTCCAAAGGAATGCAGCAGCGGGTGGGGCTGGCCCAGGCGCTGATCAATGATCCGGACTTGCTCATCCTGGATGAGCCGACGAGCGGCCTGGATCCTTTGGGGCGGATGAAGGTGCGCGAGATCATTCAACGCTTGAAGGAGCAGGGCAAAACGGTGTTTTTCTCGTCGCACGAACTGGGGGAAGTGGAGACGGTGTGCGACCGGGTGGCAATTTTGCACGAGGGGCGGCTCCGGGTGGAGGGGCGTGTGAGCGATCTGGTGCAGGAGTACCAATGCAATCTGGAACAAATCTTCCTCAAAATCATCGGCCACCTGGCCCCCGCGTGAGATGAACAACATTTTTGCCCTCGCAGGCGTCGTCATCAAGGAGCTGTACCGGCGCAAGGATTTTTACGTGCTCTTTGTCATGACGGCCGTGGTGTCGCTGCTGCTCGGCTCGGTGCGATTTTTTAATGATGACAAAATTGTCCGGTTTATCAAGGCGGCTTGCCTGCTGCTGATCTGGATTTCAACGCTGGTCATCGCCATCACGACCGCGGCGCGGCAGATTCCCGCCGAACGGGAAAGCCGCACGATATTTCCGCTGCTGGCCAAACCGGTCAGCCGCTGGGAATTGATTGCGGGGAAGTTCTTTGGCTGCTGGCTGGCCTGCGGCATCACCCTGGTGGTGTTCTACCTCTTTTTTGGCCTGCTCACTTCCTCCTACGAACACCACTGGCCGGTCGCCACGTTCTTCCAGGGGATCTGGATGCATTGGGTTTTTCTGGCAATCGTGATCGCGCTGGTGTTGCTGGGTTCGGTGGTGTTCACGGCCCAATCCTCCAATGCGACGATTTCTTTTATCGTGGTGGTAGGCATCTTGTTCGCGGGCAGGCATCTCCACTACGTCGGCCTGGGCATGAATGGCTTCGGGAGGGAAATTGTCACTGCTGTTTACTATGCCATCCCGCACCTCGAGTGGTACGATATGCGCGATCTGGTGATCCACGACTGGGCACAAATTGATTGGATCTACATCGCCGGGGCCACTCTCTATGGCGCCCTCTACACGGGGTTGCTGCTCGGTCTGACGTGGATGGTCTTTCGGCGCAAGACGCTGACGTTATGACCAGGCTCCTCTTGTCACTGGTTTTTGCGGCTTGCTTCACGCTGGCGACGGTTTTGGACTCCCGCATTCATGATTTGCAGGCCCAAAACGACGACTCGACGGGGGTGATGGCGGCGCTTTTGGGGGACAGCCGCCGCCTGTTCGCCAACCAATTGTTTGTCGAGGCGGACGTCTATTTCCATAGCGGTTATTACCCGACCATGTTCGACAAGAAAGAGACCGATATTGACGTGAAGGGCGAACCGGAGGGGGATCAAAAGGGGAAGGAGGCGGAAAAGGCAGACGTGGAGGAGAGCTTTCTGGGGCCGCCTCAGGATTGGATCGAGCGCTTTGGGCGGCATTTTTTTCCGACGGTGCATACCCACTTGGACGACGAGAGATCGCGCGAGGTGCTTCCCTGGCTGCGCATGGCCGCCGACATGGACCCGCACCTGATTGAGACTTACGTCACCGCTTCTTACTGGTTGCGTAGGACCTTGAACCAACCGGACGAGGCGGAGCAGTTTCTTCGGGAAGGCTTGCGGGCCAACCCCGACAGCTTCGAGATCCTGCTCGAACTGGGCTACGTGGATGATTTCAACCGGCATGATCCCAAGGACGCCCGGCAATTGTTCGCGTTGGCCCTGCAAAAGTGGGAGAAGCAGGACGCCGCCGGCCTGAAGCCGGCCCCAAAAGCGCGCGGGGAAATCCTCGACGGCTTGGTGCGCGCGGACCGCGAACAAAACGACTTCAAACAGATGCTCCTGGACCTGGAAGCCTTGAAGGCCGTCGCTCCGCATCCGGAGGCCATTGAGCAGGACATTCAGGAAACGCGGGCCAAACTGGCCGCGCCCGGCGGCGCGCCGCCGGGGAAATAATGAACTTTAATCTTTGTATTGGCGGTGGTTTTGCCATAGGTTCAAGGCAATCAAGGCAATGAAGATTTACATTGACGGAAAATATTACGACGAGAAAAACGCGAAAGTCTCCGTGCTGGACCATGGACTGCTTTACGGGGACGGGGTTTTTGAGGGCATCCGCGCTTATCACGGGCGGCTGTTCAAATTGGAGGAACACATTGACCGGCTTTTTTGCTCGGCCAAGGCCATCCTGCTGACCATCCCGATGTCGCACCGCGAAATCATGGCCGCGGTGGTGGCGGCGTGCCGGCGCAACAAACTCAAGGACGGCTACGTCCGGCTGGTTGTGACGCGTGGCGTGGGGTTGCTGGGATTGAATCCCTTCCGGTGCCAGCGGCCGTCGGTCATCATCATTGCGGACAAAATCCAGCTTTATCCGCAGGAGCTTTACCAGCGCGGGCTGGACCTCATCACCGTGCCGACGACGCGCAATTTGCACAGCGCGCTCAATCCGGCAATAAAATCGCTCAATTACCTGAACAACATCCTGGCGAAGATGGAGGCGCTGAGCGGCGGGTGCGAGGAAGCCATCATGCTCAACGCGGAAGGGTATGTGGCCGAATGCACGGGGGACAATATTTTCATCGTCCAAGGCGGCCAGTTGCTCACGCCGCCCCTTTCGGCCGGCGCGTTGCACGGCATCACCCGGGGAGTGGTGATGGAGTTGGCGCGCGCCAACGGCATGACGGTGAGCGAGCCAAACCTGACGCGGTACGACCTGTTCAACGCGGACGAATGTTTTCTGACCGGGACCGGGGCGGAAATCATCGCGGTGGTGAAGATAGACGGGAGAGTGGTGGGGGGGGGGAAACCAGGAGCGGTGACGGGCAAGCTCATTGGGCAATATCACCAGTTAACGAAAAGCTCGGGCGAACCGATATATAAATAGGCATGTTGCCAGCCGCCAGGCCATGCCCGGGGAAAATTCAGAGGCGGGAAAATCGTTCTGGTTTCGGCGCTAGTTATGGTATATGTATAGTATGAGAGTTGCGAACTGTTCGCGGCTCCATTTTCGGAATGAATGTGTATGCTTTGCATGATTTGTAAAAAGAATGCCGCCCAGGTTTACCTGACCCAGATTGAGGGGGACAAGATGAAGAAGGTGGACGTGTGCGAGGAATGCGCCAAACATAAGGGCCTGAATGACTCCGCCGGCTTTGCCATCGCGGATTTATTGCTCGGTTTGGGGGCTTCGCACGAAATGGCCGA
>JBEKOF010000255.1:0-6973 GCA_049522055.1 Verrucomicrobiota bacterium | reverse complement strand
GGAGATTATCATATGTATAAAAGCAAAGCTTATTCGGCCGCCAGCGCGGCATCGCCTCTGGCCCACACCAGCATCCCCCGCCGCGATCCGACGGAACACGACGTGCAAATCGAGATTCTTTTCTGCGGCATTTGCCATTCGGACCTCCACTACGCGCGCAACGAGTGGAGCAGCCTCATGCAGACTGTGTATCCATGCGTTCCCGGCCACGAGATCGTCGGGCGGGTAACCAAGGTCGGTTCCGCCGTCACCAAATTCAAGCCGGGCGACCTGGCCGGCGTCGGCTGCCTCGTTGATGCTGATCGGTCGTGTCCCCATTGCCGCGCGGGCAACGAGCAGTTCTGTTCGAGCCAGGTCTGGACGTATGGCGGGACCGACAAACACCTTAATCTTCCGACCTACGGTGGCTATTCGGAAAACATTGTCGTGGATCAGCACTTTGTCCTCCGCGCGCCGAAAAATCTCCCGCTGGCCGGAGTCGCTCCGCTGCTGTGCGCCGGCATCACGACCTATTCCCCGCTGCGCCATTGGAAAGTTGGCCCGGGCCGGAAAGTCGGCATCGTCGGTCTCGGTGGTCTTGGGCACATGGGTGTTAAATTCGCCCGGGCCTTCGGCGCACACGTCGTGGTTTTCACCACTTCCCCTTCCAAGAAAGACGACGCACTCCGCCTTGGCGCGCATGAGGTCGTCCTCTCGCGCAACGCCGAAGAGATGAACAAACACGCCAGCAGTTTCGACTTCATCCTTGATGCGGTTGCCGCCCTGCACGACGTCAATGCGTTGCTCAATCTGTTGAAGGTGGACGGCAACCTGACCGTCGTCGGCGCACCGGAAAAACCTCACGCTATCTCCGCCTTTTCGTTGATCATGGGCCGCCGCAGTCTCTCGGGCTCTCCCATCGGCGGCATCGCCGAAACGCAGGAGATGCTCGATTTTTGCGCCCAGCACAACATCACTGCGGACGTCGAAGTCATCCCGATCCAAAAGGTCAATGAAGCTTACGACCGCATGGCCAAGGGCGACGTGAAATACCGCTTCTCCATCGACATGGCGTCGCTCAAGTCGGAATAAGCAACGCAATCCAGAAAGAATTCAAATATGGAGAACATCAATGCGAAAAATGTCATCGTCGTGATCGGTGCCGGGTCAATCGGTCAAGCCATCGTCCGGCGGATTAGCGCAGGCAAACATATTGTCCTCGCGGATTTGCGCCAGGATAACGCCGATGCTGCGGCAAAAACTCTCAGCGATGCGGGCTTCGAGGTGAGCACGACAAAAGTCGATGTGTCCTCGCGCGCTTCAGTGGATGCGCTTGTGACGGTGGCCACGTCCCGTGGCGAGGTGTCTGGTGTGATCCACGCCGCCGGCGTTTCCCCTTCCCAGGCGTCGCCGGAGACAATCTTGAAGGTGGATCTCTACGGAACGGCGCTGGTGCTGGAGGAATTTGGCAATGTCATCGCGCGCGGAGGCGCTGGCGTTGTGATCGCGTCACAACCCGGGCATCGCCTGCCGGCGCTCTCTGCCGAGCAGAACGCGCTGCTGGCAAAAACGCCGGTCGAAGAACTGCTCGCCCTCCCGATGCTTCAGCCCAACCAAGTGAAGGACTCACTTCACGCGTATCAGATTTCAAAGCGCGGAAACTCGTTACGGGTAATGGCGGAAGCGGTCCGTTGGGGGAAACGCGGCGCCCGGATCAACACCATCAGCCCTGGCATCATCATAACGCCGCTGGCCAATGATGAATTGAAAGGGCCGCGCGGCCCGGGCTACCGTCGCATGATGGAATTGTGCGCGGCCGGCCGGGCCGGAACTCCGGACGAGGTCGGAACCGTCGGCGCACTTCTCATGGGGCCGGACGGCGCGTTTATCACCGGCAGCGACTTCCTCATGGATGGCGGAGTAACGGCGGCTTATTGGTTCGGCGAACTCGCTCCAAAGTAAAGAAATGAAACTGGTCAATCGCTAATATTAAACATCGAAGGAATACAATTATGCAAAAACGCAAACTTGGTAAAAGTGGATTGGAAGTCTCGGCCCTCGGGCTGGGCTGCATGGGAATGAGTTTTTCCTATGGCCCACCCAAAGACAAACCGGAGATGATCTCTTTGATCCGATCGGCGGTCGAATTGGGCGTCACGTTTTTCGACACGGCCGAAGTTTATGGCCCCTTCACCAACGAGGAACTCGTGGGCGAAGCGCTTGCGCCATTTCGCAAGCAAGTAATCATCGCCACGAAATTTGGCTTCGAGTTGAGCGGCAGCGATACGCGGCCGGGCGCGGCGCCCTTGAACAGCCAGCCAGACCACATCAAGCGGGCCGTCGAAGGTTCGCTCAAGCGGCTCAAGGTGGACGTCATTGATTTGCTTTATCAACATCGCGTTGACCCGAACGTGCCGATTGAAGATGTGGCCGGAACGGTGAAAGAGTTGATTCAACAAGGAAAGGTCAAGCACTTTGGGATGTCCGAAGCGGGCGCGCAAACCATCCGCCGCGCGCATGCCGTCCTGCCGGTGACTGCTCTCCAGAGCGAATACTCGCTCTGGTGGCGGGAGCCAGAAGCGGAAATTTTGCCGACATTGGAAAAGCTCGGAATTGGATTCGTTCCGTTCAGTCCTTTGGGCAAGGGCTTCCTCACAGGCGCGATCAACGAGAACACCAAGTTCGGCGGCGACGACTTTCGCAGCAAAGTTCCGCGTTTCAGCGAGGAAAACCGAAAAACAAATCAGGCGCTAGTGGACGTGATTGGAAAATTCGCAGCCCAGAACAAAGTGACTGCCGCGCAGGTCGCGCTGGCCTGGCTGCTGGCACAAAAGCCGTGGATTGTCCCTATTCCCGGCACCACCAAGCTGCACCGTTTACAGGAGAATTGGGGCGCGGCTTCCGTTCAACTTTCTCCGGGAGACCTTCGTGAGCTGGAAAGCGTGGCCTCCAAGATCAAGGTCCAAGGAGCACGCTACCCGGAAAACCTACAGAAACTGGTCGGACGGTGAGACCAATCCAGCTTTGCTGCCACGATCCACAAACCCACGATTAGATTATGGAAATAAAACGAATTGGTTCACAACCATCCAACAAAGGCCCGGCTGACTGGTTCACCGGAACCGTGCGCATTGATTCGCCGTTCAAAGGAACCGATGCTGCCCGGGTTAGTGGCGCGATCGTCACGTTTGAGCCCGGTGCTCGCACCGCATGGCACACGCATCCTCTTGGACAAACGCTCATCGTGACCGCAGGCTGTGGAAGCGTACAGCGCGAAGGCGGCCAAATTGAGACCGTCCATCCAGGGGATATCGTCTGGTTTCCGCCCGGTGAAAAACACTGGCATGGCGCCGCCCCCACCACGGCCATGACACACATCGCCATCGCGGAATTGCTCGACGGCAAGGCCGTTGATTGGATGGAAAAAGTCACTGACGAACAATACGGAGCTTAAGCATCTGGACAAATCATGAAGACAATCCACATCACGGAGAACGCCGTCAAGAACCACGAGGAGCTTTTTCCGAATCTCGAATCCAAACTCCAAAAGACGGATCCGGAATTCATCGAACTGTTCGACAACTGGGCCTTCGACGAAGCCATCCGCCAGAGCCAGTTGGACACCAAAACCCGGGTGATGATGATTCTGGCGTCAACCATCGCTTCACAGGCGCTCGGTGAATACAAGGTCATGGTCGGCGCGGCATTGAACGTCGGCCTGACGCCGGTTGTGATCAAAGAAATATTGTATCAATCGGTTCCCTATGTCGGTGTGGCGAAAGTTTTCGATTATTTGCATGCGACCAACGAGGTGCTGCAAAGCAAAGGTGTAAGCCTGCCTTTGGCCGGCCAGTCCACGACGACGCCCGAGACTCGCTTCGAAAAGGGACTTGCGGCGCAGAAGACAATTTTCGGCGAGGCGATTGACAAGATGCGGCAGCAGGCCCCCCAAGACCAATTGCATATCCAGGACTTTCTCGCGGCCAATTGCTTCGGTGACTATTACACGCGCAACGGGATTGATCTCAAAACGCGGGAACTGCTGACGTTTGCCATGCTGATCTCGGTCGGTGGCTGCGAGCCGCAGGTCAAAGGTCATGTGACCGGCAATCTCAGGATGGGCAATGACCGCGCGCGCTTGATTGATGTCGTCACACAATTACTGCCATATATCGGATATCCACGAACTCTCAACGCGCTGCGGGCGATTGACGAGGTGGTCCCAGCCACGAACGTAACGAGCGCCGCAACCGCCCACTGACCAATAAAGCAAAAACAAGAGGATCAAATTCAAACCCGACGAACCTCCGACCGCAGAACCGGCGAAGGCCGTGCGCGGAGCCGCGAGCTGTTGAAAAAGACGTTCGAGGCGCTGGCGCCGGGCGGGACAATAGCCATCATGGAATTCCTGGTCGACGATGACCGGACGGACCCCTTGTCGGGCTTTTGTTCGCCGTGAACATGCTGGTCAACACCGAGGAAGGCGACACATTCAGTTTTGAAGAAATCAGCGGCTGGTTGCGCGAGGCGGGTTTTGCGAAGCCGCGCCTGCTCCAGGTTCCGGCAGTTTCACCGTTAGTGTTGGCAACCAAACCCTGAGTTTCGGGCGGAACTGCCTGTGCTGCTTCCTCCGGTGCCTTCCGGCCGGGCGCCGAGGATGCCGGCCGCTTTGATTTCGACTTGGCGCGGGAATTCGATTACTCATCAGCTTGGCATGTCCACCATCCTCGCCGCCACCAATTTGGTCCTCCGCTACAACGAGCGGACGATCCTGGACGACGCCACACTCGGTCTGGACGAGAGCGACCGCATCGGGTTGGTCGGACGCAACGGCTGCGGCAAGACCACGTTCCTGAGAATCCTCGCCGGCCTGCAAGCGCCCGACAGCGGCGAAGTGACTGCCCGGCGCGACCTGGTGGTGAGTTATTTGCCGCAGGATTTCACGCTGGAGGCGTCGCTGGACGTGCGAGGCAATGTTCGCAGGGGGGCGTGGCGCACGATGGATTTGATCGCGGAATTTGAATCCCTGCCCGCCGCCTCGAAACGGCATGAGGAGTTGGAACGTCGCATCCAGGCGCTGGATGGCTGGACGCTGGATCAACGGGTCGAAACGGCCATGGCGCATCTGAACTGTCCGCCGGGGGAACGGCGGATGGATTCCCTGTCGGGCGGCGAGCAACGGCGCGTGGCGTTGGCCCGGGCGATTGTGTCGCAGCCGGAACTGCTCCTGCTGGACGAGCCGACCAACCATTTGGACCCGGAGTCCATCGAATGGGTGGCGGGATTTTTGGAGAGCTTCCGCGGCGCGTTTCTCGTCGTCACGCACGACCGCTATTTCTTAGACCGGGTGGCCAACCGCATTGTGGAGTTGTGCGAGGGAAACTTTTTCGGCCACGCTGGCAACTACACGGACTATTTGTTGGACAAGGCGGAGCGCCAGGCGGGGGACGCGGCCATCGAGCACAAGCGCCAGATGTTTTTGAAGAAGGAATTGGCCTGGGTGCGCCAGGGTCCTCGCGCGCAGCGGAGCAAACAGAAGAATCGGTTTGAGCGTTACTACGAAACGGCCGCGCAGGAGGCGGCGCCGGTCGAGGAGGACATGGAACTGGTGATTCCGCCCCCGCCCCCGCTGGGCAACCGGGTGGTGGAATTAACGAACGTGGGAATGGAACTCGGAGGCCGGAGGCTGTTCACCGGATTCAACTTCGAGTTTGAAAACGGGCGGCGCGTGGGCGTCTGCGGAAAAAATGGCGCCGGCAAAACAACCTTGCTCAAACTCATCACCGGCCAACTCGCGCCGACGGAAGGCACGGTAAAGGCGGGCCAACTCACCAAATTCAACTACGTAGACCAGGGGCGGCTGCAGTTGGACGACGAACGCACCGTTCTGGACGAGGCGGCCGACGGCACGGAGTGGGTGCAATGGGGCCAGGCCAAGATTTCCTTGCGCAGCTACCTCAAGCGGTTCCTCTTCGCCGATGAACGGATCACGACGCAGGTGAAACATCTGTCCGGCGGCGAACGCAGTCGGCTGCTGCTGGCGCGCATTTTAAAATGTGGCGGCAACTTTCTCATCCTGGATGAGCCGACCAACGATCTGGACCTGCCGACCTTGCGCGTGCTGGAGGAGGCGCTGATGGCGTTCCCGGGCGTGGTGTGTGTCGTGAGCCACGACCGTTATTTCCTCAATCGTGCTTGTACGGACATACTCGCGTTCGAGGACGGCGCTATCCGGCACAGTGCCGGCGACTACGATTATTACCTGGAGAAAAAACAGCGGGAGGCGGAGCAGGCCGCGCGCTGGACAACAAACGCAACCCCGATAAAAGCGGCGGCGATTTCATCCGGCCGCGCCGAAACCGCGCCCAAGCCGGCCAAGCCGGGCAAGCTTTCCTTCAAGCAGATGCGTGAATTGGAAGGCATCGAGCCGCAAATTCTGGCTCTGGAGAAGGAGATAGCGCGGATCGAAGGTTTGTTTGTGTCGCCGGATTTTCATCGCACCCACGCCACCCAAACCAACGAACTGCTCGCGCAACTGGCCGCAGCCAAAGAAAAGCTGCCCCGGCTTTACGCCCGGTGGGAGGAGTTGGAGGCTCTCATAATCCTGCGCCGCTGAATCCCAATGCGGTGGTTTCGCGCCTGCGAATTGCGAATGTATCATTATGGATTCTTACAGGGATACTCCGCCGGACACTTCGACTCTCTGGCCATTGATCCAGCCGCTGTCATCCGACAAGAGAGAGGCAACCGCGCCGCCAATATCATCGGGAAGTCCCACCCGCCCCAGGGCGGTTTGCGAGGCGATGAAATCATTGATCTGCTTGTTGTCGCGCACGGCCCCGCCCCCAAAATCAGTTTCAATCGCGCCCGGCGCAACCGCATTGACGGTGATTCTGCGGGCGCCCAGTTCTTTGGCCATATAGCGTGTCAAAACTTCGATGCCGCCTTTCATCGCGGCATAAGCCGCGTATCCGGGGAGCGAAAAGCGCGCCAG
>JBEKOF010000254.1:0-6999 GCA_049522055.1 Verrucomicrobiota bacterium | reverse complement strand
GCCGCATCCAATGTCTGCCCCACCGTCGTCAAGAACACCGGCACGTTTAGAATCTCCGCGCTGGTCGAATTGTTGGTCACGCCCCCGGACGTAAGCGTGAGGCTGTAACCGGAGGTTCCGATATTGAAACTGCCCGCCCCGTTGGTGAACGTCAGGCTGGTGATGCTGTAGCTGTTGTCCATGCTGGAGGCCAGGCCGGTCGTACCCGCGAAAACCAGGGTGTCACCGTCTCCCGGCGGCAACGTGCTCACCCAGTCATTGCTGTCGCTCCAGTGGCCGCTGCCCAGACCACTCCAAACTTCGGCGCTGGTATTCACCGTAAATGTGGGGAAGAAGCTGCCGGAAAGCGGCGTGCTGTCAGTCACCGTAACCGTCAAGGTCTGGCTGCCGGGAGTGGCGCCGGGCTGAACGATGGTCGTGTAGGAATAATTATTGCCGCCAAGCCAGGTCATCGGCTGCGCGGTTGATCCGCCGAGGCCGCTCAAATTCACCGTCACTCCGGAACTGGTATTGATGGTTCCAGGGCTGCCGGGCGTCACGGTCGCGGTGATGGTGACGCTCTGGCCGCACACACCGGCGGCAGGACTGGCCGAGGCGGTCACGCTTGGCGCCGAGGCTGGGGCATAAACCAGACAAACATTCTGGCCAATCGTCTGAATGCTGTAATTGTTGGCGTTGGCCGGAGGCGTACCATCGAATATCGGGGCCAGGGCGAAGCTGTTGTTGATGGCGCCCGCCACCGAGAACAGCACGTAATTGCCGGTATCATCCAACGCGGCCGCGCCGCTCAGCGCATGGATGTGAACCGCCGAGACGCCATCGTTCACGGTCAAATTGCCGGCCACAGTGATCTGATCGTTTCCGCTGCCATAAGTGGTGCTCACGTCAAAATAGGGCGTTCCCCCGCCGCTCAAATCGAGGTTGTTGTTGAACGCCAGCGTGCCGGCCGCACCAAAGCCCGCCGGATAAATCTGTGTGCCGGAACTGGTCGCCAACGAACCGTTGACCGTGCCGCTGCCCGATAGGATCTGGCCGCTGGCCAGCGTATAGCCGCTGGAATAGGCTGACACGTCTAACGTCGAGCCGCCACCCACGTTGATGTTGGGAGTGCTGTTAATGGTACCGGTCGGTTTCAACAACAGTGTGGCCTCGCCGGTGACAATGGTGTTCCCGGTGTAAGTATTGACCCCGGACAAGGCGACCGTGCCGGTGGCCAGCACCTGTGAATTCGCCGTGTTGGCGCCGGTGCCGGGAAGCTGGCCCGCCACGCCGCCGTTGGCGCTCGAGGCCGGAACGCCGA
Source organism: Verrucomicrobiota bacterium (assembly GCA_049522055.1). GTDB lineage: Bacteria > Verrucomicrobiota > Verrucomicrobiia > Limisphaerales > Palsa-1400 > JBEKOF01. The sequence continues at coordinate 5,699 of JBEKOF010000254.1, read as the reverse complement.
TGGTCAACGGGCCGGTGCCGGACGCGCCGCTGATGACACCATCCGCGGTCAGCGTATAACCCGTTTCCGCCGCCAGACCGCCGCCGGTGCCCCCGAGGGCGACCGGTCGGGCGCTGCTGCTCCCGCCGTTATCAAGCGCAATCGTGGCCGCGGCCACAATCGTTCCGCCGTTGAGATAGGCCGTCAACGCCGAGGCCGCCCGGCCCAATTGGGTGTTGGCGGAAATCACTGTGCAACCGCCATTGAGATACGGCGCGCCGTAGTTGCCGGTGCTGGTACCCGATCCGGAAAGCACGACCGTGCCTGGCCCCCCTTGGACATAGCTCGCGGCGCGCGAACTTGAACTGTAATAATACAGGGGAACATTAATTAAAAGTTCGCCCGCCGTGTTGTTTTGATAGACATCAATCGAGGAGGAAGAGCCGCTGGCGGTGTTAGGGCCGCCAAGCCACGCGCCGCCGTTGGCGATGGTAGTGTTGTTGGGGCCCACGTTGGGCGTCACAAGTATACCGCCGAGCAAACAGATGTGACCGCTACCGCCTGGGTTCGACGTGAAGGTGAAAGCCCCCGGGACGTTGAAACGCATGGTGTCGCAATACCAGGTGGACGTGTTGTTGGCGGTCGCGTTTCCAAGAAAATCAAAATTTACATCACTCGCGCTCGCGGTTCCGCCTGCCGCAACCTGCGTATAAAAGGTGCCCGCCGGCTGCTGGCTGCCGGCATAGATGGTTTTAGCGCCCGATCCGGATGTCGCAACCGAAGCCCACTCGTAGAGACCCACTGTGGCAATAGCCTGCCGGGTGCCGCTCGGCCAGAGCAGCCAGTTCTGGTAGCCCAGCGATGTGGTCGTAATCGTGCCGGTGGCCGCCACGGTATTGGCCGTTGTGCCCGAAGCATTGTTGTTATAGGCAGGCCCGACGAACTCCGTCTGCGACCCAACGGCGGTTTGCGTAAAGGCCCCGAGATTCAGGGTCGGAAGCGGATCGGACATATTTCCGCCGTTTGGCCCGACGGAAATCACGTTGAGTCCCGGGTTGACCGTTACGCCCGACCCGTTGTTGAAATTCTGCGTGCTCGCGGAGGAGGCATTGCCAATCACCTGTAGCGTGCCACCGCCCAGGGAAACCGGCGAGTAACTGTTCAACAAGTCCGCGTTTCCGGAGATGCCGAAATTGGAAAAATCCAGCACGAGGCTGCCGTCGTTGACGGTGACAGTACCGTAGGCGCCGTCGGAATTAAGACCCAGGGTGGCATTCACCGTGCCGTTGAAGGTCAGGCTGCCCGTCCCCGTTTTGGTCAGAGCGATCGTCGTGGCCGCGCCATTGGTCAGGCCGCCGCTGATCACAGTATTGCCCGCTCCTCCCACCGCCAGGGTCTTGGTGCCGGCCGTGCCGCCCGGCGGCCCGCCGTAAATGTTGGCGGCGAGCGTCAGGGAATTGGTGCTATTATTGACAAAGGAATAAGTTTGCCCCGTGGCATCGGTGCCAAGCACGACCGCGGCATTGAACAGTTCGTTGTTGGTCACCGTGGAAGTCATGGTGATCGCGCCGGAGTTGTTGAGCGAAACCGTCTGGCTTCCCACCGCGCCATTGCCGATGGTGTAAGCCGCCGCGCTGCTCGTCTCGAACAGGATATCCAGAATCGTGACGCCCGATCCCAAATCAATCGTGGTATGGCCGTCGCCCACGCCGTTGAAGGTGGCTGTATCGCCCGGGCCGGGAACCGGCGAGGCGCTCCAGTTGGCATCGGCCCATATTGAATCGGCGGCGCCGGTCCAGGTGCCGCTGGCGGCTTGCAGCCTTAAGGTGCCGGCCAGCACGAGGAGGGCGATTACTGGGGATGTTTGTTTTAGGATCATAAGTGGAATTGCAGGTTTGTTTTAAGAGTGGGCAGCGAAATCTAAAAATCACAGCGTAACGACGGAAGAACGACTCACTTTGGTGTCTGGCATAATCTGGACATATAAAGGGATTCCACTAATACACGCGGAAATCGGCCCCGAAAAAGGGCCAGCAAAATGAAAGAAAATTCACCGGCCCGGCACCAGCAGAGGGGACCAAGCCATGCAAGGCACTGGCCGGTATGAGGTTGGCTCAATGTTCCGGGGCGGACTTCCCAGGGTCGCAATTGAGCAGCGCCGCCGCTTCCTGCTCCAGGTGCCGGGCATAGACCCAGTCATACCAATAGCCAAAGCCCGCCCGGCCACGATCCAAGCCGCTCCTAAATTTCTCGTCAATCAGTTGCTGGCTTTGCGCCAGCTCGGCGCAGGCTTGGTCACTTTGGCCGTCGTGATAATAAGACATGGCCAAAATGGCATGAAGTATGGCCTCCGTGCATGGGAACTTGGTGCTGAGGGCCTGGGCGCGCTGACTTTCTTGGATGGCCGTGCCGTAATTGCCACACCGGTATTGCCACAGGGCAATAGGCGTCAGAGTCCACTCGCTGAGATGGCTTCTAGGGACGCCGTGGACCTGTTTTTCCGAAGCGTCTACCATCGGCTGCAACACCTCGATCTGCGATTTATTCAATGGCATGAGAATGCAGGCAAGCAGGACGCTGCCATTCGGAGTCGCGGCAAAATTGGTGACGGCCATCTGCCAGACCCGCCAATATTGGTTTTGGTCTCCCGTTTCTGCGAGAAGCGCGCTACAAGCTTGATAGTCAAAGATTACCTGACCCAAAGTGTCCAGGTTGTCAATTTTGACCAGGGCGGTGTAACGCTCCGCGGCCGATTGCCAGTGCCCCTGTAATGCCTGCCACTCACCCACCGAGCGGAACGCGGACGCGCAATCCAGGGTCGGGTTGGCCGGAAATGACTTTACCTCGCCCAGGATTCTATCTGCCTCATGATATTTCCCCTGGCTGACCAGCATCACCGCCTGCGTAATCTTGGACCGGTCTTCCGCCTCCGCCCGCAGGCGGGACTCACGTTCGTGGGCATCGCGCTCGCGGAAAAAAAGCCAGGTGGAGAGGCCCAGTCCGATCAACAAGGCAAGCGCCACCGCTGCGCCGGCGGCGAAAACCATCTTATTCCGGCGCACCAATTTTTGAAGCCGGTAAACCTGGCTGGGCGGACGCGCCAGCACCGGTTCATTGTCAATGAAACGCTGGATGTCCAGGGCCACGCCGTTGGCTGTTTCGTAGCGCCGATTGCGGTCCTTCTCCAGCGCCTTCATCACGATCCAGTCCAGATCGCCCTTCAATTGGGAAATCAACTTCGGCGGCTCGGCGTGGCGTTGACCGGCGGTGAGACTCAGTTCCGTCCGTTGCAACGACGTAATCATGGTCGAGGGCAGTTGCGGTTCTTTCTCCCGGAGGGTTCGCCGCATTTCGTCCATGCCCGACTGCAACAGCAGCTTGGTGTCAAACGGTGTGCGGCCAGTGAGCAGCTCATAAAGCAGCACGCCCAGGCTGTAAATATCGCTGCGCGTATCCACATCCAAACCGCTGATGTCGGCCTGCTCGGGACTCATGTAGGCGGGCGTGCCGACAAACTGCTCGACGGCAGTGAACAACGTGTTGTCGGTCAGCCGGCCTTCCGTCGCCTTGGCGATGCCAAAATCAATCACCTTCGGCGCCGGCACGCCGTCGTGGAGCGTCACGAGTATATTCGACGGCTTGATGTCGCGGTGAATGACGCCTTTCTGGTGCGCATGCTGAATGGCGCGGCAAACCTGGATGAACAATTCCAGCCGCTGGATCGTGTCGAGGTTGTTTTCGTCGCAGTATTTGGTGATGCGCATCCCGCGCACAAGTTCCATGACGAAATATGGCCGGCCTGTTTCAGTCGCGCCGGCATCGAGGACGCGCGCGATATTGGGGTGATCCATCATCGCCAGCGCCTGCCGCTCCGCCTCGAAGCGGGCGATCACGCTTTTCGTGTCCATCCCCAGCTTGATGACCTTGAGCGCCACCTGCCGGCGCACCGGTTTCTCCTGTTCCGCCAAATAAACCACCCCGCAACCGCCCTCGCCAATTATTTGCAGCAAGTGGTAACGCCCAACCTGGCTGCCAAGTTTTTCGTCGGTCAGTTCATCGATTGAAATTCCCGACTCCTTGATCACGTCCGCGGCCTGCGCGTCCAGTTTGGGGACATTCACCGCGGCCCGGCACCGGTCAAAGTAATCCTCGGCCTCGGCGTTGGTCAGTAACATGGCTTCCACCGTTGCGCGCAAGTGCGCATCGCCGGCGCAGGCCCGGTCCAGAAACTGCGCCTGCAACGCCGGATTGTGCAGATTCAACGCGGCAACACACAACGCCTCCTCCAGTTGGGCGTCCGAACTCATCAACTCTGCTCCTTCAGCCAGCCGAATAATCTGATTCTGGCCACAACCCACTGGCGTTTCACCGTGCGCACGCTGGTGCCCAGACTTTCCGCCACCTCCTCATTGGTCAGTCCGCCAAAAAATTTGAGCGACACGATCCGCGCCTTTTCCGGGTCACCGGCCTCCAGTCGTTGCAACGCTTCGTCAATCATCAGGATATGCTCGTCCAACGTCGCCGCCGTGATCTCCAGATCCTCCATGGCGACACGAGTCTGGCCGCCGCCGTGTTTCAACGCGGCTTTGCGCCGCGCGTTGTCAATCAGGATGCGCCGCATGGCGTCCGCCGCCGCCCCGAAGAAGTGGGCCCGATTCTTCCAGGTCCGGTCGCCCTCACCGACTAGTTGCAGCCACGCCTCATGCACCAGCGCCGTCGGCTGCAATGTGTGTCCCGCAGCCTCTCTTGCCATTCGCGCCGCCGCCAACCGCCGCAACTCTTCATAGACCAGCGGAAACAGTTCCTCCGTGGCTTTGCGTTCTCCACGTCCGACTGATTCCCAAACCAGCGTGATATTGCTCATGAGTGCTCGACACTAAAATAGAACAAACCGGGTGATTAGCCACTGTTTTGTTCCCGTGTCCGCAACCGCGCTTCGCGGTGATTTTTAATTGTCGGAGGACCGTGCCCGGCTTGCCGCTGCTGCCATAGCACGATGGGCGAAATTGTCTCGAATGTCCAAGGAGAGAGCCGTTCAGAAAATGAGCGGTGAAGCGGATAAAGGCCCTTGCATAATGAGAAGTGCAACCACTCCTGTGCTGGATTTCCAAAAAAGAGAGCGAAAACACTCGAACTGTCAAAATGTGACACAGATTACCAAGATAGAGCGTCTCGTTTGCAAAGAAAAGGTCAGGGGCCAAAACTCCGTGTATTCTCACTTTATTCTCACTTTTTCTGGTCGCTATTCACGCTGTAAGCCACTGAATTCAAATGGTTTTTGCGTTGAAAGCTGCATGATTTCAGCAGTTATTATTCTCACTTTTATTCTCAATTCCTGAGCTTTTAGAGTGGTGAATTTTCGTAAGTCGTTTATTTACAACGAAAGAAGTGAGAATAGAGCGGGTGAAGGGAATCGAACCTTCCACAGAAAATCCCCAAGTTGCTGAAAATAAACATCTTCCAAAGGACGGTGACGGGGCCTATACACAAATAAGCGCACAGATTGAGGGCAAGGATGGGCGCGATTTGTCGCACGTAGTCAGGGATGGAGAGCGCTCCAACCCACTGACCCGCTGACCGTGCAACTGCGCCTGCTCTGCCAGGATGAAGTCGTTTTGATTTGCCAGCGCACGCTACTCGTCAATCAGCTCCAGCAAGCCTTGGTCGAGTATTTCCCCGCTGCCACCGAGGCTTTCGACGATTGGACCCTGCCAGCTTGT
>JBEKOF010000253.1:0-7025 GCA_049522055.1 Verrucomicrobiota bacterium | reverse complement strand
TTCGTGAATTACCGCAGGATTGAAATGGGCGAGCAAGCCATTCTCGCGGTTTCGTTCGATGGATAATAAAAAGCGCCAGCAGATATGAAGAAATTGAAAAACCCCTTGCTTGGATCAAGAAATGCGCCGTCAACACCGAATCCCTGACGGAGCGGTGCGCTGAACTGCCATGATTGGTGAGGATGTTCAGCGCCCTGGTCATCCGGCAGCGCGTTGGGCCATCACGCGCGGAGCCAGGCCGGCCAGCCAAACTTCCGTGCATGAACTGGAAACCTTGCGAGCAGTTTTCGATTGCGGTCGCAAACACGGGTTGATCCTGACCAATCCGGCGGCTGCCATCTGCGTGTCATTGCTGGCTGGACGGGACGGGGATCAACGCCCGCAGAATTGGTTCGACCCATGCGTCGCGTCTGACGTCGTAGAGGATGAAATCGCTGTCGAACTGCCAATAGCTCCAGCTCCAGCCGCGCAGTTCCGCCGCGCGGGCCACGCTGCCAGTGTAACGCGCGCGGGCATCCATGGCCCCCTTGTCGTAGGCGCCGAACTCACCCAGATACACGGGCCGGTTGTGCTCCTTGGCCCAGGCCACCGCGCTGTCGAAGTCGTGTCCGATCCTGGCTACTTCCTCGGGTGTGCCCCAGTCCACGCCCACCTTGTCCCGCTGGGCCGCCACCCACGCGGCGCCTTGGTGCGTGAATTCCATCGGCGTGTAATAATGCACCGTGACGATCAGGTGGCGGTCCTGCTCCGGCAGTTTCAGTTCGGCCAGGTGGTCAATCGAGTTCCAAAACGCCGGGCCGACGATGACCGCACGGGTGGGATTTTTCTCCCGGATGATGGCCAGCGCCTGGCTAAAGTAGTCATTCCAAAGCGAGGGGGTGAGTTGCCCGTTCGGTTCGTTGAGAACCTCAAAAAAGACGTCGTCAGGGGCGTTTTGATAACGGGTGGAAATCTGCCGCCAGAAGGCGAGGAATCTCTCCCTGTTGGTTTCGGGATTATCGGCGAGGGTGGTGTATTCATGCAGGTCGAGAATGACCGCCAGACCTTGCTGCCGCGCGCCATTGGTTGCCCAATTGAGGACGACATACCACGAGTCAGGCAACGCCCAGCCGTTGGTCGCGTTCATGTACCGGAACGGCTGCAGGTTGATGCGCAGGGAGCTGAAGCCGGCCTCTTTGAGGAGCCGAAAGTATTTCTCCTGAAACCGCGCCTGGTCCCTGGAGCTCCAGATCGGATCGTAACCCAGGATGTTCACGCCGCGGCCCAATTTCCGGTTCTGCTCGAAGGCATCCGGCGCTTTCGACTGTGCGTGGGTTGATGCGGAGACAAGGCACAGAATGACGGTGAAGAGGCGAAGCGTCGTTTTCATGACCGGGAGCCAGATTAGACCGGCAGCACAGGATTGTGCAAGAGGGGAAATTCTTTAGAGCGGTCCGTTCCAGCGCTTTGCCAGGGCAGCTCTCGACTATTGCGGAGTCCTTCGATGACCGATGAAATGCAGACATCATTTTTCTGGAACATTTCTTGCGACGTCCTCCCATAGCGTGCGGCGGAGGCAAGCCCAGGGCGGAGTCCTCCGCCAGCGACAGCCCGCCAATCTGCTCCTTGAGTTCCTTCAGGCGGCGGTCCGCCAGCCTCCGGTCCTTCGTTTTGAGCGAGCGACGAAATTGCTTGCCGCCTTATTTGACGAAGGCATAATATCCTCCTGATGATTCGAGGCGAAACAAGTTCTCGGCAACTTTGTAAAACACCGGCTGCTCTGCCGTCGGTTTGGGGTTCTGTTCCAGCATCATTTTCATGCAGGAATACCCACCAAATCGTCCGGGTTACAAGTTTGGCTTACGAGTTTGGTTTTTCGGTTGCCCGGAATATTTCTAACACCTTGAATATATTTTGGTTTGCGCGCTTAGCTCAGTGGTAGAGCATTACCTTCACACTATAAAACGGCCAGTTTTAGCCGCTTTTAGCTCCCGTTCATTTTGATGTGCGACCATTGCGAAACCCTTGATTCCATTGGTGATCGTTCGCCTTTTGATGGCATCCCATGCGATCTCATGTAATCCCAAATTTTTAGGCCGGGTTACAAGTCGGGTGCAAGTTCTTCAAACAGTTCTTGCGCTAATGATGCCCCCTCATTTAACGGCTTTTTGGCAAACGCCAGGGGCCGCCCTTGCTCCATACGCCCTGCCATTTTGTGGCTGTCAGCGCGACTTGTGCGGCCGGCAGAAGAAATTCCCCGGCGTGTTCGATCACCTCTTTGAAATCCGGGATTGGTTCTGTTCGCACGGCTTTTCGCCAAAAAGCTTTCCACTGGTTTTGTTTGGTCAAATCCGTGGCGAAGCCTGGGCTGAGACCGACCGGAACAGCCGACGGAATTTCCGTTTTACGGCGGGCGAAGGTCACGGCAATAGCCTTGGCCAAAATCTCCCCCTTGAAATCAAATCGCCGGGCAAGCAACCAGACGTCAAAATAGTCCTTCATACGGGAATTCCTTTCCCCAAGAGTGACCATCGCCTCGAACTTTTCAGCCAGTGATGTCTCCTTGGTGTAGGCTCTCAGCACCGGCTTTGGCATTTCCAGCAATGATGGAAATTCGATTTCCTCCGCCTCCATTGTAAAGGCGTCCCCAAAACCGATGTCGGCTTGCACAGGAATGCGGGCTTTTCCAACACGCGCGTGCAGAGTCACCCGCACGCCCACGTATTCCTGCTCCGCTCGAATCTCCTCCGCCTTCACGCTGTCGGTCTCGAACCCCACTCCGTCATCCTCCACCTTGAAGTTGCAAATTTCTCGAAAAGTGGCCGCCGCTGCGACCGGAGAATTGTCGCCAAGACCCAGCAAGTCTGCATCACGGGTGACGCGTTCACTTGATCCCTCGCCCCAGGCAATCAGGAGCATCGCCCCTTTGAGGATAAAACGGGACTGGTATGGAGAACGTGATAGCCTGTAGAGAAGACGTTCCGTGCAGTAACGCTCCAGCAAATCCTGCAACGACAGCTTCGAGTTGCGCGAAATCTGCAACAGTTTTGCCTGGACGGAGGCGGCGACATTCCTGCCTTTTTTGTTCACTCCAAAACTCCTTCCAAATACGGGCGCATCACATTAAGGACGCGGCAAACGCGGGCAAAATGGTAAATGCTTTCCGTCTTCACTTTTCGCTTTTTCCACGCATCTTTGAGGGCCTCCACCGCGATTGAAGTGCCAATCTGGTTTCTGAATTTGAAGCAATCGGCCAGGGTTTTTTCGACGGAATAGACTTTCACTGGAACGCCGGCAATAATGTGTGTTTCAATCCCCTCGCGATAAGAGGCTCCCGAAAAGTAATGAACCTTGAGCTTCAGCGACTCGATGCGCGGGGTCCGCGAGTGGTTTTCCACGGCGATCCAGACGGAACCCGGACTTTCCGTGGTGAGTTCATGGAAGCGCAGCGCCGAGAGAAGGCAGATCACGGCGCCTTCCTTTCTCAGCGCGACCAGGGCAAGATCCTCGTGGGACTCCAGCGGGGCGTCGGCCACGCGGTAAATCCCCCGCCCCAACTGGATCAAATTCCCGTCGCGAGCAAGTTTCCGAATACCGACACGGCTAATCGAAGCGGATCGCACCCGCAGGATTGCGCCAGGTTTCGTGGCCATTGTCATTTTCGAACGATTCGACTTCATACAAGCGAACTTACCATACGTCGTTAGTTGTTGGCAAGTAACGGCGTTTTGTAATTGCGGTATGGCGACCGAACAACTCACCGGACAAGTCGCGGTCAGGGTTCTCCGGTTCTGCGAGCAACCCCGCAAAGCTGGTGAAATCCAGGCTCTTTTTCGCCTCAAACATCGCCGGACATTTCGGGAGAATTACCCCAATGCGCTCATTGCCAAGAACTGGCTTGAGCGGACAATTCCCGACAAACCAAAAAGTCGACTACAGCGTTACCAAACCACAGAGGATGGGAAAAAATGGGTGCAAGGCCGTGCCGTCCGCCATTGAGTGCGTGGTGCCGAACCGCGTGCCCACACGGCCGCGGGAATTATTCAATCGAGCGCGTCCCAGAGTTCTCGACTTTGCTGCACGGTAATCGCCGTTTTCGCCTTGGCTGGTTTTCCGCGAAGGCGTGAATGTCCTTTTCACCGGAACGGAGGAAGTCCAGAAAGTCCACACCCATGTATTTGCAGGTTAAGCACTTTTGTTGAGGGCATTTTCGCTCATTCTCGACAGGAGGCTGAGGTCGTCCTTCTCGATTGCTTTTTGCCGACAGCGGAGTTGGAATTCACATTCGGCGCAATGACGGTTCAAGATAAGATCTGGTGGGGTCGGGTTGGACAACAATGCCGCAATTTTATCCAGACGCTTTCGTACTTCGCCGGCCAGGCTCGACGTTTTCACTTTTAGCATGGAGCGGTCGTCGCCGTGAGTGATTTTGCCGACGCTGATTTCGCGCCCGATTATTTCGGACAACACAAACGCATCGAACGCCAGCAGCAGTTTTTCGGCTTTGCCGAGCTTGTTGTTGTATACAAAATGGATGGGGATGAACTGGGCGGATTTGCCGTGCCCCTGCGGAAGAACACGCTCAAGTGCGTGGAGGCGCGTTTCGAGATCCTGGGCTGTCGCAACGGCAACGTCGAGTCCCAGCCGCCACTTGGATGTACTTAGGCTTTCTTGGGCGGGGGCGACGGCGCACTGCTCTCGCGGCACTTCAGATCGCAAGCGTTCGATTGCGGCATTCCGGTATGTTTCATTTTGCCTCTGATCCCATTCGGCGTAAGCATTGCCGGTCGCTGGTTCGCCTGTAAACCTGAGCCAGCATTTGGTCGGACACTTGATGTGGGCATGAAAAAGCGATGGCGTGATATTCATAATGGGAAATTACTCCATCCCGACGAAAAGGCATCTGGATTCATTTACTTCTGGGTCACGGCTCATGTTCGCCCTAGCTCAGTGGTAGAGCATTACCTTTTTGCGGTAATGCGCTGCGGGTTCGAAGCCGCTCAGCGCGGCACAACTGTCCAACTGAAGTGATGTTTTGCCATGACGCGGTGCCGATGAACCGGTGCCAAGACATCATGAATCAGGGTCTTATGCGAAAGCGGCGGAGTCTTGACCCAATCTTGGTCGCCAAAATCGCTTGCCGTGATTCGGCTGGCGGTATAATCTCCGTATGTTGAATTGAGGCGATTTTGGTGCAAAAGCAGGTTACAAGTCGGAAATGAAAGTCGTTTAAAACACGCTATAAGGCCTTGACCATCAGCAATTTTGCGCGCTTAGCTCAGTGGTAGAGCATTACCTTCACACGGTAGGGGTCGCAGGTTCAAAACCTGCAGCGCGCACCATCTTGTCCTCTCAGATTCAAAATGGGGTTTGCATTTGGCAGCAGGCTCCTTCAAGCTTGTTGGCAAATGAATTTCAGGTCTTCAAGCGCGGTTTGCGGCTCCCGCCCGGAATGCGCCGCGAGCGGACAACGACCAACTCCAGAGCGCGGCCAGCCCGCCCTGCCCGGGGTTGTGAACGCCAATGCCGCCAAGCCGGCCTGCATGATCCTGCTCGCGCTGGCCGGCCTGTGGGCCGCCACGCCAACCGCCGCGGCCGCCGACGCCGGCTCGGTGGCCATGCGCTGCCTGATCACCGATTCCGGCGCGGTCGGGGACGGCCAGACCGTGAACACCAAGGCGATTCAATCGGCCATTGACCGCTGCGCCGGCAGCGGCGGCGGAGTGGTGGTGGTGCCCAAAGGCACGTTTTTGAGCGGCGCGCTGTTTTTCAAACCGGGGGTCAACCTCCTGGTGGAGAAGGACGGGGTGCTCAAGGGCACGGCCAATCCGGAGGATTATCCGCAGGTCAACACGCGTTGGGAAGGCGTCGAGCGCCTCTGGACCTGCGCCTTCCTCAACTTCGACGGCATGACCAATGTCCAGGTCACCGGCGAAGGCATGATTGACGGCTCAGGCGACTTGTGGATGCAGCGGGGCGGCGGCGGACGCGGCCGGGGCGGGGCGGGGCAAACCAACGCCCAACCAGCCGCCCAGGGCGCCCGCGGCGCCAGGCCGGCGGACCTTTCCACCAATGCCTCTGGCACCAACTCCCTCGCGCGCCGCGGCGGAGGACGGCCCCGGCTCATTTGCTTCAGCAACTGCGGCGGCGTGCGCATTGCCGGCTTGCGGCTGCAACGCCAGGCCGTCTGGTGCCTGCACATCCTCTACAGCCAGGACGTGGTGGTGGACAACTTGAACATCCGCGCCATCGAGCGCATCCCCAGTTCCGACGGCATTGATGTTGATTCCTCGCGCAATGTTCAGATTTCCCGCTGCGACATTGATTGCAACGACGACGACATCGCCATCAAATGCGGCAAGGACGCCGACGGCCTGCGGGTCAACCGGCCCTCGGAGAACATCACCATCAGCGACTGTGTCATTGGGGCGGGCAGCGGGATTACCATGGGGTCGGAAGTCAGCGGGTCCATCCGCCACGTGCTGGTGCAAAGGTGCAAATTCACCGGCACCGGCGAGGCCGCCCGTTTCAAGTCCCAACCCAGCCGCGGCGGGGTGATCGAGGACATCATGTATCGCGACATTGAAATGACCAACGTCGGCCAGGCGGTGGAGTTCACCATGGCGTGGCGGATGGTGCCGCCGATCGCGCCGCCCGCCAAGGTTCTGACTGTGGTTCGCAACGTGGAGTTCATCAACTTTGCCGGCACGGCGCGGTCCGTCGGCACCATCAGCGGCCTCAAGGAAAGCCCCATCCAGAACGTCAAATTCGAGAACTTCAAAGTCACGGCCCAGCGGGGCTTGGCGATTGAGAATGCCAACGACCTGGACCTCTCCGGGCTGGACCTCAAGGTCGCCGAAGGAGAGGCGATCATTCACCGCGACGTTGCGGCGCCTCCGGCGGCGCCACCGCAGGCGCAGCCGTAAATCGGAGAAATCGGAGAAATCGGAGCTTCAAAAGTGACAATTGCGCAAGTTGTTCTCTGGCTTGTAAATTGCTTTTTCATAGAAGTTATTCACAGGAGATTTAGGCCGGTTTTGGGGACA
>JBEKOF010000252.1:0-7106 GCA_049522055.1 Verrucomicrobiota bacterium | reverse complement strand
CATCCCCAAGCCGGCCCCGCCGCGCCATTTTGAAATCATATTGACAAATACCCCGGAACCCGGCTCCCTTTCAAGCAGTCCAACGGAGGCTGCCACAGAACAACCGCCCCCGCCTGCCGAGCCTGCCGTTGCCGCCCAGCCGTCCGCGCCGCCGCCCGTCCCGGCAGCCACGGTTGCGCCCGCTGTCCCCGCCGCCCAGGTCCAAGTCGCGCTTGTGCCCGCGTCGCCGTCCGTCGCGTCCGTCAGCGCCGCGCCCGCCGTCCCCGCAGCCCTGGCGCAAGTCACCCTGGCGCCGGCGGACGCGCCGCCGCCCGTCCCGGCAGCCACCATCGCGCCTGCGGTCCCCGCGACGCCGGTCCAACCGGCATCCGTTGTCACCCCGCCGCCCGTCCAGACTGCCCGGCCCGCCGTCGCGCCCGCGCCGCCGGTTGCGCAAACGGCAGTCGTCGCGCCCGCGCCTGGCGGCCACATTGCGTTGCTGGTCATCGCCTTTTCGCTCCTGGCCATTGCCGTCGTCCTTATTCTCCTTTTCCTGCGCCGTTCCCGCAGCGCTTCCAGCCTCATTACCCAATCCCTCGATAACCCGCGTTAGGCGGCATCATGCCTATTTGTTCGGGTGTCAGGAGAGGTGACGACCGATTTTGCTTGGCGTCAATAACCCTTTTTGGCAGAGTGTCTTACGGATGATTGTCTGACCGCAATTCCAGTTTTGGTGATGAACTTTAGTTCTTGTAAAAACAAGCGGCTGAGATTGGGCGCCGTTTTGCCGCATGAATGGGTGTTCGGAGCTTTTCTTTTGCTCACTGGTTTGCGGTTGTTTGCGCATGGGGGCGCGGCGCGAGCCTGGTCATTTGTTTTTTTCGGATGTTTGATGGCGGGCGTGGCGGTTTTTTTCTGGGCGGAGCGGAATCTGACGCCGTGGCGGTGGCGTGTGCGGCTTTTATTTTATCCGGCGGCGATGGGAGTCAGTTTCTATGCGATGGGTGTGGCGGTGCCCTTGCTGGGGATTCCGGGGGTGGACGGCCTGCTGCTGCAATGGGACCGGAGCCTGGTGGGTCAAACGCCAGCCGTGGCCTGTGAACCGTGGCTGAAACCGTGGCTGGAAGATTTGGCGATGGCGGGCTACCTGTTCTTCTTTTACTACCTGATTGCGGGGCCTGGACATTACTGCATTCGGGATGTGCGGCTGTTCCGCAAGTGCATCGTGGGCTTGTTCTCGATCTATGGGCTGGTGTTCATGGGCTACACGGTCTTGCCGGCGGGCGGCCCGCTGCGCTGCATGAGCTTCGCAAGGCCGCTGCAGGGCCAGTGGGTGCTGGGCTGGACTCTCCAGACGGTCAACGACGCGAGCAACGGTGTGGATGCGTTCCCCAGCATGCATGTGGCGGCGACACTTTACCTGCTTATGTTTGACTGGCAGCATTGGCGGCGGCGGTTCTGGCGGGTTTTGGCCCCCTGCCTGCTGCTGGCTTTTTCCACTGTGTATCTGCGTTTCCATTACTTCGTTGATCTGCTGGCGGGCATGGCGGCGGCACTTTTCGGATGGTGGATGGCCATGGCATACGAGGCTTCAGACCGGCAAGCCGGCGGAAGTTGCCAAGCAGGATGAACGACCGGTGCCCGCGGGCCTGGAATCGGGCGAAATAAAAACAGCCCGAAGCCGCGACTATTGACCCTGCCATAATCGTAACATACTTGGCGTCAATGTGTTATAAGTATTCCATTCAATCGTTTCCCATAACTTCGAGGTGTCCATTTACACGATCTTGAAAAGGAAAGGCGACGCGGTTTCGTATTTGCCGCCCTGGGTGGTGGTGAAAAGGTAGGCGGGCCTGCCGTCGCGCAATAGAAGCTGAGGGCGCTCGAACCGGCCATATTTGGTCAGATGCTTGGGTGCGGGCGGCTGCTCCACATAGGCACGGACGGGGAGATAGGCGATGAGCGGCTCCGACCAGGCCAGGCCGTCTTCGGACTCCATGATCAGCCCGACTTCCTGATTGAAGACGCCCATGTCGCGGGCGATGATTCTGAACTTGCCGTCCTGGAGCCAGACGAAGGCATCCTCGCACTGGCGGTTCTGGCCGCGGCCGGAGAAATCTATCAAGGGGTTGCGGGGATGGCGGCGATAAGGCCCTTGCAAGAGGTCGGCGGTGGCCAGGCCGTACTTGCGGTTGCCGCGGATGGGCGGCTGGCCGTGATCGTATTCGGCGGTGTTCCACGATTTGTAATAAAGCCAGAACTGGCCGTTGGGGTGTTGGATCAAGGAGGGGTTGGTGGTGCAATGGTCGTCCCAGGCGCCGGGCGGGCCGGGCTGGAGCAGAGGCGCGTCGGAGCGCTGCCAGGGTCCTTCCAGCGAATCGGCCAGGGCCAGGCCGATACGCTTGGTGTCGGTTTGACCGTTGGAGTTGCCCATGTGGAACAAGGCATAACGAGAGCCGACTTTCTTGATGTGAGGATTGTGGCAGGTGGTGGCGTCCCAGAAACCCGGTCCGCGCGGGGCTAGCACGGTGCCGCGCACCGCGTAAGGCCCTTCGGGGGCGTCGGCGACGGCGTGAGCGATTTCGGAGGAATTGATCCAGCCGCCCATTCCTTTTTTGGCCGGCCAGCGGGAGAAGAAGAGATGGGTTTTGCCGTCCGGCCCCTCGATGGGCGCGTTGCACCAGACGTAATAACCTTCCAGTTCGAGAATCCGTCCAATTGGGCGCAGGCGCTTGGAGAAATCCGAGAGTTTGTCGGGCGGGATTTCCGGCGTGGTTTGGGCGCGGGCCAATCTGGCCGCGAAGGGCAGGGTCACGATGCCGCCGATGAATTGCCGCCGGGTGAGCATAGGGGATGAGTTGGTATGTGGGTTTGGTGGATGGCGACGGGGCCGGTTTTACTCCTTGGGCAAGTATTCGCCGGCCCAATCCAGTGATTCGATCAGGACGAGCAGACGGTGGGCATCGGGTCCGGCCTCGGGCCGGCCCTCAAGTTCCCACACGGGGCTGGGCACATCCGGGCCGGTGACGCGATGGGGCTTGACGTCGAAATTGACCCCGAAGGCGCCCGGGCGGATCTCGTGGTGCTGGGAGGCGGCGATGAGGGTTTGCGCCACTTGCCGGCCGAGGGCGGCGTCCTTGGTCACGTAGGCGGCGTAGGCCATGGGCTGGCCGACGGTGCGGACGGCGTATTGGTGCCAGGCCTCCCAATAGTTGGGATGTTCGACGACGAGTTCCAGCTCGGCCATGACTTCGACGGTTCCAAAGAGCAGATCGAAACCGGTAGGCCCTCCGCCGCCTCCGCCTCCGCCCCGCCCTCCGCCGCGCCCGCCGCCCATGAACTTGCCGGTGGCGGGATCATAGGGGCCTGCCCCCAGCAACTGGCCGGGCGCGCCGGCCAAGGCAAGCTGCGAATCCATCCCGGCCTTGATCTTGTCGAGCCAGCGGGTGTCCAGGGTGCGTTCGTATTCTGTGAGCCAGTTGCTGCAATAGGCGGCCCAATCGGTGCCGAAGCTGGCGCTGGCGTATTGGCCGCTTTCCGGCATGCGCGGGTCGGTCTTTTTGACCTGGGCATAGGTGGCGTCGGCGGTGAGCTGTTCGCGCATCAAATCGCCGATTCTCTCGTCGGTGGTCAGGAAGTAGTAGAAACGCTTCAGCCCGGCCAGGCTGATGCGCGGCTGCTTGGCGCCGTCGCCCCAGTGGTTGACGTTGTGGCGGGAGCCGAGCGGAGCAAAGCGTCCGAGGTGATGGATGTCCACTTCGCTGGTGTTGCGGGTCATGGCTTCGGCGAGGCGGAAGTAGTCGGCCCTGCCGGTGCGCAAGAAGTTGTACCAGAGCCAGAAATCGGGGAGCAACTCGGTGTTGTTCCATGCCTGGCCGCCGATGTCGTAGCGCCAGACATGGCGGATTTCATCGTACATGCGCCCCATGTCGCCGTAGTCCCACAAGCCGTACCAAGAGCGCTGATCCACCTCGTCGCGGTAGAAGATCATGGCGGCCTCATTTTGATCCTCCATGGACCGGCGAACGGCACTGGAGCGGTCGGGCAGGCTCCAGAAGCCGAAGGCCCGCTGATCGTGATAGTAGCGCGGCGCGCAGACCAGCAGGGACGGCTCGGCGCCGGCTTGGGCCATCTTCACCAGGTCCGCATTGGCCGGGACGCTGGGAAAGGCCCAGAGCGTCAGTTCGGCGGTGTTGGCCACGCCCAGGGGCGAATCCCAGCCCTCTTTCCAGTCTTCATAGGCCATGTCCAGGCCATGTCCCTTGATGTCGTAGTGCCGCATGTCCATGGCAGGGACGTCCGGGGACCAGAGCCAGACGCGCAGTTCGCCCAAGGGCGAGGTCGCGCCGTGAATCTCCAGCGCGGAGGGGTTTTTCTGCCAGAACTTTTTCACGTCCACAGCCAGGCCGCCGGTCACGTCGCCCAGGAACACCAGGCCCAGGGCGCGTTTGCCTTCGGCGGCGTGGAGCCAGGAGCTCTTGGACTGCGTGCGTTTCTGGATGACAAAACCGTTGGCGTTGGCTTGGGTGAGCTTGTAGTCGTCCCAGTTGGCGATGTCGCGGATGTACTGCTGCTGGGCCGGGACATATTGATCGGCATTGGGGATGCGCTGGCCGGCAAGCTGGGTGGGGAAGATCTGGCTTTGGTCGCCGGAAGTGATGACGCGCCGGCCCACCAGAGGCTCAACCGGCTCGGCCCACATTCCTTCATCGCCGCCGAAACGGACATGCCGGTTGATGACTTCTTCGCGAAGCGGGACGGAGAACCAAATCCCCAGACCCTTGATGAAGTCCTTCTGGCCGTCGCTGTCGAAGACGAAGGAATGGACGATGCGGATGGAGTCCAGGCCGGCGCTGAAGTAGAACCGGACGACGAAGGGCAGCCAGGCGCGGGCGGAAGTGGCGGACTTGTGATCGCCTTCGACCTTGACCACCGCGCGGATGGGGCCTTGCTGTTCCAGGGTGACGGTCTTGATCCGGCTGATGAAGTCTTCCTGGCGGATCGTGCGGGCGGTCTCCAAATCCGAGCGATCTTCAAGCTGGCAGACCAGTTTGCCGTCCTGGGCGATCTTGCGGTCGCCGAGGAAGATGGACTCGATGAGGCTGGATCCCTGCTTGGGCAGGCGCACGCGGATGACGCCGGTGTCTATGGTGATGGCCTGGCTGTCTTGCGAGCAGGCGATCTTGAAGGCGGGATCGGCCGTGGCGCCGACGCTGATTTCCAACGGGCCGGCCATGTCTGGGGTGGCGGTGATAGTGTGTCCGCTCCACATGATCGAGCCGTCCGGCCAATAGGCCGTCGGCCAGGACTGCGCCGGGACGGCGTTGCCGTCGGCGGTTTTGAGGGCGAAAGAATCAGTCTTGCGCACCTTGCCCTTTGGCCAGGGCACACCCCAACTGACGCTCTGGCGGACGGCGGGGGGCTTGCCGTCGAGCCAGTCGAGCTTGACTGGTTGAACGCCGGGTTGCTCGCTGGCGCCGGGGGCGGCGGGCGCGGCGCCCTGGGCGGAGGCAGGTTCGGTCTCGACCAACCAGGTGAGGCTGGTGGCGGCGGCGGTGGCGGTGCATTGGGAGAGGAAAGATCGGCGCGAAATAGGGAGTAGTTCGGACATGGTTTTAGTGAAGTGGACAGGCGCGGAATGGGCAAGTCAAAAAAGATGCTTTGTCAAAAAGGATGCTTGATTTACCTTGATTTACCTTGATTGGGCTTTATTGGGGTGGCGTGTTCGCTGGGATTGGATTGGTTTGAATTGGTTAATCATAAGCATCTCGCTAAGGATTAAGGTGTTTGCGGTCAAGCCATTTTTTTACTTTGACTGGGTTTAACGCTCCTTCGTTTCCTCCTTCGCCAACGCTACGGAGGACAGGGAAACTACGGTGGGCAGGCCCGCCTTCGCTTCCCCCTTCGCTAAAGTTTCGGAGGACAGGAAAGCTACGGACGAGATTGAGGACAGGAAAGCTACGGCGCGGCAAGCCCGGCTTCCCGTCTCGCCCGGCCAAGGGACGGACACTTCGTGTCTCATGCTTTCCATTGAATCATAGTGCCGGCGATTTGTCAAGCTTGTAATTGATAGGAAGTGTGATTAATTACGAAGGGGCGGCCTTGCCAGTGGAACAAGCCTTTGCGGCGCAATTGGTTGCGATTCGAATTGAGCAAAAGCATGGTTTGGCCGAGCGTATATGGCCACTCTCAAAGAATGGAGGCCGGAATGTGTTTGGCGGCACGCCAAACACGGCGCGCGGGACGCACGCGCTCCCCACTCCCCAGGGGTCTGGAGGCGTTAACCCGTTAGGACCCTTGCAAACATGGGTGTTTTTTGAGGTTGGCCCCGTTAGAATGGCCGTTAGGAGGCTTCAGGGAGCCGTTAGATTCTGAATGGCCCGTGGTTTCCGCCAGGGAACAACCATGAGCTTGCGATGGATTGCCCGACGCTTGAAGATGGAAGCGGCCGGTGCTTTGGCCAACCTGCTGCGCCGAGACGAAAATCAATAATATGCGCTTATGCGGAACTGACCCCAATGGCCCCGATAAATCCAAGTCCAACGAACCTTCGACCGCAGAACCGGCGAGCTGAATGGCTCGCTACCGGTTCTGCTCGATTAATTTCTCTGCGGGCCCACTATGGAAAACATTCGATTTTTGTCGGACATCCGCCGCATTGACCGCCCTTCCCGAGTAACTGGATTTTTGTGTTTCAACATATGAATCGGCGCGGTAGATTAAGCAAAGGCATGGTTGATTATGAACGACTTGCACTTTCGATTTCGGGCCGGTGAGCATTTCCGGTGACGACTTGACGCGCATGGACACGGTAATCCAGTCAATTCCTTTTGTGGCGGCGATTACTCTTTTGGTCACTGGTGTTCTCAGGCTTGCGCCAGTGACTGCCCTCCCGCCACTTCTGCTCCAACTTCAAACAGGGCAAAAAAAAGTTTTGCCATGGAGCCCAGACCTCCCGATACAACGCGCTGATCGCCCCCACCAGCGCCGGGTCTTCCAGCCGCCCATATCCATAGTCCTCACACAACTCGTCCAACATCCGGCTTTTGCCCTCACGGTGACGATGGGCATAACGCTCCTGCAACTTCGGCAGCCAATCCTTTTTCAACTCTTTGCTCATGTTCATT
>JBEKOF010000251.1:0-7129 GCA_049522055.1 Verrucomicrobiota bacterium | reverse complement strand
AAATGGCGGACACACTTCTGCAAATGATGGCCTGAGCCGCCGCGCGAGTTTTCAGTTGAATATTCGCCGCCGGAACTTACAGTTCCCGCAACGAACACTGCCGGATGAGTCTGCTTGACTTCATACTCAATGTGGCCGGCCTTCTGCTCTGGCTGAACTGGCGCGCCGCCCCGCCGGCCGTGAGGACGCCGGCGCAGACGCCGGCCCTGTCCCCGTCCCGGCGGGTGACGCCGCCGCGCGCCCGCCAGTTTTATCTCCTGGCCTTGCTCGCCCTGCTGCTGGGGCGCGCGGTTTTCTATTGGCAGGCCGGGCCGCAACTGGACTGGCTGCCGGGCATTCCCCTTGGCCCCATCCGGCTTCCGTTCCGCAGCGATTTCCTTGGGCGAATGCTCCTCTTTTCCTGCTTCAGCTTCGGCGCCACTCTGGGCGTCTTTTATTTGTGTCTGCTGGCCCTCTCCTCGCTCCATTCCCCCGTTTCGGATGCCGACCCCGCGCAGCGTTTGGTGCGGCGGCATCTGGGCGCGCTGGGACGCTGGCCCAACGCGGCGAAGCTGCTGCTGCCCATGCTGGTGACCATTCTCCTCTGGTTTTTGCTGAACCCGCTTCTCTTGCGCTTCGGCATGGTGCCCAAGGTCACCCCCTGGCATCTGCTGGCGCAGGGGGCGGTGATCGGCCTGGCGGTTTACTTCGTCCTCAAATTCCTGGTGGTGGGATTGCTCCTGTTGCACCTGCTCAACAGCTACGTTTACCTGGGCGATTTTCCCTTCTGGAACTTTGTCAACACCACCGCGCGCGGCTTGCTGCGCCCGCTGCGATGGCTTCCCTTGCGGATCGGCCGGGTGGACCTGGCGCCCGTCGTGGGCGTGGCGCTGGTGATGCTCGCGGCGGAATTCGGCCGGCGCGGCCTGGACCACCTTTACCATTGACCCGGATTGTCCAGACTGAAGACATTCCGGCCTTCCCGCGCTACGGCTGCTCCATCTCGGTCTGGGACGCGGCGTTGGTTTGGGTGTTGCTCAAATCCAAGTTGACGGGACCGTTGGTTCCGAGTTTTGCGGCCATCTTGGCTCTTCGCTCGTTTTCCTGTTTCAGTTCCTCGGCAGCGGCGGCGTTGCGTGTATCCTCATCCGCCCGGATTTCCATTTCGGCTTGTTCCACGGCGGCCATTTGATGCTTTTGATCCATGGCCACTTTGGCGGCGATTTCCGGGGTCTTGAGCACCGTGGGCCGCATCAAAACAATCAGTTCGGTGCGTTCGTTGTCAACGGCCGTGCTTTTGAACAATTGGCCCAGCACCGGAATGTCCATCATCCACGGAACGCCTGCGTAAGTCTTGGAACGGCTCGCGCTGATGAATCCGCCCAGGATGATGGTCTCGCCGCTTTTGACGGCCACCTTGGCCCCCGCGTCGCGTTTGGTGGTGGTGGGGACATTGCCCGCGCCGGGAATTGCCACCGACGGACCCAATTGCTCGATCTCCTGGTCAATATCCATCACCACCAGCCCATCCGGGTTGATGAGCGGCAAGACGCGGAGTCGGATGCCCACTTCCTTTTCCGTGTAAGTGGAACTGGGGCCGGTGGAATAACCGTAATTCATGGTCCCGGTCACATAGGGGACCGTGTTGCCGATGAACAACTCCGCCTCCACCGCGTGCGAAGTTTGGATGCGCGGGCGCGAAAGGACGCTGATGCGGCTGTCTCCGGCGACCGCCTCCAACACCACATCCAGGTCGTTGCCGTATTTGGCGAAATAACTGAATCCGCCCGGCAGGCTGGCCAGGACCGAACTGCCGATCGCGCTGCCGATGGCGCCGTTTCCATTGGTGCTCGAGGCGGACGAGCCGGTCAAAAACGAGCTGGCCCCGGAGCTTAAATTATTCACTCCTCCGGCGCCGGTTATATTATGCACGGTCTGCTGTTGCTGCAGATAGCTCACGCCGGTGTTTCTGGTGTTGCTCAGGTTGACTTCCAGGATGACCGCCTCAATGAGCACCTGGGCCAAAACCACGTCCAGCTTGCTAATGATATCCCTGATGACTTTCATGTCCTCGTCGTTGGCGAAGACCAGGAGGGAATTGGTCCGCTCGTCGGCGATGATTTTGGTCTGCCCAAACAAGGAAAAACCTCCGGCCCCGCCCCCCGCGCCGTTGACGATGTTCCCCAGCCTTTGGCCGAAATTGCTTCTGGCTCCGGCGGCCCCGGTGCTGGGCCCGGCCTGCGTGGGGCCGCCAAAGGCCGCGCCTGCCGCCGGCGCGCCCCCGCCGGCGGCGGTGCCGGTCGGCCCGGTCTGAAAAGCCGCTCCAGAGGAGCTTCTGCCCACCGCCGTGCCGCCGCCGGCGCCCAACTGGCTCAGCGCGCTGGCAATGTCCGACGCCAGCGCATACTTGATCGGGATGACTGCCGGCTTGATGATCAACGGCGAGGTCACGTCAATTTTCTCCAGCATTTCGAGCATGCGCTTCACGTTCTCCGTGTAGTCGCGCAAGATGAGGCTTTGCGTGCTGGGAATATAGATGATGCTGGATTGTGATTTCGCGAAGTAGGTCAGGGCCTGGACCACCTGTTGCGGGTCGGCGTATTTGAGTTGCACGATTTCCGTGATGAACCTGCCCGAATCCGGCAGACTCCCGGCGGCGTTGGTGGAATAATTGCCGCCTCCCCCCGGCGCGGTCGCCTCACTGACCACTTTGAAGAATTTCTCCCCGATGGGCACTATGGTGATGCCATTCATTCCCAGGATCGTTTCCAGGGCTTGGATCGCTTCGGTTTTCGTCAAGTCCCTTTGGGTCTTGAGCGTGATCGTGGAAGTGCCGGCCACCGCCATCGGCCCCGCCGATGTGTGCAGCGCCGTGCGCCCGACCAAATCCGCGTAGATGTCCAGCACCTGATCCACAGGCATGGTCCAATTGTATTTGATGTCGGCAGGTTCCACGGCGGCCGCGGGCGCGGCGGGGCTTGCGGGCGGGACGGGAGCGGGAGCGGGAGGCGCGGGCAGCGCGGTCGTATTGGTCCTGGGCATACTCAGTGGGTTCCCCGCGCGCGGCAGTCCGGGAACGGGCTGCGCGTTGGCCGCTAGCGCCAGCGCCAGCAACAGGGACGATGAGAAAACGTGTTTGAGCTTCATAATGTGTTCACTGGTTATTTCCCGCGTCGGCGGGTTTCTGGCCGGCGGGCGGCGATGGAGAAGGCACAGGGAACGGCGGCGGCGCGGAAGTGGACGACCCTCTGGCATTGGGAGCCCTTTGCCCTGGCACGGCAGGACCTCTGGCATTGGGGCCCCTTTGCCCCGGCGCGGCCGGACCTCCGGCATTGGGAGCCCTTTGCCCCGGCGCGGCGGGACCTCTGGCATTGGAGGGCGGCCCCGATGGCGCGGACTGCCCTCTGGCGTTGGGAGGCGGGCCGGGCGGTGTGCCGGTTTTTTGGGGGACGGGCGCGGGAGTTTTGGCGGCGTTTTTGGGCAGCACCAAAGTCTTAGCTGGAACCAGTTTGGTGGCCGCTGCCTTGTCGCTCTTCTTGTAATCCGCCGTCAAGGTGATCATGCCCTTGAGTTGATACCGGTTTGGCTCAACGGGTTTCAAGTCCAGTTCCCGCACCCGAATCATCGCCGGATCATTGCCCACGCTGTAGAGAAAATTCACCAGATTCTCCTCCCGGGCTTCCACGGAGATTCTGATGGACTGGGACTCAAAAAACTGCGAGGCCGCGTTAGTCCCCAGATGCACCAGATTCACGGGGTCGTACTGCGAGACGTTCACCCCAGACTCCACCGCTTTTCGGTGGACCGTGGTCTGCAACTGAATCTCGCCGCTGTAGTTGGTCGCCAACGAATTGCCCTCCCCTTTTCTCAACTGCTCCAATTGCCGCTTATAGCCGTTGGTCGGATTGTTGTCCATTTCGATCATGGCGGA
Source organism: Verrucomicrobiota bacterium (assembly GCA_049522055.1). GTDB lineage: Bacteria > Verrucomicrobiota > Verrucomicrobiia > Limisphaerales > Palsa-1400 > JBEKOF01. The sequence continues at coordinate 3,219 of JBEKOF010000251.1, read as the reverse complement.
GCGATTGGCAATGGCCTGGCGGGTGAGGTCCAGTTGCCTCTTAATGTTCCCATAAGCCTTGAATTGGGGCTGGACAAAAAGCAGGTCCAGCACCACAAACGCTACCACCGCGATCACGACGATGATCCGCTTTTCCGCCGGGCGCAAATTCAGGCTGTCAATAAACGTGTTCACGGGGCCTCCTTGTTGACGATCGCGCAACTGAATGTCCAATCGGTTTTGTTGCCGTGGCTGGAGGTCCGGGGCACGCCGACTTCCGAAAAAAGCGGGCCGCTGTGGCTGGCATCCTGGGCGTGCCGCAACGCGTCATTGAAGCTGGCGATGTCCGTCGTTTCATCCGACGTCGAACTGCCGTGCAGATCAAACTTGTCGCGGGCGAAATACATGTCTTCCAAAGTCACCGTCTCGGGCAGATTCTCCGCCACCGCCCTCCAGCAATCCAGGGCGGCGTACTTGAGGTTTTGGCGCTCCTGGAGAATTTGAATCTGCTCCTGGTCCTCCATCGCGTTGGTGTACGCCGCACTGATGCTCGCCAGCTTGTCGCACGTCAGGTTGTATTGATGCTTCAACCCGGAGAGTATCCCAAAATAGACCAGCACCCCGAAAAGATAAACCGCCACTACGCTCAACACCCCGCGCATCCAGAGCCGGTCCACCAATTGCTGGTGGTATCGCGCGCTGAATTCCGCGGGCAGCAGATTGGTGGTCGTCCCGTCCCGGCCGGCCCGCTCGGCGCTCAAGGCCGCCAAATCCGCCGGGGACGCCGGGGGAACGATCTCCACCGCCGGATCGGCCCACGGCCTGAACAGCGGCTCCCAAACCCCGGCTTCCGCCGGCCCCGCCACCAAATGGATCCGCGGCGGCCTGGTCAGCCAGCCCTCCAACTCACCCGCCCAGGCTATCTGCTCCAGGTGCGCCTTCAACTGCGCCCCGCGCTCCGGTCCGGCCGGCAGCGGCAGCACCGTCACGTTCTGGATGGCGCCCCCATACTGCCACACCATCAAAACCGGATCCTCCGGGCCGCCGGGAAAAATCCAGACTCCGTCCCCGTTCATCTTCGCCGCCAAAAGCTGATCCAGCCCGGGGGATTCGATCCGGTCCGGCTGGAATCCCTGCAATTGCAGCTCCCCCAAATACTCCTCCACGTAACTGCGCAAGGCGATGACGACAATCACGTTTTGCAACGCGTCCGGCTTCGCGGTCGCCGGGCGGGGCATCAAATAGAAGCTCCAAACAATGTGCGTCACCGGCAGGGGCGATATTTTCTCCAGTTGCAGCTCCAGCATGGCGGCCGTTTCCGAAATTTCGGCGACGGGCAACTGCGCCGCGCGGATAAACACCTTGTCCAGCGGCAGCCAGGCCATGTTGAGCCGGGGCCAGACCAGCGACTGCCAGTCTTTGCCCACGTAGGCCGCCGGCGCCATCTCGCTCAGCGTGAGCGTGATCTCCTGGTCGAAGTGAAAGTGGTCGCCCTTGGCCGAGTAGCGCCAGAGCCGCCGCCCGCCGGGCATGGTCTGAAGCACATTGGCCGAATTCCAGCGCGCCATTATTCCCCTTTCCTGCGGAGCACCGTCTTGCCGTCTTCCGACAACGCCATCAGATGCTCCTCGGTTTGCGTCACCCGCAGCACCTCGTCAATCGTGGTCTGCCCCGCCTTGACCTTTTTCCAGCCGTCATTGCGCAAGGTGTGCATCCCGCGCGACATCGCCTTTTGCGCGATGGCCGAGGCGGTGGCCCGGGAAATGACCAGCGGGCGCAGGCTCTCGTCCATGAACAGCAGCTCGTAAATGCCCATGCGCCCCTGATACCCCAGCATCCGGCAAGCCTCGCAGCCGGTCCCCTTGCAAAAAGTGGTCGTGGCGATTTCCTCCTCAGGAAACCCAATGCGCAACAAGTAGTCGTGCTCCACCGGTATGGTGGTTTTGCACTTGGGGCAAATGGTGCGCACCAGCCGTTGCGCCAGCACCGCCTCCACCGACGAGGCCACCAAAAACGGCTCGATCCCCATGTCAATCAATCGCGTGAACGCGCTCGGCGCGTCGTTGGTGTGCAGCGTGCTGAAAACCAGATGGCCCGTCAGCGAGGCGCGGATGGCGATCTCCGCCGTCTCCAGGTCCCGGATTTCCCCCACCATGATCACGTTGGGGTCCTGGCGCAAGATGTGCCTCAGGCCCATGGCAAAAGTCAGCCCAATGTCGCTCCGCACCGCGATCTGGTTGATCCCCTTTAATTCATACTCCACCGGCTCCTCAATCGTGATGATCCGCTTGGTCACCGAGTTGATCGTGCTCAAAAACGCGTAAAGCGAAGTGGATTTGCCGGAGCCGGTCGGCCCCGTCACCAGAAAAATACCGTGCGGTTTGACGATGATCTCCCGGATGCGCGCTTCCTCCTCCGGCGCGAATCCCAGCTTCTCCATCCCCAGAAATATCTTCCCGCGCGTCAGCAGCCGCAACGAGACGCTTTCCCCATACACCGTCGGCACCGTCGAGACGCGGATGTCTATTTCCTCGCCTTTGATCCGCACGTTGATGCGGCCGTCCTGCGGCAGGCGTTTCTCCGCGATGTTCATGCCGGACATCACCTTGATGCGCGAAATCAACGAAGCCTGGTACCGTTTCAATTGCGCGGGCATCGGAGTCTGGTGGAGGATGCCGTCAATCCGGTAGCGGATGCGCAACTCATCCTCCGCCGGCTCAAAATGAATGTCCGTCGCCCGGTCCTTGAACGCCTCCCAAATGATCTGGTTGACGAATTTGATGACGCTGGCTTCCTGGTCCCCTTCGGTGATTTCCTTGTCCTCCACCAGCAACTCCAGCGGCTCGTCGGCCCCGGCCATTTCGTCCAGCGTCTCCGCTCCCACCCCGTAATACTTCTTCAGCGCCTTCTCCAGCTCCGTCCGCGTGCTCAGGGCGAAATGCACCGGGCAGTGCGCGTCAAACTGCACCGCGCTGAGCATGGCCGAGTCGAAAGGATTGCTCACCGCCACCTGCAGCCGCCCCTCCTCAAATCGGGAGGGCAGCACCGAATACTGGAAGGCCACCTTGGTGGAGATTTTCTTGCGCGCCTCCGCCGGAACGTCCATCTTCCCGATCTCAATGAACGGCCAGCCCAGCGCCTTGGCCAGTCCCTGCAAAAAAAGCTCCTCCGATGCGCCCCGCTCCCGTGCGATGAAACTCAGCAGCCCTTCCTGCGATCCCCCTTCCACAGCCACCCGCC
>JBEKOF010000250.1:0-7155 GCA_049522055.1 Verrucomicrobiota bacterium | reverse complement strand
TCAGTTCTTTGCTCATGTTCATTCACACCAATTCCTGGTGTCTTTTTCCCATGAGTCAACGACCCTTTTGGCCTCCTCTCAGTTTCGCTCCCCCAGTGTCTTTTAATTTGAGTCAACTCGCCTTATTGGGCCTGGGCTTTTTCCCCATTGCCTTATTCAGGCTGGCTGGTAGAATCGGATGTCACATATAGGATGGGGACCGGCCAAGATTCTTGTAAAGGCATGATTTTATGATCGAATTCAAATTCTCCTGCCCGCTTTGCGGTCAGAAAATCTTGTGCGACACGGGTTACAGCGGCGCACAAATAACATGTCCGTCTTGCCAGAAGTCATTGACTGTCCCAGTGGCGGCGGCCGCCGCAATAACCCCCGAGGCCGCCGCGCCGCCACCGCCGCCACCGCGATCACCTCCCGGGCCGCCGGGCGAATGGGCGCGACCGGCCCCCCGTCCGTTGCCCTGGGTGCCGCCGGAGCCGGAGGCGAGGCCGGCGCGCATCCCCGGGGCCACGGCGAGCGGGTACTCGATTTTGGCGATTGCCTCGCTCCTTTGCTCAACCTGCGTGTTGGTTGGAGGTTGGATTCCGGGAATCATTTGCGGACACCTGGCCAAGGCGAGGATGCGCCAGAATCCCCTCTTGAACGGAGAGGGCATGGCCACCGCGGGGCTTGCCATCAGTTACGCGTTTTTGACCTTGGCGCTCATTGCCGGAAGCGCCTTTGGCCTTGTGCTCCTCCATTTCCAACCCATCGTCTCCGTGCGGGTCTCCCCCGACCTGCTTCCCGCCCCGCAGTCCCGTGTGGTGGATGAAGTGGTGGCCGGCCAAAGCTCCTCTGAAAGCGCTCACGGCTTGATGGCCCGGGGCCAAACCGACGACAGGCCTTTCACCCTCAAGGGGCCGCCCAACGCCCAAGTGGATGCCAACGGAACGCCCGTCACCAACTCCCTCCCGCAGCGCACGGCGTTGCGCGGGGGATCCTTCGGCTACAGAATGAAAATCCTGCCCGACCTGCCGATGAGCGTCAACTGCCGCTACTGGGGCGGGGAAAAGGGAGCGCGCACCTTTGACATCGTGGTCAACGACCAAATCATCGCCACCCAGACTCTCAACTCCAACGCCCCCGGTCATTTCCTGGATGTGGAATACCGGATTCCGCGAAGCCTCACGGCGGGACAGGACCACGTGCTGGTGGAGTTCCAGGCGCACAAGCTCCTCAGAGCGGGGGAGATTTTTGTCTGCCAGACGCTCAAGCCTTGAAAGCGTAAAAGGAAATCTATGATGAGAAGATTCCCCCAATGGGCCTTTGCTTTCGCCGTCGCTTTGGCCGGCCCGATTCGTGCCGTGGTTTACGGCCAGGTTGTGTCCGTGACCACCACCGGCACCGTTTTTGGCCCCGCCGGCGCCCCGGCGGCAGGCGTGTCGCTAACGCTGGTGCCGGGATACGGCGCCAACAACGCGGAAATCCAGAGCGACGCCGGCGGGAAGTATTCGCTCACCTGGCAGAGGCCCAATTTTGGCGGCGGTCAAATGCAAATGATTCCCTTCATTATGGCCCGCGATCCCGCGCACGATCTGGCGGTCAGCCACGACCTTGATGACACCACCACAAACCTGGACCTGCGCCTGCAACCGGGTCTCACGCTCGCGGTCAAGGTGCAGGATGCCAGGGGCAGGCCGATTCCCACCGCCACGGAAACCCTGGTTGTTTTTGCCGGCAACCAGGGCGTTGTTCTTAACCAGGCTCCTGCCACCGCCGATGCCCAGGGGCTGATCGAGATCAAGGACCTCCCGCAGGAACGCCGTTACGTCGCCACCATCCTCGCGCCGGGCTATGGCTCGGCCAATGCCCAAACGCTGGCCGGGGACACGCAGACAACCCGCTTTGAGTTCCCCGCCGCCATGCTGCGCGCCGCGGACCTCAAACTGGCCGGACAAGTCTTGGGGCCTGACAACAAGCCGGTTTCTGGAGCCAATGTGAATGTGCAACCAATCGAAGGCCAGCCAATCGCCAACACCACCACCGATGCCCAGGGCCATTTTGCCTTCGCCGCCGTCTGCGAAGGGACGGTCCGCCTTTCCGCCAACACCCAGGGCGGCCCCAACTACATGTACGCCAATGCCCAGGCCCAGGCCGGCGACACCAACGCTCTCATCCGCCTCTTGGCCAACGGCCAGGCCATGCCCGCCAACGCCCGCATGGTCACCACCTCCGGCACCGTGTTCGATCCCGATGGGACGCCGGTTTCCGGGGTGCGCCTGTCGGTCATGCCTGCTTTCGGCATGAACGCCGAAGTCAGGAGCGACGCCGCCGGAAAATATTCGATCACCTGGCAGGCTCGGATCGCGGGCGCGCGGGCCGGCGCGGCGGCGCCCGGCGGCGCGGCCGCCATCCCGGCCATCCAGTATTTGCTCCTCGCGCGCGATCAGGAGCACCGTCTGGCATCTGCGGTTGATTTGGATGAAAAGGCGACCAATGTGGATGTGCATCTGCAAGCGGCGCTCACCATCTCCGGTTTTGTCATTGATCCTGGCGGCGCGCCAGTCACAAACGCCATGATCGGCATCCTCCTGCGGGCTGGCAACAACGCGTCCTCCATCCTCCTGCAACAACCGGTGACTGTTGATGCCCTGGGTGCTTTCTCCATCACCCCGCTGCCGCAAAGTCAACGATACACCTTGACCGCCAAGGCGACCGGTTACGGGACCGACACCCGCCGGTTGGCGGCGGCGGAGACCGAAACGACCAGCCTCCAACTGCCGCCCTTCACTCTCAAGGTGGCGAACCTGAAACTGCAGGGGCGGGTGGTGGACGCCGACGACAAGCCCGTCTCCGGGGCGCGGGTGAGCGTCATCGGCACCGGCCAGCCCGTCGACACCACCACCACGGATTCCAATGGGCATTTTCTCTGCCAGCATGTCTGCGAAGGTCCCTTGCAGGTGTTTGCCAGTGGCCAACCTGCCATCAATGGCTCAGCCAGTGTGCAAGCCCAGGGCGGTGACATGGATGTGGTGGTCAAGGTGGGTGTCGACGCCACAGGCAGCCGGATCATCAGACAAGCCGCCCCCAGAACCGCTCCCCTCAAGCCGCCGCCTTGGTCATGGACCGCCTTCAGCCAGTGGCCGGCCCAGCACCCCAAGGTGATGGTCGTTCTGCTCGGCGCGCAAGTGACCGCATTGCTGGGGACGGCAGGCGGTCTCTTTTGGCTCGCGCGCAAACGGCGTGTCTAGCCGCGGGCGCCGGTATTCGACCACCTTGGAAAAACCTCCTGCGCGCGGCGGCGGGCGAATACAATCAGCCCGATATTCACGCCCAAGAACAACAGTTGGCCTGTCAGCGGGAAAAGCCAAAAGGGGGCGCTGCTGCCAAAAGCCTTGGTGAGCAGCATGACAAAAAAAATGCCGGAACAAAAAGTAACGCCAAACCAGGGCAGAATCTTCGCATACCAAAAAGTCTTCAGCATCGCGATCGGAATCCGGTTGGACGTCATCCCCATCCAGATGGAAAACCAGACAATAGTCAACAGCCCGACGCACCAGCTTATCGCCCCCAGCCCAATCGCCAGAACCTGTTCCATTTGTATCGCGACGCTGGACGGCGGCGACATCGCCTTCCCGCCCGACGCGATCGCCACAGCCGTCGAGTGGCTCGCCCACACTTGTATCGCTCCGCAGGCCAATACCAGCAGGACTTGTGCGGCCACCGGCCGGAGAAACAGCCGGCGCAAGGCCAGCCACTGGCCGTTGAAAACGTCCGCCGGCGTGATCGGCGTCACCAACAGCAGCTCGAAGAAACCGTTTCTCTTGCCCTCGATATAAAAACGGCAGACGTGCGAAACGAGCCAGAACTCCAGCGCCAGGGACAACGCGCTGGCGCAAGCCGTGGCAATCAAATACAGACTGTTGGTCATCATCCTGCTGCCCATATTCACCGAGTACATCACGGCATTGCCGTTGGGCAAGGTGGTTACAGTCGTCACGGCATTGCCATTTGTTGACGTGGTTACCGTCATGCCGCTTGCGGCCCTCGCAGCCGTTGCGGGGGCGGGCGTCGCCCGGCCCTGGCTCAGAAAAACCGACGCCAGACTCAGCGAGAATATTCCGAAAACCAGAACAATCGCCAGCCGCGCCAGCCGGGCGGCCCAGCGATCCCGCGAGATGATCCAGCAAATCGGGTTCTGATCCAGCAATCTCCCACCCCTGGCGCCGGCGGCCGGGCCAATCAGCCGAAGCCGCCTTCCCGTTCCCGGACCGGGGCGGACCGCTTTCTCCTGCCACGTTCGGGGCGCCAGCCAACTGGCGATGCCCAGGCAACTCCAGCCCGCAAGATTCACCAGCACCAGGCTCATCCAAAAGTCGGACGCCGGATAGTAACCCGCATGGGTGAACGCATACGCGGGCGAGAGCAAACCAATGCGCGGCGCCCCGGCGTACCGGCCCAAAAGCAGCACATCCAGTTTGGGAATTAGAAACAAGCAAGCCGCCATCGCCGCCAGCGACCCCGTCATCGCCTTGTGCGGGTCCCGGCTCACCGCCGAAATGAGCATTCCCAGCGCCAGCGAAAAAAACAACGTGTTGCAGAGCGACAGCAGCGTTTGCCAAAAATCCGCCGCGCCCACGCCCCCCAGAACAAATGAAAGCGCCATCACCGGAAAGATCGCCAGCAGGCTGTAAAAGGTCCGCAGCGAGGTGGCCAGCAATTTGCCCAGCACCACGTCATGCCCCCGCAGGTCTGTCAAGAATATCAGCCCCAGCGTTCCTTCCCGCTTTTCTTCGCTCAGGCAATCCGACGTCAGGAAGATTCCCGCCGCGCACGAGAAAACAAACGCGATCCATTTGAGCGCCTCGAAGATCCACACCCCCAGTTGCCCGCCGCCGAAACCGCGGCTCAGCATGGAGAGCAGTCCCAGCCCCCCGCCAATCGCCGCCGCGCCCGCGGCGAACAGGAGCCGCAATCGGTGGGTCGCTTTTTTCCGGGCCGAGACCCGCAACTCGCGAATCACAATGGGCAAAAGCATCAAGCCGCGAGCATAGCCTCCCGCCAAAACCTTTGCAAAATCTTCCGAATCGTCTTGCGGAATGACAAATGATGGGTGGCAAAAAGCCGGTTGTGGAAAAAAAAGAAAAGCGCTTTTTCGGTTGACGCTTCTCAATTTGTAGGCGATAATACTGGTTGTCCCAAACTTGGAACTTAAAACTTAAACTTATGAAACAAGTCACCATTAGTCTGTTTGCCATCCTGCTGCCCATAGCCCTGGGTTCACCAACCGACAAGCCCGTCGCCGGGAACTCGCCCCCCCTGAGCAGTTATTCCCAGTCGAAACCGCTCCTGGCCGCGGCAAGCCTTCCCTGGCATGGGTCTCCCCGCCTTGTCTATGATGACTCATTCAGGGACCAAGGCATGGTTGGGTCCTACAACTGGAGCGGCTACGCCGCAACCAATAAGACGGGGACCGTCACTTACGTGGCAGGCACTTGGACGGTTCCCACGGTCACCGCTTCCGAGAACAACCAAGCCCAATATTCTGCGATTTGGGTGGGAATAGATGGCTTCGACTCCGGGACGGTCGAGCAACTCGGCACCTTGCAGGCGGTTGAGAATGTTCAGACCGAGTCCAGGGGGGGCAAAGTCTCCATCGAGACAGAGTACCTCTACGAAGCTTGGGTTGAGATGTATCCAGCGGGCATGGTTGTACTCTCCAGTACGACCCCGGGCATGTCTGGCTCCGGGACTGTCAACCCGGGCGACACCATTACGGCGTCTGTGACGTGGAACGGTGGGACCTCCTACTCTCTTTCCATGACGGACGCAAAAGAAGGTTGGACTTACGGTCCAGTCGCCTGGAAAGGTTCGAAGAGCGCCGAACAAAACTCCGCCGAATGGATTGTCGAGGCGCCTTCATCGAATTCTGGCATCCTCCCATTGGCCGATTTTGGCACGGAGGTCTTCAGCGCATGCAACGCCACAATTACTGGCCAGAATGGCAATGCGGAAGGGACCATCGGTGATTTCCTGCCCACCTTGGAGGATACAATCATGGTATCAGAGCGCGGAGATCAGAACATGGCGGTGCCGGCACCGTCCAACAAGACCATCACTTCGGCTGCCACGGGTTTCGACGACACATGGTATAGCAGCGGACCCTAATCTTTGGAAAAGGGGGTCACCCATAGTTTGGTTCGTTTTTTGGAAAGAACCGTTTTGAAATGAACCAAACTCTGAGTGACCCCGCAGTGCTATCTGCGAAAACTCTGCATTTTCGGCAGAGTTTTTTCCACTCCGTTTTCTCTGTTTGCTCCTGTTCAGATTCTTTGGTTGCAGCTTGCCGCCCCACGCCCTGGCGGCGTGCCATCAGTGCAATGCGTGATCCATCTTCCGGTCGTCATCTCCACCCAAATCAAAACACGCCATCTCGACCGCGTTTCGCACAAAAATCTTCCCGTCTGCCATCGCCGGATGATTCCAAGTTTTCCCGTGCAACGCCGCGAACCGCGCCAGTTCTTCAAACGCCGCCGGGCTGGCCTTCACCAACGCCAATTCACCATTGCCGCCCAGGATCACCAAGTGCCCGCTCGCCAGCACCACCTGCCCATAGCCGAACCGCCCGTCCCTCCATTTGCGCTCCCCGCTGGCCGCATCGAGGCAAACCAGCGTTTCATCATCCAGGCCGTAGATGCAGCCCTCGTAAAGCACCGAACTGCTGAATTTGTTCTTCAGATACGTATTCCTCCAAACCTGGTGCGCCTCAAACACCTCGTTGCTTCGCGTCACCTCAAACGCCGTGCAACCCTTCCCGTATCCCGCCGACAACAGGAACCGGTTGCTGCCCAGCAACACCGGATGGGCAATCGCGTTGTCATTCTCCACTACCCACGGCAAATGCCACAGCATCCGCCCGTCTTCCGGCATAATCCCCATCACATTCCGGGCGCTGACGATCAGCACCTGCCTTTGTCCCGCCAGCGTCACCAGCATCGGCGACGTGTAGGCCGGCGGGTCGGACTGCGATTTCCAAATCGGCGCCCACGTCAGTTTATTGTAGGCCGCCACTGAAAAACCGTTCGTCCCGCCGGGCAATACGATCACCTTCTCCTCCACGATCAGCGGCGAACCCGCCTCGCCGTATTTCGGCGCCTCCGCGTGATTCTCAGCCAGAAT
>JBEKOF010000249.1:0-7238 GCA_049522055.1 Verrucomicrobiota bacterium | reverse complement strand
GCAACATGGAAAATAGTCCCGAGCCCATATTCAGTATCAGCATGGGTATCATGAACGGCGAGAGTCGGCCGGGGCCTTTGCTCAGGAGTATTTTGTGTTGCTCCTCCGTCGTGTGCAGGCCCCCGATGCCCGACCCGATGATCGCCCCCACCTGGTCCCGGTCTGTCTTGTCCAGGTCCACCCCGGAGTCGCGCAAGGCCTGCCAGGCCGCATAAACGGAGAATTGGGCGAAGCGATCCGTCCGCCGGATCTCTTTGGCCGATGGAAAGGCCGGACTGGGATTAAACTCCTTGACCTCCGCCGCGAACCGGCAGTCATAGCCAGAGGCGTCAAACGCCGTGATGTGGTTTATCCCGCACTTGCCCGCGATCACATTTTTCCACAGCGCCTCCGGGCTGTGCCCAAGGGATGCCACCACCCCCAGCCCCGTGATGACCACTCTGCGGTCTGTCCAGTTTTGCGCCATAAAAAAAGGCAGCCTGGCTCAGGAGCGGCTGCCCTCCGGGTGGCCGGAGCGGTTACTTTTTCTGCGTCTCTTCGATGTACTTGATGACGTCCCCCACGCTTTGGAGCTTCTCGGCTTGCTCGTCGGGGATTTCGTTCCCAAATTCCTCTTCCAACGCCATCACCAACTCCACGGTGTCCAGAGAGTCGGCACCCAAATCCTCAATGAATTTGGCTTCCGGCGTCACCTGATCGGCGTTGACCCCCAGTTGTTCAACGATGATTTCTTTGACTCTTTCCTCAATTGTTTTCTCAGGCATTGGTAAACTCCGTTGTTGTTTGGTCTGTCTATGCCCCACGTTGGCAAGCCAGTCAAGCGTTGATTCGCATTTTTTTTATTTCTTCTCCTCCCCCTTCACATCACTAGGCCCCCGTCCACCGTGACAACCTGGCCCGTGATATACGCCGCCCCTGGCCCGGCTAAAAAGAGCGCCGCCTCGGCGATCTCCTCCGCCTGCCCAAACCGGTTGAGCGGTATGCGTTTGAGGATTTCCCCCTTCATCTCCGGCCCCAACTTCCCGGTCATGTCCGTCTCGATGAACCCCGGCGCCAGCGCGTTGACCGTCACCCCGCGCGGCGCCAATTCCCTCGCCACCGCCCGCGTGAACCCAATAAGCCCCGCCTTGCTGGCCGAATAATTGCACTGCCCCGCTATCCCAATCAATCCGCTCACCGAGGCAATATTCAGTATCCGCCCCGACCGTTGCCTGACAAATGCGCGGCTCAAGGCCTTGGTGAACGAGAACGCCCCCTTCAAATTGGTGTCCATAACCGCGTCCCAATCCCCCTCGCTCAGGCGCATCAGCAGTCCGTCCCGCGTGATTCCCGCGTTGTTCACCAGGATGTCCACCCGGCCCGCTTCCGCTAGGATACTTTCTGCCACGGCCGCCACTGCGCCCGCGTCCGCCACATCCACCGCGTGCGCCCAGGCCCTCAGGCCCAGGGTGCGGATTTCCTCCGCCACTTTCCCCGCATTCTCCGCCGTGCGCGACACACAGGCGATGTCCGCCCCCGCCGCGGCAAATTTCAACGCGATCGCGCGTCCGATGCCGCGTCCCGCCCCCGTCACGACCGCAATTTGATTGGCAAGCTGGCTCATAAACCGCCCTGAGCATGGCCGCCGCCCCCGGTCTCCACAAGACAAAATGCTCAAATCGCGGAGACGAAATTGAGACTTGACAGGCTGCTCACTCTGTGTAAGATCGCACCCATGCCACAGTCGAACAACGCAACGGCTCCAAGCCCGGCGGCGTCAAAAACGCGCTTCCGTCTCAACACCATTAATAAACTGTGACACCACAGGGCGGGGTCGCGCGGCTCTCGACGCCCGGCGCGTCCTCACCCCCAACCAAAGCAAACACCCGTCACCCTCAAAAGCATGAATCCAACCAGAAGCAAACTCATTGGCGCGCTCGCATTTGGTCTGCTGGCGCTCGTCCCAAACTCTCAATATGCCGCCGGCACAAACACCCAATATGCCATGGGGACTAATGCGCCCTCCTACGCTCAAACCATTCCTTATTCCGTCGGTGTGGAAGCCGGCACCACCGGCCTTGGCGGCAACGTCGGCTGGCGTTTCGCCAACCACTTCGGCGTGGAAAGCGGTTTTGATTACTTCAACTATACCTACAACGGCACCATCAAGGACGATTACTATCACGCCACCTTTCGTCTCATGTCCGAACCACTAAACCTCGAGTTGTTCCCTTGGAAGAGCAAGTCCTTCCATCTCAGCCTCGGGATGCTCTTCAACGAGAACCGTCTCAGCGGCGGCGCCAACGGAAGCCTGACCCTGAACAATGATAAATATACCGGAAATCTAAACTTGCTTTACAAACCCGACACCGTGGACCCGTATGTCGGCTTCGGCGGGAACTTCTACTTTGACAAAGGCCATCACGTGTCGTTGATGGGCGCGCTGGGGGTTGCCTTCGCCGGCAATGGCAGCGTGAGCCTGACCGGCACATCCACCACGCCCGGCCCGACTTTCCAGAACGATCTGCAGTCTGAAAAGTCAAAGGTGCAGAGTTATGCAAAAGACTTGCAATACTGGCCCGTCATCAAAATTGGCCTGACCTACTCGTTCTGACCCCATCGCGCCATCCGGCGCGCCAATGTTTTGGGAGCGCGCAGCCCGCAGCGCTGCAACCCGCAACATTGCGGGCCAGCCCATTGTTGTTCCATCTCGCCTGGCGTGCAGTCCGCGGCGCCCTGGCCGCTGGCATCCGTTACAGCGTGTTCGACGCGGTTTGGGCCGTCATTTTTGCGATGCAATGCAATTTTTTGTTTGAACTGTGACCTTTGAACCCTAAGCTGCCCCGGCGTGCAAGTGCTTCGCCAACTATGCTCAATCAGGAACTTGTCAACAATGCCCTCAAATCGGTCAAATATCCCGGCTATAATCGCGATATTGTCTCCTTTGGGATCGTCAAAAACATCGCCGTCCAGGGCGGCACGGTCAGCCTTTCGCTCCACCTGACCGGCGGCAATTCCCAGGTCGCCCAGCAAATCAAGACCGATGCCGAAAAGGCGCTCCGCGCCCTTCCTGGAGTCGAGCATCTCCATCTGGAACTCACCGGCTCCCCGGCCGCCCCGGCCGCCCAGGTCCCCTGGGCCTCGCAAAACAAGCTCCCCGGCATCAAGCGCGTCGTAGCCGTGGCCAGCGGCAAGGGGGGGGTGGGCAAGTCCACCCTTTCCGTCAATCTGGCCTGCGCCTTGCGCCATTTGGGAGCCGAAGTCGGTTTGCTGGATTGTGACATCTACGGACCCAGTATCCCCCTCATGATGGGGGTTCACGACCGCCCGACCGTCAGCGCCGCCGAAAAGCTCGTGCCTCCCGCAAAGCACGGCGTCAAACTCATGAGCATGGGCTTTCTCATCGAGGACGATTCTCCCGTCATCTGGCGCGGGCCAATGATCATGAAGGCCATCCAACAATTCCTGACTGAGGTCGAATGGGGCGATCTGGATTATTTGCTGGTGGACTTGCCCCCGGGCACCGGCGACGCCCAGCTTTCCCTTTGCCAGACCGTCCCGCTGGATGGCGGCCTGATCGTCACCACACCTCAGGAGGCCTCTCTGGGGGTCGTCCGCAAAGGCATCGCCATGTTCGAGAAGGTCAACGTCCCTATTCTGGGAATCGTCGAAAACATGAGCTTCTTCATCGCTCCCTCAGGCGAGCGGCTCGAGCTTTTCGGACATGGCGGCGGCCAGGCTGAGGCCCAACGCCGCCAGCTTCCGTTCCTGGGGGCAATCCCCTTTTTTACCGAAATCCGCCTCGGCGGAGACGCAGGACTCCCGGTGGTCGTCAGCCAGCCTGAAGCCCCGCCCGGCCAGGCCTTTATTGCCATCGCAAAGGCCTTGCGCGCCAAACTTGGCTGAGCTACATTATATCAACTTATGGAACCACTGCCGCCGCCATCAGACGCCGCCACCGGCAATGCCTCAAGCCCAACGGGCATTGAGGCCCTTATTTGGGCGCGGTTGCGGGAATGTTACGACCCAGAAATTCCACTGAACATTGTGGACTTGGGCCTGGTTTATGAGGTTTCCGTCAAGGGCACCCAGGCCAATGTCAAAATGACCCTCACCGCTCCGGGATGCCACCTGGGCGGCCAAATTGCCGGCGGCGTCCAGGAGAAACTGCTGGCCCTGGACGAGATCGAAGAAGCCAACGTGGAACTGGTTTGGGACCCGCCCTGGCACCAGAGCATGATCACCGCGGAGGGCCGGAAAACGCTTGGATTGGACGCGGGTTAATTTCCTGTTACATTTCTGTTGATTTCTTGAGACGACGCCACTAGATTTGGAAGCCTCGAATGAGAAAAAACCATGGTTTATGCTAAGCTCAACTAACGGCCAGCAAGAAAACGATGTGGTCAGGCGTTCTTCCCTCTATCGCGAGTTTCAGGCGGAACGCGATGAGATTTTGCGGCATAAATGGATCGAATCCGAAAAGGCGGGCCACGACATCGGGTTTGAACATGCGTTAACCGATTGGATCATCAAACATCGCAGCAAGTGGCGCAAGAGCCGGCAAGGCAGCTCGACCGGTTAGCCGGGCGGCAACCGGCATCTCCTTTAAAACGGTCCCGTGAGATCGAAAAGGCCAATGAATATCAATTTTCCGCCGCGCTCAAGCCAGACCGCTAAGGCGCCGGGTCAATTCCGTCATCCCGGTTTTCCCCGTTATGCCTGATTCGACTCTAATCCTCGACGCGGCCGCCTTGCAGCGGGCCTTGACCCGCATTGCCCACGAGATCGCCGAGCGCAACGAAAATGCCGCCGAGGTCGCCCTGGTGGGCATTCATCGCGGCGGCGTCTTCCTGGCGCGGCGCCTGGCCGGGATTCTCGGCGGCATCTGGGCGCAAACCGTGCCCGTGGGCAGCATGGATGTCGGGATGCACAGGGATGATCTGGACCGCCAGCCCGCCCCCACCATCCATCCCACCGTCATTCCTTTTGATGTCACCGGCAAGACTGTCATCCTGGTGGACGATGTTCTTTTCAGCGGCCGGACCACCCGCGCCGCCCTGGACGCCCTGGCCGATTTCGGAAGGCCCAAGCGCATCCAACTGGCCGTTTTGATTGACCGCGGCCATCGCGAGCTTCCCATCAAAGCCGACTTCGTCGGCAAAAATGTCCCCACCGCCCTCAACGAGCGCATCTGCGTCCGCTTTCGGGAAGAAGCCGGCACGGACGAGGTGACGCTGGAGAAAAAGGCCGCCTCGTGAGTTGGAGCCGCAAACATCTCCTGGACATCCAATCCCTCAGCCCGGCGGAGATTGTCACCGTGCTGGACACCGCCCGGGCTTTCAAAGCCGTCGGCGAGCGGGCCATTAAAAAGGTGCCCGCGCTCCGGGGCAAAACCGTCGTCAACCTGTTCGTCGAACCGTCCACCCGCACGCGCATCAGCTTTGAATTGGCCGCGCAGCGACTCACCGCCGACGTGATCAATTTCAGCGCCGAAGCTTCCTCCCTCAAGAAAGGCGAGACCCTCAAGGACACCGCCCGGAATCTGGAGGCCCTGAACGCGGACATTATTGTCATGCGCCACAGCGCCAGCGGCGCGCCGCATTTCCTGGCCCGTTTCCTCCAAGCCAGCGTCATCAACGCCGGCGACGGCGCCCATGAGCATCCCACCCAGGCCCTGCTGGACGCCTTCACCATCCGCGAGCACAAGGGAAAAATCGCCGGGCTCAATGTGACCATCTTGGGCGATATTTTATACAGCCGCGTCGCCCGCTCCAACATCTGGGCTTTGACCAAGCTGGGCGCCAATGTCACTTTGTGCGGCCCCTCCACGCTGGTGCCCAAAGTCTTTGAACAAATGGGCTGCCGCGTGACCCATCACGTCGAGGAGGCCATCGCCGAGGCGGACATCATCAACTTGCTGCGCATCCAGCACGAACGGCAGCGCAAAACCATGTTTCCGAGCATAGCTGAATACGCCAGCCTGTTCGGATTGACGGCGGCGCGCTTTGCGCGGACCAAACCGGAGGCGCTGATCATGCATCCCGGCCCGATCAACCGGGGGGTTGAAATAGACAGCCAGGTCGCCGATTGCAGCCGCTCGATGATCCTGAACCAGGTCACCAACGGCCTGGCCGTCCGTATGGCCGTCCTGTTCCTCGTCAACGGCGGCAAAGGCCCGCAGGAAGTCGCCGGGTGACGCGATTGGACGGAGTCCGGGCGTCCGGGCGAAGCCGGCGTTGGCGGCGCGGGCCGGATGGGCGGGGGCCGGAAAAAAACGGAGAAATCGGAGAAATCGGAGGTTTGAGAGGGTGGCGTTTGTTCCGGGAAGGGGCAAAAAGTGCCAAGCGGATTTAATTGTAAATGTTTGCATACTAGCATTTTGCAATACAAATGTGAACTGCGGAGCAGTTGTAGGATAAGTAATATGAGTGGTTTACTAGGGTTTAAGAGCTCGACCGGCGTTTTTTTGTTCAAACAAGCGAGGCGCGGACGGCGGGGATTTGGTGGATTGCTCTTGGTTTTCGACAGGATGAACAGGATGGACCCGCCTAGGCATGGCTTCCGCCGTCGTCCCGCCTGTTGCGGGACTATGGCGCGACAAGACGGCGCGGCAAGCGGAGTGGACTTGGTGGACGGAGTAGATTGGATGGACTTGGAATGTTTTGGTCTGGCCCGAACGGGGCGATGTGGTCTTTTCGACAGGATGATCCTCCGCCGCCCTCCGGGCTATGGAGGACAAAGCAGGATGAAGGCAGGGGGGGCGGAAAGCTGAAAAGCTGAAAAGCTGAAAATGTGATCCCCGCCCCCAGGATGAAAGCAGACATCGCGAAAGGCTTTGCCTTGGTTCCAAGGGCGGGGTGGGCATTTGCTATTTTGCCTGCGGCCGGCTGCCCATGCTGCTGGTTGTGATCCTTACCTTTGGAAACTCCATTGTCGCCGTGCGGTTTCGGTTGTAATCCATCTCCCTAATCTGCGGCGGCAGGGAAAGATTGGTATGTGTAAAAAGATTCAAGGTCCCGGTTAAGAAGTAAGTGTTTGTGTCGTTTCCCGCAATGGACCGGTGGCGCGACGGCTCGCCGCTCGGATATACCGCCAGGGGATCCATGTCTCCGGCATTAACGAAAAGCCGGATCGTCGAATTATACCATTTCTATTTTGTAATTGCACTATTTTAGATCTTGCGCAATCGTGGGCCATGCCGAAACGATTTCATCTCCATCAACCGGAACAAGCCAAGGCCGTCACCGAGGCCCTGGCCA
>JBEKOF010000248.1:0-7298 GCA_049522055.1 Verrucomicrobiota bacterium | reverse complement strand
GGCACGGACCCCCGCCGACTTAATTGCCGCCATCGGCCGGGCTCTGGCCAGCGTCACGCCCCAAGACGCCTTGGGCTGGTTTGTCTCATGCGGCTACAGTTTTTGTTGAAACGCTCTAGGGCAGGGGCTGTAATCCCTCGTAGCGCACTTTCCAATTCTTGGGGAATCCCGGCGCAAGAGCGGTATTGCCGTCCCACCCGGCCGCCATCATCGCGACGGCAGAAAGCCAGCCGCCGTTGGCCGGCATATACATGGGGGTCTGGTCGGGCCGCCGGATGGTGTAACCCGATGGCCTGAATGGATTCTGCTCATATTTGCCGACGAGCAATTGAATGGCCCTGTCCGGCTCGTTGAGACGGGCCGCGCACATGGCCATCATGGCGGTGCCCCAGGTGACACTGGACTGAACTGCATCGGATTGGGATACCTGGTGAAGAGTGTTTCGCATGGCGTCTTGATCAATGCCCCTGCCGGGCAAAACGCCGTACATGAACGTGACCATGCCGGAAGGACGATTCTCCACGGGAATCTCCATCGCCGGGTAGATGCCATTGCGGACGGTGGGCGAGGCGAGATGCTGGATGACATTGGCCCAGAGGGGGTCCGGCGGAAGGCCCAGACGGCCGCGCCATAGCTGGGCGGTTTCTAAAGCCCACTTCCAGTAAGAGAGTTCCATGGTGGGATTGAGGTTGTGGGCATAGTTGGTGTGTTTTTCATCGGCGGAATTGATGCCTGGGCCAAGGACGAACTGCTTTCTTTCGGCATCATAATCTACGAAGGTGGCCATGTAGTCGGCCGTCGCAAAGACGATGTCTTTGTAACCATCCAGCGTGGCGCGATCCTTGCGCGCGCGCCAGACCAGTTCGGCGAGGTAAATTGGGTGAGGCTGCTGCCAGACAAGCGCCGGCCCAACTCCAGAGGGGCTCTCGATGCCGCTGGGATCTGTCATCTTGGACCACTTGACGCCCGTGCAGCCTTCGAGCCTGGCCATGGCCTGGCCGGGGGGCATGAGTTGGGTGAGATGGCGCAGGCTCTTTTCCAAGATCTCAGGATGGCCCCACAAAGCCCAATGGGCCGCATGCCACCAATACATTTCCATGTGAAACTTGCCAAACCAGGAATTGACGCCCAAACCTGTCTCTTGCGGAGGGAGTGAACCGGCGTCGTGAACGGCCATGACATATTGTGAGAGGACGATGCGCCGCTCCAGTTCGGCGGCGCGGGGATCGTTGTTGCCCGAAAGGTCTATCGCTCCGCCGCTGGTCCAGTACTTTTGCCAGTGGTCTCGCGAAGCAGCTTGGACGGCCGCAACGGTGTCCGGCTCGGATGTGACCGGCGTTGGCGAAAACCACGCCGTCAACTCGATGTGATCGGCGCCGCTGCTCAAGAGATATTGGTGCTTATCCGTTTGGACGAGGGACGCGCCCGCGGACCACTTGGCGCGAATGGTGTAGTGAGTGGAATCCAGCGTGCGATCGAAATCGGCGGCGCTAGTGCCGCGGGCAGTCATCAGGGTCTGGTGCAAATCGGGATGGCTCCAATCCTGATAATCCGGGCCGAAAGAAGCCGAGGCGTAAGGAAAGGCCAGTCGCACCTTGAGCCGGCCCGATGGAATCAGCGCCGATTGGACCCTGGCCGCGACCTCATCGCGGTCGGGGTGAACGGCGGTCTCCACGTGAACGGGAATGCCGTCCACCTCAAAGGAGCTGGATAACAGGCCGGCCCAAAGATCGAGATGCTCCTGGATATTCTTCAGATCGGTGATAGCGACCTTGGAGCCATCGGCCCTGGTCATCTCCAGTCCGATGCGCCCCAAGCCGAAACGATTTTGGTTTTCGCGGAGGTAGGCGGCGTCGGGGTTGGGGTGGCTGGTGCTTGCAGAAGGAAAGACGAACTGACGATTGTATTTCTTGATGGTCTCCATTTTGAAGCGGTCCAGGCTGTAGCCATTGGGATTAGGAAAGCTGTGCCAGCCCCAGGTGCTGAGGATGCCGATGGGCATCGTCTTCTCATAATACTCCGGGAAACTTTGCAGGCCGGTGACGTCGAAATTGAAGGCGAAATCGCCGTTGCCAACGGCCATCGCGCCCATAGGGTCAATCGCGTGGAGCAGGACGTTGTGCCGGCTGACCAAGGCGTGGCGATCAATCGGCGCACTGTTGCCCGGGTTCTGCGCCAGACCGCAGGCAGCCCACGCTGAAAGAGAGAAGAAGGCAACGGCTGAAACTCGCATAGCTCCTAATACCAGTCTTTATTGAATCACTTTGATGGTCCGGCTGAGCTTGGTGTCCGCCGAGGAGGGGCCGACCATGATCTTGATTTTGTCGTTCTCCACGACCCAGTTTTTGCTGGAGGTGTCCCAAAAGGCCAAGCGGGCGGCCGGGAGGGTCAAGGTGAGAGTCCGGGTCTCACCCGGCTTGAGGGAAACGCGCTGGAAGCCGCGCAACTCCTTGGCGGGCCGGTCCACGGCCGAGCCGAGGTGTTTGACATACAACTGGACGACCTCGTCACCCGCGCGGTTGCCGGTATTCTTGACATCCACGCTCACGTTGATGGAGCCGTTGGCGCTCAGGGACGGCGCGCTGGTCCGCAGGTTTGAATAGGCGAAGGTGGTGTAACTCAACCCGAAGCCGAAAGGATAGAGGGGCTGCCCCTTGAAATACATGTAAGTGCGTCCGTGACGGATGTTGTAATCCATCATGGGGGGAACCTGATCCAGGGACTTGGGCCAAGTCTGGCAAAGGCGGCCGGCGGGGTTGTAGTCGCCGAAGAGGACATCGGCCAGGGCATTGCCTTCTTCCTGGCTGCTATGGGCCAAGTGGAGGATGGCGGGGACATGCTGCTGGGTCCAGTTGATGGCGTAGGGGAAACTGGCGACCAACACAACGACGGTCTTGCGGTTGGCGGCGAAGACCTGCTTGACAAGTTCCTCCTGGCCGCCACCGAGGGTAATGACCTGCCGGTCCACGGTTTCGCGCCCCTCGCTGTTATCCGACACTTTTTGCCAGGTGTTGCTGAGGTTGGGATTGTTGCCCACACAGACGATGGCCACGTCCGAAGACTTGGCCAGGGCGATGGCGGCGGGAACATCCTGGCCGGAGGCGTATTGGACATTGACGGCCGGGCCGAGCTTGTCCCGGATGCCGGCCAGCGGGGTGACCGTATAAGGGGGAGTGCTGCCATACCAGTCGCGGATGACCGCGTCGCCGCGCGGCCCGATGACGGCGACGGAATTGAGGGCAGTTTTGTCCAGTGGCAGGAGATGGCCTTTGTTCTTGAGCAGGACGATGGATTCCTGCGTGGCAAGGCGGACGGAATCCATGCTCTTCTGCGCGGTCCAGGGGGCGTTGGTTTCGGCGCCGATCCTGGCATAGGGGTTGCGGTCGGGCGGATCGAGCAGACCCAGACGGATCCAGACCCGGAACGTGCCTTTGATGACTTTCTCGATGTCGGCTTCGGTCAGCAGCTTCTGGTTCAGCGCGTTGGTGGTGGGAGCTTCGTATTGATCCAGAAACTGGTTCATCCCCGCCTTGATCGCCCCGGCGGCGCCTTGTGCCAGATCGCCATAGAAGTGATGGGCTCTGATCATGTTACCCAAGGAACCGGCGTCGGTGCAGATTACTCCGTCCACGCCCCACTGCTTGACGACGACGTCCTGCAGGACGGGATTGACGGTCATGGGAATCTTGTTCCAAGCATTATAGGAAGCCATGAAGCAGCGCGCGCCACCCTCGACCCAGCCCATGCGAAAGGGGACAGAATAGTATTCATAAAAGAGGCGCTCATCGAAATCGGAGGAGGATCCGGCGCGGCCCTTTTCGTTGCTGTTGGCCAGGAAGTGTTTGAGCAGGGCGGCGGCCTGCCAGTACTTCGGGTCGTCCCCCTGCATGCCCTTGATGAAGGCGACGGCAAGAGTGCCGTTGAGGAAGGGGTCCTCGCCATAGCACTCCTCGGTGCGACCCCAGCGGATGTCCCGGCCCAAGTCGGCGTTGGGCGCCCGGATGACCAGGGAGCCGGTCCCGGCGCTCTGGAAGACGTAGCGGGCCTCGTAGCCCTCGGTGGCGCCAACCTGGCGCAGGATCTCAGGATCCCAGGTTTCCCCCAGGCCAATGGCCTGGGGGTAGGTGGTGGTGCTGCCCCTTGACCTGACGCCGTGCAGGCCTTCGACCTGCTGCATCGTCGGAATGCCCAGCCGGGGCACGCCGGGCCGCTGCGACAGGAGCTGCACCTTCTCCTCCAGCGTCATGAGGGAGACGATGTTGTTGACGCGATCCTCAAGGGACATGTCGGGGTTTTGGAACGGGTACTGGTAAATGGGTTGCGCGGAGGAGGGAAAGGCCCCGATGGCGGCAATGAAAGCGGATGCAAGCAAACGGATGGGTGTCTTCATAATACAACCAAGTGAGCTGATTGAGAGAGTACGGCTCACCAACTTTTGCCATTTATGCGCCTAATATTGCGCCCCGGCCAAGGACGTATCGCAGCTTCCACTCGAGATGTTGAGGAAAGGCTGATCTGATGAACTTCAGTTATTCACCTTCACGGTCTCAAACTCAGAGGTCAAAATGCCCGTGTCGTCCCGGGCGACCACGGAGAGCGTGTGGGATCCGTTGACGACGCTTGTCGTATCCCATTTGATTGAATATGGAGGGCTTTGCATTTCGGAACCAATGTCGGCGCCATCCACGCGGAACTGAAGGCCCGCCACGCCGATGCCACCGCTACGGTGAACCGTGGCTGAACAGGGGATGGCGCCCGATACAGTCGCCCCGCCGGCCGGAGCCGTGATCACATTTGAGAACAGCAGGTTTTCCCCAGGCAACACCGTGCGGCAGATGCGAAAACCAATCTCTTCGCTCTTGGTGTCAGGACCCCACTGCCAATGATTGGCCGACATTTCGTGATGTCCGCCATCATTCCAAAAAGCGCCGCCTTTGGCGATGCGCTGACTGCCAGTCGCGGGTCCCGTCTGATCAATTTGCGGGGTCGAAGGATAATTATTGCTGCTGGCGGTATCGTAGCGATCATGGCACCACATCCACAGATTTCCGGTCATGTCATAGACGCCATAAGAATTCGGACGCAAGGCGCCCACGTCGTGGGTTTCTCCATGACTGTTTCCGGTGGCGGAATTGCGATTCGCAGGGCCATCGCTCCATGAATACAGCAATCCGTTGGAGGTGTAGGAATCGCCGTAAAAAAGGAGCGTTGTTGTCCTGGCCCGCACGACAAATTCATTTTCCGCAGACGTCAGCAGACGATAGCCATTCTTGGTGATGTCCACGTCCCCCGCCGCCGAATAGGCGGGCGTGAGCCCCTCTTTTTTGCTTAAATCATTACAGTAGGCAACGGCCTCATTCCAGGACACCTGTTCCACAGGAAGATTGAGATCCCCGGGGGTCTGGTGTTTGCTTGGATTACTCCGGTGATTGACCGCCATGAACTGACCTTGTGACAATTGAGTCACGCGCATCAAAAAATCGTAGGTAAATCGCACCTCGTGCACCGGAGTCGTTTTGGTCCAGACCTGGCCACCCAGCACCTGGCCCATCTGGAATGTTTGATCCTTGGAATGAATCAGAACCATCGTGTTTGGATCAACGGCCTGGACCTGCCCGGCAAGCAACAGGCCGGTCAACAAAAGGCCGGCGCCCGCTGTTGATGCGGTGCGGGCCAGGGAGGTTTGGCTCAGATTGCGCACCATGAGACGCTCCGTACTTGAACTACATCCTGGACAATTCATTTTCTTTCCTTTCCTAGAACTTCGACCATTCCATTTCGCGGCATTGAGGTGTTTGAACGGGTGTGACCGACAGGAATTTCCTTTTTGTGCTTTGTTCATGGCGGGTGACTTTCTGCCTCTGGGAGCCGATGTCAAGCGCGTTTTCCGAGTTCAATGCAGCGTATAACCTCGTCTTCCTTTCAGCCTTCGCCTTCGCCCATCCCGCCTTGGCCGCAGTCGCAAGTTTGGCCCTGGTTGCTGGACTGCTGGTATGATCCTTCTTGATGGTTTTACTGGGCGACGGTTAATCCTCGTCCGGGTGGATGGCGCTGAGGAGGGAAGGAGCGGCGGCGCAATTGCTTGGAAGATGCGCCGATCACGACAGTTTATCCGCCGGTTCGGTTTGGGGCATTGGTGGCGCGTCCGCACCGCATTCGCCGGTGGTCAGTTCGTTCGATCAAGTTTGCGGGCCGGCTCAATAATGATGGTCTGCGGCCAGGCACTGTGTTTAAGTATGCGTATTGATGAACTTTGCCGGCTATTACATGGGTCGGCCAATCATTCGCTGGGGAATGATCGGCTGCGGCGCTGTCACGGAAACCAAAAGCGGGCCGGGGTTTCAGAAGGCCGACAGGTCGTCTTTGGTGGCGGTGATGCGGCGGCAGGGCGAGCTGGCGGCCGATTATGCGCGGCGGCACGGGGTGCCCCGCTGGTATGACCACGTTGAGGCCCTGATCGCGGACAGTACGGTTGACGCTGTTTACATTGCCACCCCGCCGGACACCCACGCGGAATACGGGTTGCAGGTTGCCGCCGCCGGCAAACCGGCCTATGTGGAGAAGCCGATGGCGCGAAACACGACCGAATGCGACCGGATGGTCGAGGGGTTCCAGCGTTCACGCCTGCCCCTCTATGTGGCCTACTATCGCCGCCGCTTGCCGCGTTTTTTGACGGCGCGTGATCTCATTGCCGACGGCGCCCTGGGACGGGTGACGGGGGTGCGCTACCAATGCTCGGCGCCCCGGCATAAGGATGAAGGCGGCTGGCGGGTGCAGGCTGAAAAATCCGGGGGCGGTCACTTTCTGGACATTGGCTCGCACGCCCTGGACCTGCTTGATTTTTTCTTCGGTCCACTCAGTGAGGTCGCGGGGGTGGCCGGGAATCACGGGGCAAGCTGCCTGGTGGAGGACACGGTGGCGATGAGTTTTCTTGCGGGTGGAATTCCGGGGGTGGCCTCGTGGAATTTTGCCAGTATGGAACGGGAGGATGCGTTCGCGATCACTGGAACGGAGGGAAGGCTTGAGTTCTCCTTGCTGGGCGACGAGCCATTACGGCTGGAAAACGCCGCCGGCGTGCAGATGTTGAGCCGGCCCAATCCGGCCCATGTGCAGCAACCGTTGATTCAGTCAGTGGTGGACGACTTGCTCGGGCAGGGTGTATGCCCCAGCACTGGTGAAACCGCCCGGCGCGCCTCGCGCATCATGGACATGGTGCTGACGGGTTATTATGGCGGCCGCATGGACGAATTTTGGCGGCGCCCTGAGACGTGGCCGGGACGGCGACAACCGGCCAAGCC
>JBEKOF010000247.1:0-7311 GCA_049522055.1 Verrucomicrobiota bacterium | reverse complement strand
GCGGCCGCTCTGGGAAAACGCAGAGCGAGTGCGGACCCTGGTCTCACACCCGTGGCTCGTCGAGCAAGTAAACGTTTCCGTAGCCAGAAATAGTGCAATTACGGACTAGAAATGGTATTACTTGAACGGCAGGCGATGTCGCTTCGGGAGCGGGATTGCCGCCGGGCAGCTTGAGAACAGTTTGAACAACCCAACCACTCCGCGACGACGGGCAGGTTTGGGTTTCAGCACGATGCTATTTTTACTATTGCGCATGGGCCGGACCTCAACCATCCAGGCTAGCTGCAACCGAGGCTTTCGCCGCAGTTGAGGCACTTGAAGCAGGCGCCGTTGCGCACGGCCACGTGACCGCATTTGGGACAGGTGGGCGCGTCTTGCTGGAAATGGGCCACGCTTTGGCTCAACACATCGGGGGCGCGGACGGCGGAGGCGGAGGGCTGGCTGGAGTGGCCGCCGCCATGGCCGTTGCCGTTGCCGTTGCCGTGGGCGTCCTGGCCCCGCCCGGGTCCCAGGATGAGGTCGGTGTCGTCGGAAATCGGGAGGTCAGGGACGGGGCGGTTTATCTGTTTTTTGACTTCCTGCTCCAGGCCGGGCATCGGGAGTTCGGTCTGGGCGCGGGCGGCGGCGGCGCCTTCGGGATAGCCTGGAACAAACTGGCAGCCCATCCAGCGGAAGACGTAATCAATGATGGAGGAGGCATTGCGGATGTCGGGGTTTTTGGTGAAGCCGGAAGGCTCGAAGCGTTGGTGGGCGAATTTTTTGATGAGGGCTTCGAGCGGGACGCCGTATTGCAGGGCCAGGCTGGTCAGAGTGCCAATGCTGTCCATGAGTCCCCCGATGGTGGAACCCTCCTTGGCCATGGTGATGAATAATTCGCCGGGCTGGCCGTCGCTGAAGAGGCCGACGGTGAGGTAGCCTTCGTGGCCGGCGATTTCAAATTTGTGAGTGACAGCGCTACGGGTGTCGGGCAGACGGCGGCGCAAGGGTTGGCCGGTTTGGGCCTGGAGCTTTTGGATCTGGGCTTCCAGATCCTTGAGGCGTCCGGCGGGGGTGCCATCCGCGCCTTCGCTGGTTTTCCGAGTGTTCAGCGGCTGGGAGCGTTTGGAGCCGTCGCGGTAAATGGCGACGCACTTGAGGCCCATTTTCCAGGCCTGGACGTAGGCGTCCTGGATGTCTTCGACGGTGGATTCGTTGGGCAGGTTGACGGTCTTGGAAATGGCGCCGCTGATGAAGGGCTGGGCGGCGGCCATCATTTTGAGATGGGCCATGTAGCTGATGCTGCGGCGGCCGCGATAGGCCTTGAAGGCGCAGTCGAAGACGGGCAGATGCTCGGGCCTCAATCCGCCGGGGATGATGGCGCCGTTTTCCTCGACGTCCTCGATGGTGTCGAATTTGGCGACATGGGCGAGGATGGAGGAGATTTCGTTTTCACTGTAGAGGAGGTGGCGGAGGGCGTCGGCGACGCCGCGGTTGACGATTTTGAGGCTGCCGCCGCCGGCGAGCAATTTATATTTGACTAGAGCGATGTCCGGCTCCACGCCGGTGGTGTCGCAATCCATGAGGAAGGCGATGGTGCCGGTGGGGGCCAGGACGGTGACCTGGGCGTTGCGGAAGCCGGATTGGCGGCCGCGCTCCAGCGCGCGATCCCAGGTCAGGCGGGCCTCGTCTTTGAGGAAGGCAAAGTCGCCGCTGGGATGGATGTCTTCGACGGCTTGGCGATGAAGGCTGATGACGCCGAGCATGGAGGAGGCATTGCCGGAGCCCAGGGGCTGGGAGACATGGGCGCAACGGGCGTCGTGGTAGCCTTGGAAGGGGCCCATGACGGAGGCGATGCGGGCGGATTGTTCGTAGGCGTGGCCGGTCATGATGGCGGCCAGGGCGCCGGCCAGGGCGCGGCCCTCGTCGGAATCGTAGGGCAGGCCGTAGCTCATGATCAGGGAGCCGAGATTGGCAAAGCCCAGGCCGAGGGTGCGGAAAATGTGGGAGTTTTCGGCGATCTCCCGGGTGGGATAGCTGGCGTTGTCCACGGTAATTTCCTGGGCGGTGATGAACACCCGCACGGTGGCCTTGAAGCGTTGGATGTCAAACCCCCCGTCCGGGCGCTTGAATTTGATGAGGTTCAGGGAGGCGAGGTTGCAGGCGGTGTTGTTCAGGAAGACGTATTCGGAGCAGGGATTGGTGGAGTGGATGGGTTCGGTGGCTTTGCAGGTGTGCCACTTTTGAATGGCGCCGTCGTACTGCAACCCGGGATCGCCGCAAATCCAGGCGCCCTGGGCGATCTTGCGCAGGAGGGTGGCGGCGTCTTTTTTTTCGAGGGGAGTGCCGTCGGTGACGCGGCGGGTCCACCATTCCTTGCCGTCCAAGGCGGCCTGCATGAATTGGTCGGAGACGCGGACGGAGAGGTTTTCGTTTTGGTAGATGACACTGCCGTAGGCGTCGCCATTGTAGGAGCCGTCGTAGCCCTGTTCGATCAAGGCCCAGGCCTTGCGCTCCTCTTTTTGTTTGGCGTCTATGAATTCTTCGATGTCGCCATGCCAGTCGCGCAGGGTGTTCATCTTGGCGGCGCGGCGGGTTTTGCCGCCGGATTTGACGACGTTGGCGACCTGGTCATAAACTTTGAGGAAGGAGAGAGGGCCGCTGGGCCGGCCGCCGCCGCTGAGTTTTTCCTTGCTGGAACGGATGGGGCTCAGGTCGGTGCCGGTGCCGGAGCCGTATTTGAAGAGCATGGCTTCGCTGTGGGCCAGGCGCATGATGCTTTCCATGTTGTCGTCCACCGATTGGATGAAGCAGGCGCTGGCCTGGGGGTGTTCGTACTGGGTGGAGGCGCGCTCGGCGGCGCCGGTTTGTTTGTTGGTAAACCAGCCGCCGCGGGCGGAAGATTTGCCCACGCCATATTGGTGGAAGAGGCCCACATTGAACCAAACCGGGGAATTGAAGGCGCCGTACTGGTTGAGGCACAGCCAGGCCAGTTCATCGTAGAACACGTCGCCGCCCGCCTTGTCGAAGTAGCCGTCGGCCACGCCCCAATCGGCAATGGTGCGGCAGACGCGATGGACGAGTTGGCGGACGGAGGTTTCGCGTTCGCCGGTGTGCTGTTCGCCGTAGAAGTATTTTGAGACGACGACCTTGGTGGCCAACTCGGACCAGGATTTGGGCACTTCGACGTTTTCTTGTTTGAAGATGACTTTGCCGGTGTCGTCGGTGATTTCGGCGGTGCGTTTG
Organism: Verrucomicrobiota bacterium; assembly: GCA_049522055.1. Classification (GTDB taxonomy): domain Bacteria; phylum Verrucomicrobiota; class Verrucomicrobiia; order Limisphaerales; family Palsa-1400; genus JBEKOF01. Next base: position 4,089 of record JBEKOF010000247.1, on the reverse strand, counting down.
TCCCATTCGATTTGGTCGAAAGGCGTGATGTTGGGATCGCTAAAAATCCGTTCCCAAGGAAGAGAATTGGCCTGGGGGGTTGGAGGAGGCGCGGGAGAGGATTCGACGGGCCGCGGATTCAGGGTATTGACTGGAGGTTGGATTTGATCAGGGACAGCGATCATAGGCCATTAATATAGTTCAAAGTTATGCCCGGTTTCAAGCCCGCATGATTTTTACAGCCGGCCAAGTTCCACTTCAAAAATGGCCAGCCTCATGCAGCCCGAAGCTGCCGACAGCCCACATTTAGTGGAGTGGGAGCCAGTGTAACACCACATATAGTGGTTGCAAGAACTTTTTTGAAAAAAGTTATAACCCGGTTTTCCCCATTAAAAAAGGGCGTTTTGGCCTGTGGGACAGGTGGTTTGGGCCGGTCGGTGAATAGTTTTGAAAGGTGGATGTGAATAACTACCTCCGGGATTTGGGGCGTCTGGCGTGGGAACGCCGGAGTCTGGCTGTCGCGCTCCTGTCCCGGGCGTGCCTGGGGCCGGGGCGTGGCGGGGCGGAGGCGGATGGAAGGGGTGGACGGTCGGGGTTTTGCTCCCGTTGCCGGGCGCGCAGGATAATGGGGCAGCCTTCGTAGCCAAAGGCCGCGCGGATTTGATGGCTCAGGTATAGCTTGTATTGGTCGGAGAGGAGGTTTTCCCGGTTGACGAAGAGCAAGAAGACGGGGGGCGCCTGGTTGACCTGGGTGGCGTAAAAGAACTTCAAGCGGTGGCCGGCGGCACTGGCGGGCTGGCGGCGCTGGATGGCGTCCTGGAGGGTCCGGTTCAGGATGGCGGTGGGAATCTTCTGGCGCAGTTGGGCGGTGACGTAGCGGATGGATTGGAGCATGCGGTCGAGATGAAATCCCGTGGTGGCGGAGGTGAAAATGACGGGGGCGTAGTCGAGAAAGAAAAGGTGCTCGCGCACCCAGCCGCCGAATTGGGCCAGGGTCAGCGGCGGGGCCGGCTGGCCCTCGCGCCGGGGCGCGCCGCGTTTTTCCTCGAGGCGGAGTTGCTTGCGGGCGGCGTCCACGTCCGGCGCGAGGAGGTCCCATTTGTTGACGATGATGAGGCAGGCCTTGTTGCATTCGACAATTTTTCCGGCGACTTTTTTGTCCTGCGAGGTCACGCCGGCCTGGGCGTCGAGGACGAGGACGGCGATGTCGCAGCGGGCGATGGAATCGTCGGTGCGTTTGACGCTGAAGAACTCGACCGAATCGTCCACGCGCCGCTCCTGCCGCACGCCGGCGGTGTCTATGAGGATGTATTTTTGGACGATGCCTTCGGTTTCGACGGTGAAAGGGACATCCACGGAATCGCGGGTGGTGCCGGGGATGGGGGTGACGATGACGCGATGGGAATGAGTGAGGGCATTGATGAGGGAGGATTTGCCGACGTTGGGGCGGCCAATGACGGCGAGTTTGAGGGGGGGGGCGGCGTCGGGGGCTTGCGGGCTGGCCGAAAGGTCTGATTTGGGCAGGAGGGCCACGGCGGCGTCCATCAGGGAGCTGATGCCGCGCTGGTGGATGGCACTGACGGGGAAGATTCTTTCAAAGCCCAGTTCGCTGAAGACATCGGCGTGGGCTTCCGCCAGGGCGTTGTCGGTCTTGTTGACGGCGACGAGGACGGGTTTGCCGGCGCAGCGCAAGCGGGAGGCGACTTCGCGATCCAGGGAAACGACGCCCTCCTGTAAATTGACGACCAGGAGGATGACCGTGGCGGCCTGGATGGCGAGTTGGACTTGCTCGCAAGCGGCCTGGATGATGACGTCCTGGGATTTTTCGCCGCGCAGGAGGCCGAGGCCGCCGGTATCCACCAGGGTGCAAGGGTGCCCGTTCCATTCGGTTTCGACGCTGATGCGGTCGCGGGTGACGCCCGGCTGGTCGTGGACGATGGCGATGCGTTTGCGGACGATGCGGTTGAAGAGGGCTGATTTGCCGACGTTGGGGCGTCCAACGATGGCGATGAGGTTTGGCGCGTCCATGAGACAGGATAGAGCGCGCGGCGGCGGCTGGCACTTATATTTAGTGTTTATTTGCGACTTGACGATTTGCGCGGGAAGGCTATGATGAGGAAGTAGGTACAAATCGTAATGCTGGGTTCGCCCAGCGCGGAAGTCGGAGAGCCTGGTTCTGCCGGCTTTTTTATTCCCCGCATGGGGGATTTGTATAAGGTTATGAATGCGGATTTTTTGGCAGTATTAGAATTTTGGGAGCGGGAGAAAGGGATCAGCCGGGATGTGTTGGTGGGGGCCGTCGAAGAGGCGCTGACCTCAGCCGCCAAGAAGGCGGTCGGCCCGGCCAGGGAGTTGCGTTGTTCGATTGACACGAAAAACGGGGATATCAAGGCATTTGCAAAACTGGTTGTGTCGGAGAAGGTTGAGTCGAAACATGACCAGATCTCGGTGTTTGACGCCAGGCGGATCAAGGCGGAGGCGCAGTTAGGGGATGAGGTGGAGGTGGAGGTCACGCCGGCGGGATTTGGGCGGATCGCCTCGCAGTATGCCAAACAGGCCTTGATGCAGTGTATCCGGCGGGCGGAGAAGGAGTTGATTTTCACCGAATTCAAGGACCGGGTTGGGGACATCATGAGCGGGGTGGTCAGGCGGTTCGAGAGGTCGGATGTGACGATAGACCTGGGGAAATATGAGGCGCTGCTGCCGAACCGGGAACGGGTACCGACGGAGGAGTATCAGATCGGGGAGCGGATACGATGTTACGTCAAGGCGGTGGAAAGCGGCGCGCACGGGCCGGAGATCATCTTGTCGCGGGCGGATCCGCAGTTTGTGATCCGGCTGTTCCAGTTGGAAGTGTCGGAGATCAACGACGGGACGATAGAGATCAAGGGAATCGCGCGGGAGCCGGGATTCCGCACCAAGCTGGCGGTGCATACGCGGGACGCGAAGGTGGATCCGGTGGGGGCGTGCGTCGGGCTGCGGGGACAGCGCGTCAAGAATATCGTCCGGGAGTTGAACAACGAGAAGGTGGACATCATCAAGTGGGACGCCAATGTGAAGACCTACATTGGCAACGCGCTCGCGCCGGCGCAGTTGAAGGCCTTTACGGTGGATGAAGCGCGGAGGCGGGTGAGGATCACGGTGGCGGAGGACCAGCTCTCGCTGGCGATAGGCAAGCGCGGGCAGAATGCGCGGCTGACCTCCAAGTTGACAGGCTGGCAGATAGACATCGAGCCGGAGGCGGTGGTGACGCTGGGATTCGAGGAGAAAGTGGCGCAGGCGGTGCAGAATCTGGCGGCGATTCCCGGCCTGACGCCCGGGCAGGCGAATATCCTGGTGCACGCGGGGTTTCTGACGCTGGAGGATTTGTGCCAGGCGGAAGTGGCGGATTTGGAGCAGATCGAGCAGATCAAGGGATCGGGGGAGGCGGTGGTGGCGGCGGCCAAGGCGGAGACGGCGCGGCGCGAGGTCAAGGACATTGCGGCGAAATAGCGTGAAGAGATGAAATTAAAGGGTACAATGTTTGCATGTTAAAGCCATGAAACTTTGGCGGCCCAATTGGCAGGAACAGAAGTATGCCCGTTCGTATATACGACATCGCAAAGAGACTTGGCATCGAAAGCAAGGAGGTCCTTGCCAAGGCCAAGGAATTGGGCATTGCGGCCAAGGTCCCGTCGAGTTCGCTGGATAAAATCACCGGCGAATTTCTTGAGCAGCAACTGGCGGCAACCCTGCCGCCCCGGCCTCCACCCCCTCCTCCAGCCCCGGCTGATTTGGCGCCGCCGCCCGCGCCCGCGCCGGCAGCCGTTGTCGCTGAAGCCCCAAAACCGGCGGACCTTTCGCCGGTCGCGGAAACACCGGTTGCCGCGCAGCTCGTTGCGCCGGTTCTGGTTTCGGCGCCGGTGGCTGTCGCGCCGCCAGCGACGGGAGGTTTGACGCAAACGGCGGAGGCGCTTTCGGCCAATGGCGGCAGCGCGGCTCTGGCGGCGCCAGAGCCTGTCGCTCCGGTGGAAGCGCCCAAGCCGCCCGAGCCGCCGCCGCCCCCGCCGCCGCCGAAGTTGGGGGAGAAGGTGGGCTTTGTGCAGTTGCCGCCCAAGCACGCGCCCCGGC
>JBEKOF010000246.1:0-7325 GCA_049522055.1 Verrucomicrobiota bacterium | reverse complement strand
GTGCTCGCCCAGGACGATGACGCGGGGATGCCACTGGCCGGCCTCCAATTCGTCCAGCCAGGCGAAGCTCATGATGGTGAGGCGGTCGCCGGGCTTGCCCAGAAGAGAGGTGGCGCCGTTGAGGATGATGGCGCCGGAACCCGGCTCGCCGGGGATGACGTAGGTCTCAAAGCGCCGGCCATTGGCGAGGTTGCCGGCGAGGATTTTCTCGTGGGGCAGGAGGCCGACCTTCTCCATCAACAAGCGGTCCACGGTGAGGCTGCCCTCGTAATTGAGGTTGCCGGCGGTGATTTGAGCGCGATGAATTTTCGATTTTAACAATTGCACCTGCATAATTGGAACAGCATGAACTTTTTGTTCGGCGGACCGGGCGGCCATCTGGACAAGTCCCTGGTTGACGCAAAATCCGCGACTCAGTATAAAGGGACGGACATCACGAATTCAACACCAACTTTGGAGGATACTTTGAGCAGAAAAATTCGTTTCGGAATGGTGGGCGGCGGACGGGGCGCGTTCATCGGCGCGGTGCATCGCATGGCGGCGGCGCTGGATCAACAGATAGAGCTGGTGTGCGGGGCGTTCAGCGCGGACGCCCAGCGCAGCCAGGCCAGCGGCGCGGATTTATTTCTGCCGCCGGAGCGCTGTTACCAGACGTTCCAGGAAATGATGAAGAGGGAAGCGGGACTGGGGGCGGGAGAACGGATGGATTTTGTCGCCATAGCCACGCCGAACCATCTGCATTTTCCTCCGGCGGAACTGGCGTTGCGTTTGGGCTTCCATGTTTTGAGCGACAAGCCGGCGACCTTCAACCTGGCGGAGGCGAAGGAGCTGCGACGGCTAGTGAAGAAGACGGGGCTGCTCTACGGGTTGACGCATAATTACACCGGCTATCCCATGGTGAAGGAGGCGCGGGCCTTGGCGCGCGGAGGCAAACTGGGCAAGATCCGCAAGGTGGTGGTGGAATATCCGCAGGGCTGGCTGGCGACGCGGCTGGAAACCACGGGCCATAAACAGGCCGCCTGGCGCTGCGACCCCAAACGAAGCGGCATGGGCGGATGCGTCGGGGACATTGGCACGCACGCGGAGAACCTGGCCGAATACGTCACCGGCTTGAAGATCCTGGAGTTGGCTGCGGAGGCGACGTCGTTTGTCAAAGGCCGGTTGCTGGACGACGACATCAACGTGTTGCTGCGATTTGAGGGCGGAGCCAAAGGGGTGCTGCATGCCTCGCAAATCAGCGTGGGCGAGGAGAATAATCTGAACCTCCGGGTTTACGGCGAGGTGGGCGGGCTGGAATGGCATCAAACGGAGCCGAACACGCTGGTGGTCAAATGGCCGGATCGTCCGGCGGAGATTTATCGCACGGCGGGCGGTTATCTGGGGGCGGCGGCCCGGGCGGCCACGCGCCTGCCGGCGGGGCATCCGGAGGGTTTTGTGGAGGCCTTCGCCAACATTTACAAGAATTTCGCCAACCACATTCGCGCCGTGCAGGCGGGGGAGAAACTGGCGGCGGAGGATCCGGCGCTGGACTATCCAAAGATTGACGACGCGGTGCGCGGCATGGCGTTCATTGAGGCGGTGGTGAAGTCGTCGGCCAAGAACGCCAAGTGGACCAAACTGGAGGTGTGATCGAAGCGGGCGTTTGGCACGGAGGCCAGGAACGAGGCTTCAATTGGCCGGGGTTGGTTCGGGGGGGAACTGGTCGAAGGTTCGTTGGTGGTTGATGCCGCGAAGTTGCTGGTCGGCAAAATCCAGCGCCGCCGTCCAATCGTCCGCGGTCAAGGCGTGGCGGTGGGGTGCATAGTTCACGCCCACCCGGTTTGTTCTCACCCCCAGGAATTGATAGACGGGGCGCGCCGCCAGCACCGATTGCCGCACGGCGTTGGGAACGCAGTTCTGGTCATCCGTCCCTTCCACCGAAATCCACGGACGCGGCGCGGTCAGGGCGATGAACCAATGGGCGTCAAAGGGCAGTTTGTTGATTTGTCCGGTGAACTCCGCGGCTCGCGGCACGAAGTACCAGGGAAATTTTCGCGTCATGTCCTCGATTCCCTCCCTGCCGCCCCGGCCGGGGCCGCAAAAGCGGTAGGCACCCGTGCCCGCGCCGCTGGAACCGGCGGGGGCGCCCAGGGAAATGCGCTCATCAAAAGCCGTGGCCACCATGACCAGTTTTCCCAGGCGCGAATGGCCCAGGGCGATCAGCTCTCTCTTGTCGGCAAAGGGTTGGGTTTCCAGATAATCCACGCAGCGCGAAAGGCCCCAGGCCCAACTGGCCAGCACTCCCCAATCGTAATCGGGATAAGCGGGAAAAAATGTGGATTGGCGGAAGGTGGCGTCATCGGCGCCGCATTGGGTGTAGCGGTAGGTGGCAATGGCATAGCCGCGGGAGAGCAAATTGGAAAAGCCGCGCGCCGCCGCTTCCGGATCGGAGGCCCCGAGGACGGGCGCGCGCGCCGGGCCGGGCGCAGCATTGGCGCCCCTGGCGGCTGGCGGCGGCGCAAGATTGTTGGTCATGGGCACGCCCGGGGTTGGGCTAAAAGAGGGATTAATGATGGTGGGGAATGGCCCGCCACCATTGGCTGGCGTGAAAATCGCCACATCAAAGCCCAGCTTTTCTTCCGGGCCGAACTTGAGGTGAACCAGCCGAAAGCCGGCCGCTCCGTTGAGCACGCTGCGGGACTGAAGCTCCTGTCCGGTGACGTTGCCTGGAGGCGGCGGGGCATGGCCCAGTTCGTAGAACTCCAGAATCTGTTTCATCTCCTCCCGGCGCCGCCGCCATTGCTCGACGGTGGTGACTTTTGTCCCGTCGCTCATCACCATCACGTCCGGCATTTCCGGCCGGGCGGGAAGCTCACTGACCGGCACGAGAACTTTGGTCATGTCGGGCGCCGGCGATTGACACCCGGCGAGGCCGGCCGCGGCGAGGACGGCGACGAAGATAGGATGATGCTTTGAGAGGGCGTACTTCATAGGCTTGCCAGGAGCATGGTTCAAATGGAGGAGAATGGCAAGTGTCGCCAGGAGGGTATGTAAGTTAAATGCGCCTGCGGTGGCGGGCTTGGTTTTTCTCGACCAAATGAACCACAACGATTATGGTTACAATAGATTTCAAAACATGACTCCGCAGGCCGCATTGGATGAACAGATCGAACGCTACCGGCGCATGACGGGCGAGCAACGCCTGGCCATCGCGCTGGCGTTGCACCAGATGTCCTGCGACATCGCCCGTGAGGGCATCCGCCGGCAACATCCCGACGCTGATGAAAGCCAGGTGGAGCGTTTTCTCCGGGAGCGTCTTGAACTGGCCCGCGGCGCATGAACGAGCGCGAATTGCTGGTGGATTGTCTGCGGCTGTTGAACCGGATCAAGGTCGCCTATTATCTGTTTTTTGCAATCGGCCGCCGGGCATGATGCGGTAGCGCTGGCCGCGCCATTCGATGCGGTTGCCGGTGAACGCCGCGGCCCAGATAGCCACGTTCAGGAGATCCTTCACCGGGACCATCCAAAACCAGGCGAAATGCGCGCTGGAACCGGTCAATCGCTTTTCCTGGCACAGGGCGGTGGCGATCCGAAAGGCAAAGAAGGCAAAGCAAATCCATACGGGAAAGTGGATTTGAAGCTGACCGACAAGCACCGTCGGCGCGGTAGATGCCCAGGCGGCGCTTGAAAAGGTGAACAAAAACCGGGCATTGACAGCCAGCCAGAGGAGCGGCCAGAAGGTGGCGTTGTCGAGGACGCTGAAAAAGAAGGGCAGCGGCTGGCAGGCGCGAATGGTGCGCGCCCAGCGGACTTGATGGGCCCAGACTTGGGCCCAAGTCCTGGGGGGTTCGTGGCAGTCCACCACGACGGGCGAAAAGACAATGCGTTTGCCGCTGTGCGCCACGAGCTGGCCCAAATGGTAATCATCGGCCAGATAATCGGCCAGGACGGCAAAGCCGCCGAGGGCCTGGAGTTGAGCCAGGGGCAGCGCCATGACGGCGCCGAGGGCGAAGTTCACTTTGCGGAAACTTTGGGCCTGGAGGACGGAACTCCAAAAATCCGAGTTGATGGCGATGGTCTCCCAGCGCATGGCCAGATTGGCGGGAGGGGCCAGACGATAGAAGCAACTGACCAAACCGACTCCGGCATCGGCAAAAAGCGGCGCGAGGTTGGAGAGGAAATCGGCCGGGACTTCCACGTCGGCGTCGCTGATGACGACGAGGGGATGGAGGACGAGGGGCTCCAATTGGCGCAGGGTGGATATTTTATTGTTGACGCCAAGGTCCTTGTCGCAGACGACCAGACGCGCGCCGGCCTGGGGGAACTGGGCGATCAGGTCGCGGACCAGGGCGCAAACAGGATCGTCCGCGGAGGCGACTCCGAAGAGAATCTGCACCGGGCCGGGATAGGCCTGGCTGAGCCAGGCGCGCAGGCAGGCCCGGGTTTGGGAGTCGCAGCCTTTGAGGGGCTTGAGGACGGAGCAGCCGGGCAGGGGAGCTTGGGCGGGCCGGCGGCGGTGCAAGGGAAAACGCAGGACGGCCAGCCACCGCCAGACGGTGAGTCCAAAGCTCACGCAACTCAGGAGAGCCAGGACGGACGGGACGAATGGAATCTTCAAGTTGTGTTAAAGTTCGTCCACGGAGATGACGCGCTGGATTTCTTCCACAGTGGTCTCGCCGCTGAGGGCGCGGCGCAACCCGCGCTGCCACATGGTTTGCATGCCCTGGGTGATGGCGACCTCCTGCAAGGCTTTGGTGGGCATCTTGTCCATCACGGCATCGCGAAAGTGCTGATCCACCTTGAGGAGTTCATTGACGGAGGTGCGGCCGGAAAAGCCGGTGGAAAGGCATTGGTCACAGCCGGGGCCGCGCTGGAAGCGGGCGGTTTGGCGGTCCAGGAGGGGCACGTGTTTCATGATGTGCGGCTCCGGTTCGTAGGGCTGCGCGCAATAGGTGCAGTTCTTGCGGACCAGCCGCACGCCCAGAACGCCGGTGATGCTGGAGGTGAGCAGAAAAGGCTCGATGTTCATGTTCATCAGGCGGGCAAAAACGCCGGCGGTGCTCCCGCTGTGAATGGTGCTAATGACCAGGTGGCCGGTCAGGCCGGCCTGCACGGCGATGTTGGCCGTTTCGGGGTCGCGGATTTCGCCCACCATGATGACCTGGGGATCCTGGCGCATAAGGGAACGCAAGGCCTTGGGATAAGTAAATTCCTGCGCCAAATTCACCTGGGCCTGGGCGATCATGGGAAGGCTGAATTCGACCGGGTCTTCGATGGTGGCAATGCTGATGGACGGCCCGTGCTTTTGCACCAGCATGTACAACGCGGAGTAAATGGCGGTGGTTTTGCCCGAGCCGGTCGGCCCGGTGAGCAGGATCAACCCGTTGGGCTTGGTGACCAGCTTGACGAAGTCGCTCAAGATGTCCTCTTCAAAACCGAGGGATGCGAGGTCGAAACTGCGATTGCTGGGATCGAAGATGCGGGCGACGATTTTTTCGCCGCGGGTGGTGGGGAAGATGGAAATGCGCAGTTCCACGCCGCCCAATTCGGGATCCGCCGGGGCGTGGCCTTCCTGCGGCAGGCCGGTTTGGTAGGTGATGAGGTTGCCCAGGACTTTGAAGCGGCCGGAGATTTTATCCATGAGTTCGAGAGGCAGATGAACCAATTCGGTGAGGACGCCGTTGAGGCGGATGCGCACGGCCAGGGTGCTTTCCCAAGGCTCGATGTGGACGTCGCTGGCCTTGGCGTTGACGGCGTCCAGCAGGATGTATTTGACGAGTGCTCCGATTTCAATGCCCGCTTCGGCGGACTCGGATTGCAAATAGCGCAGGGTTTCGCTCACAGGTTCTGAGTATTCTTTTTTGCCCCGGTTGTCAGCAAGAATCTGGGCGGGTGTTGGCCCGGCCGCGGGCCAAAGTTTATACTTTGAACCGGCGGCGGCAAATCGTACAATGGGGGCATGTCTTTTCTAGCTGAGGGCGGTTTGATGATTTGGGTCATTATGGCCACCAGCGCGGTGGCGATGGCCGTGTTTCTGGAACGGTTGCTGCAATATCACCGGGAACAGATCAATTCGAGCGAGTTCCTCAACGGCGTGCGCAATGTGCTCAAACGCGACAACGTGGTGGAGGCGGTCGCCATTTGCGACGCGACGCCCGGACCGGCCGCCCGGCTGGTGAAGGTGGCCATCCTGAACCGGGAACGAGGGCGCGAGGCGGTGCGGGAGGCGCTGGAGGACGCCGGCTCGTGGGAGGTGCCGCGGCTGGAGCAGAAGCTGAATTTGCTGGCGACCATCGCGCAAATCGCGCCGTTGATGGGATTGCTGGGGACGGTGCTGGGGTTTATGCACGTGTTCCAGAAAATTCAGGACGCGGGCTTGAATGCGCCGGTGAGCCAGTTGACCCAGGGAGTCTGGCAGGCGCTGATTTGCACGGCGGCCGGGCTGGCGGTGGCGATTCCCAGTTACGCGGGTTATAATTATCTGGTCGGGAGGGTCAATGCCATCGTGCTGGACATGGAACAAGTCTCGGGTGAAATCCTGAACATTGTCGCTTCGCCGCCGCCGGGCGAACCGCCGGCGGGGCGCGCGGCATGACATTTCCGCGGCAGGCAAAGATTTTTCGCGGGCAACTGGACCCGGCGCCCTTTGTGGCGGTGTTGCTGTTGCTGGTGATTTTTTTGCAGATCAGTTCGTTGATCCATACGCCAGGAGTGCTGGTGCAATTGAATAATCCGGCGGCGACGATCAATGTTCAGGCCGACGGCTCGATTCGTTTTGGCACCAACACCTACCGGGTGGCGGAGACGAACCGGCTGCTGGAGGCGTTGAAGAATTCGGCGGCAGGGCCGCCGTTCGATCTGCGAGTGGACCGGGGCACGCCGGGCGGGGTGGCGACGCAGGTGAGCAATGTGCTGAGCGGCCTTTTTGAAATTGATCTTCCCGCCGGCTCGACCAACCTGATGATCGGGACGGACCATCCGACGGTGATGGTGGCGGTGAATTTTCTGGGGCAGTATTTTTTTGAAAATCAAACCTTTGTGCGCGAGGAAGAGTTGACCAACCAATTGAGGAAAAGCCTGGAGGCCGCGGCCCGAAACAGCCGGGACTCGACCCTGGTGGTGTGGGCCGACAAGCGGGTGGATTTCAACGCCGTGGCCCGCCTGGAGCAGTGGGCCGCCGAGGCCGGCTTCAAGGAGGTGGTGCAGGCGCAGCGGGTGGCGTCCGCTGCCGCCAACTCCTCCAAGGCGGCCCGATGAACGCGGCGAGGCCAAAGTCTGGCGGATGGTCCGGCGGGCGATTGCTCACGGTGGCGGCGGTGATCTTTGCGGCGCAGGCCGGCCTGGTG
>JBEKOF010000245.1:0-10083 GCA_049522055.1 Verrucomicrobiota bacterium | reverse complement strand
CGTCAATGCGAAACAGGATGTGGAAACCAAAGAGAAGGTGTGGGATCGGGACACGCAATTTAGCCTGCCCAAAGTGGAAACATTGCGTCTGTTTACTCCCGGATTGTTTGGCTATCGCATGGTCCATTATATCACCGAGACCAACAAGGCAAGCGCCTATTGGGGGCTGGTCGGGCATGATCCGTGGATCGATGAGCTCAAAAGCCCTGATCCCGCGGTGCGCAACGAAGTTGAGTCAAGAATTACTCTCAACCCGGATGAGGTCACAGCCATGCAGAGTGACGATCCCTACACGCGGAAGGCCGAAGCCGACATCATCCTGGCCCGCCTGGGCCTTTTGATGCGCTTTAGCGGCACCGGCGAATACGCGGGGGTGCTGGTGGGCCTGCTGGCACTCTTCGCGCTGGCCAATAGCTGGCGCGGCCCGGCCACCCCCTTTTCGCAAAACGAGCGGCGCGCGGTCTGGTTTTGGGGCGCGGCGGCGCTGATCTCGGTGTTGGTGGCCTGGGGCCGGCATGGGTTTCTCTACCGCTTGCTCTATCAAGTGCCGTATTTCTCGACGATTCGCAATCCCATCAAATTCCTGCATCCCTTCCATCTCGCCTGGCTGATTCTGGCCGGATATGGCCTGGAGACACTGCAGCGCCGCTATTTGCAAACCACCGTCAAACGCGCCGATTTCCTCCCGGATCACCTGAAGAGCTGGTGGGCCAAGACCGCCGGGTTTGAGAAGAAATGGGCTGTCTTCTCGGCCCTGCTCCTGGCGGCCGCCGTGGCGGCGTTTTTTGTCCTTATCAGCTCCAAAGACCGCCTGATCCAATATCTTGTACAGGAGCAGTTCGCAGTTGATCTGGCCGGGCAAATGGCCGGATTCTGCGTCAGTCAAGCCGCCTGGTTTGTTTTTTTCCTGTTGATGTCCGCGGGCGTGCTGGCTGGCATTCTCAGCGGAGCGTGGAGCGGAGTCCGCGCCCGATGGGCTTGGATGTTCCTGGGGGCCGCGATCATTCTGGACTTGGGGCGTTCGGATCTTCCCTGGGTCCGCTATTTTGATTATCAAGAAAAGTATTCTAGCAACGATGTATTGGATTTTTTACTGTCCAAGAAGCCGTATGAGCAACGCGTCATCGGCCGGCTCTCCCCTCGTGGTCTGGGGAGCGGCTTCAGCGAAAGCAGGCTCGGCCCATTATACACTTTTTGGATTCAGAATGAGTTTCCCGCCCACGACATCCAAACCTTGGATTACGCCCAGTTCATCCGCACTCCTGCATTGGACGACGCTTATTTGAGCAATTTCGCTTTGAAGGCCACCAGCGTTCTCACGGTGGATCTTCAGCCCTCGGCGCGTTTGTGGGAATTAACCGGCACCCGCTATATCCTGCTCAACAAGACCGTAGGGCCCCTGCAAACCGGCCTGCCGGTCCCCATGGTGTCGTTGCTCAACGAACACGCCGATCCAATCAGACATGGTTTCCGACTCCTGGCCTCGCTCAATGTGCATTACAAAGAGGGCGTCAGCTACCCGGAGGATGCCGGCGATCAGACCGTGGACAACGACCCCAACGGCGACGAGGCCTTGATTGAATTCGACCACGTTTTGCCCCGCGCTAAACTCTTTGCCAACTGGCAGACGCCCACCAACGACACCGCCACCCTGGCGACCCTCCTGTCCACAAATTTCAATCCCGCTCTTACCGTCCTGCTGGCGACCAACACGCCGATAGACCAGGCGCCGGGGGATCCCAATGCCGATCCCGGCTCCGTGGACATCACAGACTACCAGCCCAGGTACATTAAACTTGGCGCCAACGCCAAAACGCCCGCCGTCCTCCTGCTCAACGACAGGTTCGCTCCCGCCTGGACCGTCTCGGTGGATCAGAAGCCGGTCCGCCTTCTGCGCTGCAACTACATCATGCGGGGGGTGTTCCTGTCGCCGGGCGGGCACACGGTTGAGTTTCGTTATCGCCCCGACCTGGCCACTCTCTTCCTGAGCCTCACTGGGTGGGCGGCGGGCCTGGCGGTCGTGGGATTCTTGTTTTGCCGCAACCGCCGTGGGCCAGGGGTCGCTTCGTAGTATTGTCATATTTTGTAAAGGTCGTGCGAAGGCGGGTCCACCAAGTCCATCCCGTCCACTGAGTCCACCAAGTCCGCGCCGCTTGCCAAGGCACGGCAGAGGCAGTCGGCAGGTGTCAGTGCTCACTTTGGCAGGTGTCATGGCAGGTGTCCTTACTTTTGAAACTCTCCTGTTCTCCTTGGGCGCCAACAGATTGGGCGAAAGGGGAGATGACTATTGCCATATTGCGAAAGGGTCCTGGATACATCGGGGTCGTAGGCGTCAATCAATACTTTAACCCAATACAACATGCAACATATTGCACAGCAAATGGTTATTGAATTGTATCTGGGGGAAAAATAATCCCGAAAAGAGCTTGACAACACTTAGCTAATATGCTATGGTAGCCGGCATGGGAGGGGTATGGCAAATCGAATGCCAGCGCAAGTGGCCGGTCGCCGCCACATCCGGTGAAAACCAGACGCCACCTTTATCGTTAAAGTCAACCCGGCGTCATGCCCTGTCAAAGCCAGTCAAAGTAAAAAACTGTTTTGCCCCCCTTTTCAGCCCCGCTCCTCTGGCGCAATTCGTCCTGTTGTTCCAATCTCCCCGTCCTCCGTCTTGTCCGCCGAAGTTTTCCTGTCCTCCGTAGCTTTAGCGAAGGAGGAAACGAAGGCGGAAGCTTTAGCGAATTTAGCGAAGGAGGAAACGAAGGCGGAAGCTTTAGCGAAGGAGGAAACGAAGGCGGAAGCTTTAGCGAAGGAGGAAACGAAGGCGGAAGCTTTAGCGAAGGAGGAAACGAAGGCGGAAGCTTCAACGAAGGCGGAAGCGTCAGCGGAGGCGGAAGCCCTGCAGCCAGACAGCCAAATCAAGCCGAATCAAGCCAAATCAAGGTAAATCAAGCCAAAAACCCCCTGGGGTGGCGCTTGACATTTTGCCATTGTGGCGGAGATTGTTTTGGTTCACATGAAAGCTTTTCTCCATTGCAACCGGGAGTATGCCGCTCTTTGAAGCTGTCGTGGAAGCAATTGCGATCAAGTGACCCAGCCTGTTTTTGCTTTCTCAACCTTAAAAACAAAATGGACACGAACAAAATGACTTCCGGTTCGACGAGTCGCGGCAAAAAGCGGCCTGCGGCATTCACCCTCATTGAGCTTTTGGTGGTCATTGCCATCATCGCAATTCTGGCGGCATTGCTGTTGCCGGCTTTGGCCAGCTCCAAGGAACGCTCCAAACGCGCCAAGTGCATGAGCAATTTGCACCAACTTGGCATCGGCACAGTGATGTACGCCGATGACAACGCTCAAACCCTGCTGTCGGCCAAACCCGCCGGTGACGACACCCCGCCCACGGCGCCGTTCGTGCAATTCGCCATCTACTTGCCGGACATCACTCCGTTAATTGGGGCGGGGATCCCGCTCATGACCAATTCGGCCTGTATTTGGAACTGTCCTGATATTCCAGGGTTGCCGCAGCCTGACGACCCCAACCAGCAATGGGACATTGGCTATCAGTACTACGGCGGTTTCTCGAGTTGGACGCCGCCCGGCGGCGGCACGATCGTGGGGACACACAGTCCGGTCAAGCTCTCCTCGGCTATGCCCTATTGGTGCCTGGCGGCGGATTTGGTGATGAAAATCAACGGCGCTTGGGGCGCGCCCGACACGGACCTTGTTCCGGCCGCGCAGGCGGCCGACGCTTTCGCTCCGCAGCATCGGGCGGGGAATAAACCGTATCCCGAGGGCGGAAATGAAGTCTTCACGGATGGTTCGGCAAAGTTTTGCCTGGTCGGGACCATGTACCAGTTCACGTCTTGGAGTCAATCAGGGACGCGCCAGTTTTGGTTTTATCAACAGTTGACTGACATCACGGACGCGGCTTCGCTGGCGGTGATCAAGCCTCTGCAATGGAGCACGTCTGATCAATGAGAGCCAGGGTTCTGGACCAAGAGCTAATTCAAGGAGATGATGCCGCGTGAAGTGCCGCGCCTCCGGCCTGCGTCCGTTTATTCCAGCTTGTGCTGTTGAAACAGCGCGTAACGCGCGCCCAACTCGCTCTGCAAATCCTTGTCCCCCGCCTGCCCGGCCTGGTCCATGGCTTTTTTCTCCCAAAGCGCCGCCTGCAAAAAGTCGCCGTCCGCGGCGTAGCTGCGGGCCAGGGTGTCCAGAAACCGCGGGTTCTTGTCGGCGGCGGCGGTGGAGGCCCGGGTCGCCAGGGAAACCGCCATTTTTGGGTTGCGCGCGTCCGCGCCTGTGGCGGTGGCATAGATCAAGGCCAGGTTGTTGAGCGTGTCTGGTTGCTCGGGCGTCTGGGAGAGGGCGGTTTCATAATGGGCAATGGCCTCGGTGAATTTGCCCTGCTTCTGCTCCGCCAAAGCCAGTTGATATTGCACGTTGGGCAAATCGGCCCTCATCGCGGCCGCCTTGCTCAGATTGGTCTCCGCCTCGGCGAACTTGGCCTCCTGGTTGAGCCAGGCCCCAAACTGCAACCAGAAATCGGCGTCATCCAGTCCCAGCCGGGCGGCCTGGGCGCATTCCTCCAGGGCTTCGGCGTTTTTTTTCAGCGCCTCCAGCGCCAGCGCCAGCTTGAAATGAAACAGGGAATAATCCGGGGCTTGCGCGGCCGCCCGGCGGTAAACCTGCGCCGCCTCCTCCGCCTTCCCCTGGTCCATCAGCGCCTGACCCCAACTGGTGTAGGCGTCCCGCAGTTTTGGATCCAGCGCCAGGGCAGCCTTGAACTGGTCGAGGGCCTCCGCCCGCCTGGATTGCAGGAGGAGGGCGTTGCCCAGATTATAGTGCCCCTCGGCCGTGTCTTGAATGACCAGGGCATTTTGAAAATTGGAGACCGCCAGATCAAAGTGCTTTTGGTATTCCTCCTGAAACCCGATTTTCGCATAGGCCAGGGACTTCGTTTTTTCCTGGAGCAACCGGTGGAGCCTCTCATTTTGCCGCCGCCCGGCCTCATCCTTCCCCATGTCTTCCGTCCGCTGGCTCACCACATACGCCGCCACTGTGATGAGAAACGCGCAGAAAAGAAAAATTTCCAGCGGCAGGCTCCGCGGAGGATCAATGTCCGAGTTTTTGGTGGCGCCGGACTTGCCGGACGGAACCGCCTCTGGACTGTTGGAAGAAGTGGCCATGCGCAAAATAATTCAGCCCTTCAATTTAAAGCACAATCCGCCTAAAACGGAAGTCAATTTGTGCGACCATCAATGGGCGCGGGGTTTGCCCTTGATTTTCCTGGTCGCCAGACCGTGTTTGAGGTCGCGGAAATTGCCCTCCTCGCAACACCTCACAAACTCCTCCGTCACGGTTTTCAATTCCTCCCACCGCGCCCGGATGGACTTGGCCTCCGCCGCCGTGATCTGGCTGTCTTCGGCGGAGCGCGCCATCACCGCCAGCAAATCGGCGAACTCCTGCACCACATGGTGCATGGCCGGCACCAGAAAGGCCGGATGCGGCTGGTTTGCCTTCGGGTTCTTGATGAAGAAGCCGCCCGCCTGCTGGCAAAGCCATTGCACGATCCGCTCATCGCCGCTGCACCGCACCAGCACGGCCACGCGATCCAGCGGATTGGCCGCCCCGCTCCTGGCGGCCGGCGGCTCCGTCCATTTATAAACCATCGAAAGGGAAAGTCCCAACTCGCAGGCGGCGTGTTTGGGACTGGTCTTCTGAAAAACCTCCCGCAAAAGTTCATGGGATTCCATGCGCCGCAGCATGCCCCCGCCTCCCGTGATTTGCAAGCCCGCGTCCTTGTCCAAGCCGGGCGCAAAACATTCCGCGAACAGACCCGCGCGTGTCCGCGTCGGCGCCCTGGCCCGCCAGCCCCCCAATCTGCGCGTTGACATTTGGCCGGTTCCGTGGCAAATAATTTCCGCCATGAAAGAATTCAAACGCTTGTTCCTGCTCCTCCTCGGCCTGGCCTTTTTGGGCGGCTGTGCCCCTCACGCCCCCGAAAAAGAAGTGGCCCTGATCAAAACGACCGAAGGCGACATGGTCATTGAGTTCTGGACCGATGCCGCTCCAGCCACCATCGCCAATTTCAAGAAGCTGGCCAAAGCAGGAAACTATGACGGCACCTGCTTTCATCGAGTCATCAAGGGCTTCATGATCCAGGGTGGCGATCACCTCTCCAAAGACCCCGCCAAAGAAGCCCTCTGGGGCACAGGCGATCCGGGTTACAAAATCAAAGCCGAATTCAACGACCACCCTCACGTCCGCGGGGTCATCTCCATGGCCCGCTCGCAAGACCCCGATTCCGCCGGGGAGCAGTTCTTCATCTGTCACGGGAATCCCTCCTTTCTGGACCATCAATACACCACCTTCGGCAAATTGATTAAGGGCGACGAGGTTCTGGAAAAAATCGCCACCACCCCCACCCACCCGCAGGACCGCCCCGACAAGCGCATGGGAATCCTCAGCATCACGATCGTCCCCTTGAGTTCGGTGCAATAATCCACAACATGCAAACCAACGAAGTCGCTGTCATCAAAACTACGCACGGCGAAATCGTCCTGGCCTTCTGGCCGGACGTCGCGCCCAAGACCGTCGAGAATTTCAAAGCTCTCGCCAAGAAAGGATTTTATGACGGCACCTGTTTTCATCGCATCGTCCAGGGATTCATGGTGCAAGGGGGCGATCCATTGACCAAAGACCCCAGCCAGGAAAGCCGTTGGGGCACGGGCGATCCGGGCTATAAACTCAAAGCCGAGTTTAACGACAAGCCCCACGTCCGTGGCGTCATCTCGATGGCCCGCTCCCAGGACCCGGATTCCGCCGGCTCGCAATTCTTCATCTGCCTTGGCGACGCCCGCTTTCTGGACCGCCAATACACCGCCTTTGGCCAGTTGATCAAGGGGGATGAGGTCCTGGCCACGCTGGGGGCCGTACCCACCGCCCGCAGCGCCGGCGGCGAAAAGAGCCGCCCCATTTCCCGGGTCGGCGTGGAAAGCGTCCAAATCGTTCCCGCCGCTTAAAATCTCCGCAATGGCCACTGTTCCTGAGATTGCCGCCTTGCTCATTGCCCTCGGCTGCCCCGCGGAGAAATCAACTCAAATGGCCGCACAACTCGACAAGCGCGCCCGCCAACTCGCCCAGGAAAAAAACAAAACCTACGATCAATCCCTCACCCATCTGCTGAACCTGATGCAGCAAGGCTGGGCCGCCCAGGAACACAAGCCCGCATGATCCAGCCCTGGCGCAAAATCTCCTCCAAACCCCTGGGTGATTTCCGCATTTTCTCCCTTCGTTCGGACCTGAAAATCTCCCCGCGCACCGGCAAGGAACACGAGTTCTTCGTCATTGATTGCGTCAACTGGGTCAACGTCGTGGCCCTGACCAGCGACCGGCAAATCATCCTCGTCGAACAATTCCGACAGGCCACCAACACCGTCGAGCTGGAAATCCCCGGCGGCATGATAGACCCGCACGACCCCTCCCCGGAAGCGGCGGGATGTCGTGAGCTGCGCGAAGAAACGGGCTATGAGGGGGAAGACGCCCGCATCATCGGCAGCGTCTTTCCCAATCCCGCCATCATGAGCAACACCTGTTTCACGCTTCTGGTGGAGAATTGCCGCCTGGCCGCTCCCGTCCGCTTCGACAGCAGCGAAGATTTGATCACCCGTCTGGTGCCCGTGTCCAAAGTGCCTGGCTTGGTGGCGACGGGCAGAATCCGTCATTCCCTGGTCATTGCCGCGCTCTGGCATTTCGAGTTGATGGGTTAAGTTTGGCTTCTGGCCTTCTCCTTTTTTTCTTCCAGCTCAGCCTGAAGCGTTTTGCGCGCGCTGACCAGTTGCTTTTCAATTTGCGCGCAGCCCTCCGCGTCGCCTTTGGCCGCGGCCGCCAAGAGTTCGCCCTTGAGAAAGATTTCGCGCTCCGCGATCTTGGCCGCGTATTTGGAATCCAGATCCGCCAGGGCCTTTTTTTTCTCCTCGGACAATTTGACCGTCGGCGTCGTTTTGGCCAATCGTTCCATCGCGAGTTCGTATGAAGATTTCATAAGTGGGGAATTTATTTCTTTTTCCACGGCATGTCTGGAAATTTCTCCGGCGCCGGCGGTGGCTTGGGCCGGGCCGCTTCCAGGCCGGATTCCGCCGGCGGACGCGCGCCGGGGGCGGCCATGTCCCCGCGCCAGGAGGCGATGCGCGCCTGCAAGGCATGATGCTCCGCCGCCTTCTTGTCACCGGCCTTGATATAAGCGCGGGATAAATTGGTGTGCGCCATTTGATCATCCGGCCTCATTTTCTCCGCCTTGTGTCCCTCGGCAATGGCGGCGGCATAATCCCCCAAGGCGTAGCACGCGGCGCCCAGCGCCAGTTGCGCGTCGAAATAATTCGGGTCTTCCGCCACAATCCGCTTCAACCGTTCCAGCGCCGCCTGGCAATGCCCGGTGCTGAACTCAAACATGGCCTCGTCAAATTGTTCCTGGAGACTCATCCGCCGTGAATCTACATATTGCCGTCTGGCTTAGCCAGCCTGATCTCCGAGCGCCCCAATGGCCACCCACATTTGCGTCCCTCAATGCGGACGACCGGAGGCCAAGCGGAGGGCTGTCTGCCTTGGTTATTTTTTGTTATGCGGCGCCGTTGCCTCTGGCCGCTGGCTCATCTCTCTTTGCAGCGCCGTCCAGCGATTATCCCAGGAATCCCAACTCGACTCCCACGCCGGGCCGCTGAATTTGTTTCGCGCTTCCGGGAGCATTTGCTCCAGCGCTTTGGCCGCAGGCGCGCTGTCCGCATGGTCGTTCCACTTGACATAGGCTTCGAGCAGGCAGAGAGGATTCTCCGGATACTCCGGGTGCAGCCACACGGCGCGCAGCAGGTGCTGGCGGGCGTTGGTCCGGCTGCCCAGGCTCACCGGCCAGTTCGGCGCGTCCCGATAAAGCAAGCCCAGATTCCGGTCCGCGCCGGCAAAATCAAAATCCTCGTCCAGCTTGATCGCCGTCTGCCACTCCTTTTCCATCTCGCCGAGCAAGCTCAGCGCCCCCCAAAGTTCGGTGCGCGCCACCTGGCCCAGGTCCATGGCCAGGTAGTAGTGGGCGGGAGCCAGGGCCGGATCGCTGGCGAGGGCCTGCCGGCAGGCCAGGATGCCTTCTTTGGCCACACGCGCGCGGTCAGCGTTGTTTTGAGCAAACTCGCATTCATCGAAGCACGCGCTGGCAAACCGCCAGGCGGCCGTGGTGTTGGTGGGCTGGGCGTCGTGCAGCGCGCGGGCGTCGTGGTAAGCCTCTTCGGCGCGGCGGGCGGGAGTCGAGGCTCCGGGCGCCGGGGCATCCGCGGCAGGAAGGCACAGGGCCAGGAGCCACGCGCCGGTCATGCTGAGAATCTTGGGGCGCATGGCCTCCATCAATAGCACGAACACGGCGCCGATGGCAACAAACGAAAAGGAGCCGAAACAGGCGTTTGGGCTCCTTTTTGCAAAGATCTGGCGGCTACCTACTCTCGCGGAAGCTATACAACCACTACCATCGGCAATGCTGCGTTTGACGGCCGTGTTCGGGATGGGAACGGGTCGGACCACAGCTTTATGGCCACCAAAAAACCAAAAATGACAAAGACCGGCCTGGAACACCCTCCGGGATGTTCCCTGAAAACTGCACATAGATTTGGGAGCCATTCACAACTCGCGAGTTGAAATCGCTTCTCCCCCGCGGGAGAAAAGCGATCAAGCCTCACGACCGATTAGTATTAGTCCGCTAAACGGATTGCTCCGCTTGCACGCCTAACCTATCAACCCGGTTGTCTTCCGGGGGTCTTCAGGGACTTGCGTCCGGGAAACATTATCTTGGGAGGAGCTTGGCACTTAGATGCTTTCAGCGCTTATCTCTTCCGCACATGGCTACGCAGCGCTGCCCCTGACGGGACAACTGCCACACCAGAAGTGCGTCATTCTCGGTCCTCTCGTACTAGAGAATGAACCCCTCAAGTTTCCTGCGCCCACAGTGGATAAGGACCGAACTGTCTCACGACGTTCTGAACCCAGCTCGCGTACCGCTTTAACCGGCGAACAGCCGGACCCTTGGGACCTTCTCCAGCC
>JBEKOF010000244.1:0-7381 GCA_049522055.1 Verrucomicrobiota bacterium | reverse complement strand
CCTCCGCCAGTTTCTCCCGGAAGACCTGCTCGTCGGGGTCTGCGCTCCTGGCGAACAGCTCCGTTTGTTCGCGGGCCAGTTGATCGTAATTCCGTTCCCGGGCGCCGCCCCGGCGCATCAGGTCAATCGCGGCATTGTGGGCCAAGCGCAGCAGCAAGCCGCGCTCATTCCGCGCCTCCGCCAGCAAAGCCGGGCGGCGGGCCAGCTTGACGAACAACTCCTGCATCACGTCGTGCGTGTCCGCCTCGTTGCGGAGCAGGTTCAGCAGAAACGCGAACAGGGCGGGGGCGTGGTCATCGTAGAGCCGCTGGATGTCTGGCGTGGATGCCATCTCTTTCATTTAAGACGTTTCTCGTCGTCAAAACTGTCTAACCCCCCGCCGGGCGAAGGTTTATCCCAGCGCGCTTTGCATTTTTGCGGTGCTCATGCGACAGGAAGCAATAACCCGGCAGCCTTCAATTCATTCATCAACAAATAAACCCGCGTCGCTGTGCTATTGGGCCAGAAGTCCGCCGCCGCCTCAGAGACGCCTTGGTCCAAGGCCGTTGCTCGAACAATGGCAATTTCAACCTGGGGCAAAAGGTAATGCTCCCGTTTTAGTTTGGTTTTGTTGAATTCTCCGCGAAGGGTCCGAATTCGAGCGCCCACATCATCACAACTGGCAAAGATGGTCCCTGGCGTGACTTCCTCATGGTGCAACAGGAGCCAAAGATCAAAGCAAGGCCGGCTCATCGCCACGCTGTAGCCACGACGGCGAGCCTCTTTAATTGACTGGATCAGCCCTGCTTTGTGGTTGCCGAGAATCCAGTGGTCGGTATCCAAGAATGCCCACAACTGATCATCACCCGCAATTTGGTATTGTTCGGCGAACTTAATCAGACGGTTTACTACTGAACCTGGGTCTGGACCTTCACCGATGGATGTGCCAAGCACTTCCACATGAATTCTAGGGTGTCCAAAGAACCCAAAATACTGCTTCGGCCCGTAGGTGTCTTCCGTGGCAATCACAAAAAGACGCGCATCACGCAGTTTTCCTTCGTCTCGTGGGATTGGCCGTGGCCGACGCGCAATCAGGGACATGGAGCCTCCGAGTTTAATTGCTCGATCAGACGATCCAGGTTGCCGAGAAATGGGATGGCTCCGAAACGACCTTGAAGATAGCCCTTCTCAATCTTCAGGTCAGTCCGAACTTTAAAATCGGACAGTGAGTAGAGTGTCGTCGCATTCTGCGGATTCTTCTCAGTGAACCACAACTCATCACGGCGAAGCAGGCCAAGGTCCATGAGGTTCGATTCGTGGGTTGTGATGATGATCTGACTGCCATGAACTCTGCAAACCTTGAGAAAGAACTCAATGAACTTGTGCGAGAGCAGTGGATGGAGGCTGCGGTCGATTTCATCAATCACATAAAGCCGGTGCTCCTCCTTCAATTGGAAAAGCGCAGGCAAGAGATGCGTCAATCGCTGAGTGCCATCTGATTCTTCTTGGAATGGCAGCAGCACCGGGTTTCCCTCAGTGCTGGTGTGTTCCGCGCGAATTGTTCGGAGAAGGAGTTTATTTCCTTCCCCGCGGTCCACCACTATTTCGCCTGCGGAGCCGGAAGGCATCCTTGGTGGCAGCCCGTGTTTAAAACTGTTCTTGATTTCGAGGAGAAAGTCGTCGTCTTTTATTTCGATTTTTTCAACACGCAATCGGTCCACTCCTGTCGAAGAATCCCGCAGATAATCCCAGGCGAATTTGGCAAAAGATGAGTCATGATCCAACCACTCGGCCAGTTTTTCAAACCCCGCATCAGCCGAAACTATAACAATTGAGGAAAACCAGTTTAATACAGATGCAATTAGTGGGCCGTGGCTTTGGCTGTCAAGGGTTTCACGGATTCCAGCTAAGAAGAGTTGGTTGGCCCGGGCACCCACTTTTGTGAGCGCCACGACTTTATTATGATCTCCCAAACCATCATCCTTCAGCGCATCGCCTGCTTCAACAGTGACAACTCCATCTGAAGTCACACGTTCAAAAAGATTCAACTCGCTCGAATCTGCCAAGAGGTCCAGCCACTCCTCCAAAACTTCCTTGTCCGTGACCTTAAAACCGTAGCTGAATGAACGCTCGCCTGCCGTGAAACGCACCTCGAATGCGGAGGGCTCCTTTGCGTCAGCGGCGCCGAATAGGAAGCGCTGCCTCTCAATTGGCCGACCAGGTTGAACACCTTGAGCGACAAGGTGTTGGACAAAACTCAGCGATTTGACGAGATTCGATTTCCCCGAACCATTTGCACCGTAAACCACAGCTATAGGAAGCAGCTTTTGGTTAAGCGCTT
Source organism: Verrucomicrobiota bacterium (assembly GCA_049522055.1). Taxonomy (GTDB): domain Bacteria; phylum Verrucomicrobiota; class Verrucomicrobiia; order Limisphaerales; family Palsa-1400; genus JBEKOF01. The sequence goes on along the minus strand of JBEKOF010000244.1, from coordinate 5,061 downwards.
GATTAGAGGAGAGATGTTCTGAATGGTCAGGCTGCCGCAGGCTGGCCACCATGGAGAGAGTTTGCTCCTCATGGAACGATCTAAAGTTCGTGATGGAAAACGAAATCAACATATAATTGTGATATTCTCACATCTGAATCGTTTATGGAAGCAAAATCTTTCGTCTAAACGACTTTAACTGTGAAAAAAACACATTTTCAGTTTTTGACCCATTTTCACCTTTCTCCGGCCCGGAATCGCCACGACCGCGCCTTTGAACTTCGGGTGCTTCGCTTGTGGCACGGCAAGGAAGTCGCTCTCTTCCAAGGCGTCATTTTGATATGACAAATCCGTGATCCGCCGTGACGATGAAATGGGTCACATTCATGAAGCCTCAAAAGCTCCCCGGTGCTCACCGCTATCCGTCCAGCGATTCAGGAATATCAGCGACTGGCGTGGGTCAAGGGTGGAGCCGTTGCCCAGAGGCGTCACAGCGCGAAACAAGGCCGGCCCGAAATCAAACAGGGCCGGAGTGGGCGTGAGGTATGAACGATTGTTCCGTGACACCACACTGGCGGCCTGCCGGACTTAGGCCATTGATAAATTGTAAGTTGTTCACACACAACATATTACGTTTTAAATCCAAAATAAACCACTAACCCAATCAGGCCCAAAACGAACCCCGCAAACCTCCGATTTCTCCGATTTCTCCGTTTTTTTTGGGACCTTCCACAGGCCCAAACCCAGCCAGCCAGGAAGCCCCTTCGTTCCCTTCATTCCCCTCTGTTTAATCCTCTCATCCGTGTCATCTGTAAAATCCCTGGTTCAATCCGATTCTTGCGCGACGCGCCCATCACACGAACTCCAGCTTGGTGGTGGCCGCCTCCGGGTCCCAGCCGCGCGGCGGCTTGCTGTTGATCGCCGCCACTTCCTTGATCGAAATCTGCCGCCCCCGCGTCTTTGGCCCCTTGACTTCCACCTGCGCCGGGTTGCAGGTCTGCTGGTTGATTTTTTGATACGGCGCCGCCTTGTAGCGGATGAACAACTCCGCCGGCGTTTCCGGCTCGATGAACAGAATCCTCCCCTTGGGCGGAATGCAGAAATACTCCTTGTTCATAATCGTTCCGCCAAACCTGAACCGCTTCAAATAACTCGCCTCCCGGTTCGTGTAGGCCAGCGTCATCACCCGGTCCCGATCCGGCAGCCCGCAGAATACCATGTCCGGCCCGACAAACATTTTTTCCGGCAGCTCCACCACCTTGTAGTGCCCGTCCCGGAACACCAGCAGCAGCTTGTCGAACTTCGTGCAATCCAGCTTGAATTCCTCCCCGGCAACCTTGTGGCCCACATAACCCGACTCAGGGTCGTAGGACACCTTGAACGCCTTGAAGGCCGCTTCGCGCGCGTCCACCTCATCGTAGCGGCTGGATTTGGTCAGCCGCGGATACACCGGCCCGTATTTCTCCAGCAGGCTCTCCAGATGCGCGATGGCGTATTTGGTGACGTTCTTGAGATGGCCCCGGACCTCTTCCAATTCGCCCTTGACCTGGTCCATCTCCTCCCGGTGTTTGTTGATGTCGAAGAGCGAAATGCGGCGGATGCGCACGCCCAGGAGCATCTCGATGTCCTCGGCGCCCAGGGGGCGAAGCATCTGGCGGCGGAACGGTTTGAAACCCTTTTCCACCGCCCCGGCCACGGCCTCGTTGGTGCGGCATGATTCGATTTGTTTGTAAATCCGATTCTCAATGAAAATGCGCACGAGCGTTTTGGCATGCAGCTCCTGACCGAGCAGGGCCGCCTTCAATTCCAATTCCCGTTTGAGCGTGGCCACCAACTGCGCCGTGTTTTCCCGCAGCACCTCGGAAACCGTCATTTCCACGGGCCGGTTGTCCCGGATCACCACCACGCGGCTGGAGATGCTGGTCTCGCAATCGGTGAACGCATAAAGCGCGTCCACCAGTTGTTCGGCCGTCACGCCGTTGGGCGCCTTGACTTCGATCTCCACGTCTTCCGCCGTGAAATCGTTGATGCTCCTGACCTTGATCTTGCCTTTGCGCGAAGCGTCTTCTATGGAGTCGGTGAGCGACTCGGTCGTGGTGTTGGGCGGGATTTCTTTGATGACGACGGTGGTGGCGTCCTTGATCTTAATCTTAGCGCGCACCTTCACCTGGCCGGCGCCGTCGCGGTATTCGCGGGCGTCCATCAGGCCGCCGGTTTGGAAATCCGGCAGCACTTTGAAAGCCTGCTTCTTGAGGATGGCGACCTGCGCCTGAAGCAATTCCGGGAAATTGTGCGGCAGAATGCAGCAGGACATGCCGACGGCAATGCCCTCCGTGCCGAGCATCAGCAGCAGCGGGAGCTTGCAGGGCAGGGCGACCGGCTCCCGGTTGCGCCCGTCGTAACTGGGAACAAATTCCGTCAGCGGATCGTTGAATAATTCCGTCCGCGCCAGTTCCGTGAGGCGGCATTCGATGTAGCGCGGCGCGGCCGCCAGGTCGCCGGTGAAGATGTTGCCGAAGTTGCCCTGGCGCTCGATAAAATAGCGCTTGTTGGCCAGCATCACCAGCGCCTCGCCAATGGAGGCGTCCCCGTGGGGATGATATTGCATGGCGTGCCCGACCACGTTGGCAACCTTGATGAACCGGCCATCGTCCTTCTCGTGCAAGGCCCAAAAAATGCGCCGCTGCACCGGCTTGAGTCCGTCGGCCAGCTTGGGAATGGCGCGGTCGCGGATGACGTAGGAGGCGTAGTCCAGGAAACTGCGGTCCACCCGTTTGTGCAGAGGCAGCTCAACCTTTCCTGGAACGAACGGCCGTTGCGGCGCGACTTCAACCTGCTCGGCCTGAACGTGCATTTCGCCGGCGCCCTGGTCCTTGGGCGCTGGCGCGGGCGGTGGCGCCATTGGCGCCTTCTCCTCCGATTTGCCTTTAGATGTCATGATATTGTCGGGGAACCAAATCCATCAGATCGTCTTTGCGGTCTTGTGGCTGCTTTAATCGCAGAGGCTCGCCGGTCAATCCTCCACCGGCACGACGAGGTTTTCCATGATGTAATCTTTGCGCTCCGGGCTGTTCTTGCCCATGTAAAAGCCCAGGATGCCAGCCGCTTCCGGCTTGGCGGCGTATTCCACCTGGCTCAATTTCATCTGGCCGCCGATGAACTGTTTGAATTCGCCGGGGGTGATTTCGCCCAGCCCCTTGAAACGGGTGATCTCGGCGCTCCGCCCCAGTTTGGCCGAAGCCGCCTCGCGCTCCGCCTCGCTGTAGCAATAGATGGTTTGCTGCTTGTCGCGCACCCGAAAGAGCGGCGTTTCCAGCACGAAGAGATGCCCGTCATGCACCAGGCGGTCGAAGAACCGGAAGAAATACGTGATGAGCAGATTGCGGATGTGCAACCCGTCCACGTCCGCGTCCGTCGCCAGGATCACTTTCTCGTAGCGCAAGCCTTCGAGGTTGTCCTCGATGTCCAGGCTGCGCATCAAATTATACATCTCGTCGTTCTGATACACGATGTCGCGCTTGAGGTCCCAGACGTTGAGCGGCTTGCCCTTGAGCACAAATATCGCCTGGGTGGCGACGTCGCGGCAACTGACGATCGAGCCGGCGGCGGACTGGCCTTCGGTGAGAAAAATCATCGAGCCTTTCCCTTTGCCCCTGGCCTTATCAAAATGAATCTTACAGTCCTTGAGCTGCGGAATGCGGATGGTGATGGCCCTGGCCCGCTCGCGGGCGAGTTTCTTGACCTCCTGCAATTCCTTGCGCAACTGCTGGTTGTCCGCGGCTTTGGCGAGGATCTTTTCCGCCACGTCCTTGTTCCGGCTGAAAAAATGCAGCAGCTCCTCCCGCACGGTGTTGACCAGCTCGGAGCGGATTTCCGTGTTGCCAAGCTTGTTCTTGGTCTGCGATTCAAACACGGGGGCCTGGAGACGCAGGGAGACCGCGCCGACCATGCCCTCGCGCACGTCGTCGCCCTCGAATTTTCCCTTGGAAAACTCGTTCACGGCCTTGAGCAGCCCTTCGCGAAAGGCGCTCAGATGCGTGCCGCCGTCGCTGGTGTACTGGCCGTTGACGAAGGAGAAAAACGTCTCGCCGAAACGGCTGTTGCTGTGCGTGAAACAAAACTCCAGCATTTTGCCCGCGTAATGCAGGGGCGGGTAGATCGGTTCGGCGTTGTCCGCTCGCAACTCCTCCAGCACCAGGTCCAGCAGCCCGTTGCGCGAGACAAAAGTCTGCCCGTTATAAATAAGTTTCAGGCCGGGATTCAGATAGCTGTAATGGCGCAGGCGCCGCTCCACAAATTCCGCGTGGAACTGCGTCTCCTTGAAAATCTCCGGGTCCGGCACGAAGCGAATGAAGGTGCCGTCCGGTTCGCCCGAGTCCTTCCCGTTTTTTTCGTTCTTGATTTTGCCCGTTTTGAACGAAGCCTCCGCGAATTCCCCGCCGCGATAACTGCGCGCCAGAAATTCCCGGGACAAGGCGTTGACCGCCTTGGCGCCCACGCCGTTGAGGCCGACGCTGAATTGAAAAACATCGTCGTTATATTTCGCGCCGGTGTTGATTTTGGAAACGCAATCCACCAATTTGCCCAGCGGAATGCCGCGTCCGAAATCGCGCACGCTCACGGTGGTCCCTTCGATCACGATCCGCACCTCCTTGCCGTGGCCCATGATGTATTCGTCCACCGCATTGTCAATGATCTCCTTGAGCAGCACATAGCAGCCGTCGTCCGGGTGGGAGCCGTCGCCAATCCGGCCGATGTACATCCCGGTGCGCAGCCGGATGTGCTCCAGGGAGGAAAGCGTCTTGATCTTGCTCTCGTCGTAAACGTGTCTTTTGCTCTCGGCCATAATTCAGCGACAAGTATTGAGGGGAACAGCCCGATGGCAAATGCAAAATAGTAAAAATCCCCGCCCAAAGGGCGGGGCTTTGGACTGTGGCCTCCAGAGGAGGCCAAAGCCCAGCCCCAAAGGGGGCTGGGCAAGTCGCGTTGTCCCGGTTTGTTCATCATCGGTTGAATCGGAACTCCTCTTGCCGTTGTTCCTCCTTCTCCTGCCATTTTACATACTTCCGTATCATCTCGGCG
>JBEKOF010000243.1:0-7393 GCA_049522055.1 Verrucomicrobiota bacterium | reverse complement strand
CCGGCCAAGTTGATTTTTCTGGATGAATCGGGGGCCAAAACCAACCTCACTCGTCTGTGCGGTCGTGCGCCCAAGGGCCAACGAGTCCCGGCCAAGGCCCCGCAGGGTCATTGGCAGACCACGAAGGTTTTCGGCAACGTGCGCGAGTATCGCGGTGCCCTGGCGCTGCCATTGCTTGATGCCTCTGGCGACCTGCACAGTCTGCAATTTATCGGCGCGGACGGGGCAAAGTATTTCCTTTCCGGCGGGAGGATCACGGGCTGCTTCTTCATGCTGGACGAAAAGCCCACAGGCCCGCTCGTAATTTGCGAAGGCTACGCGACCGGGGCGAGCATTCACGAGGCAACCGGCTACGTTACGGTTTGCGCCATGAATTGCGGCAATCTTGCCGCCGTTGCAAAGGCATTACGGGAGAAATGGCCGGAGCGGGAAATTATCATCGCGGCGGACAACGACCAATGGACAGAGGGCAACCGCGGCATGAGGGAGGCGGCAGGGGCAGCGAGAACCGTCCACGCCCGGCTCGCCATGCCTCAGTTCAAAGACCTCGCCAGCAAACCAACCGACTTCAACGACCTGCACCAATTGGAAGGACTCGATGCCGTGAAAGCTCAAATTGTAAGCGCCACAATGCCAACAGAAACCGATGAGGAAACTTTTGCGCGACTCGCCAAACTGCCGCAAGCCGATTACGACCGTTGCCGCGACCGAGAAGCGAAGCAACTAAGAATTCGCGTTGGCACCCTGGACGAAGAAGTTGCCAAACACCTCCCAAAATCTCCTGAGAATTTACAAGGCGGCGCATTGAACCTGGCTGACATGGAATTGTGGCCGGAAGCAGTCAACGGCGCAGATTTGCTCGATGAAGTCGCACAGACATTTCCCCGATACATCGCACTACCAGACGGCGCGGCGGATAAATGGCGCACCCAATAGGAGTTGAACCTATAACCTTCTGATCCGTAGTCAGATGCTCTATCCAATTGAGCTATGGGTGCGACCGTTGATTACCAACGATTTGCATTGATAAAACATATCGAGACTTGACGATTTGATGCCGCATTCTGACACCGGCCGCCGGAACGACGAAAAAACGCCGCCAGAGGAGAGCCTTTGGCAGAAAACACGGTTTGCAAATCTTGTCCGTTATATTCCATCTGGTGTTTATTTTGCCAGATTCAGGGGGAGAGGCAAGTTGATTCGGAAAAGGGTAGTGTCTCGATTTGAAAAATGGTGACGCCTTGGGCAGGATTTTTGGCGGGAGCGCACACGCCCCCGTGTGCAGTCAGCAACGCCCTCGTCGCTGGGATCGGTGAATGGGTTCAGCGAGGGCGCTGAACCCGGCACTCGAGGGCGCGCGCGCTCCCCAAATCAAGACACTACCCGGAAAAGACTCAAAGATGCGGATGAATGGAAGAAATCGTTTTCATAAGGCGTGTTCAGGGTCCAGGTTGCGGCAAAGATGCGACAACTTGCACGGCGCGGCAAAGCCGCAACCAAAAGACCTTTTGGACAGGATGAACAAGATGAACAGGATTCTGAAATACAAGAATCTTGTTGAAATTGCGTGATTCCTCACTATTGCAATGGAGAGGGGGAGTGAGCCATGGCCGGCTGCTGCTGGCTCAGGCAATGCAGCGTGCCAAAGCCCAGCACCAAATCCACCGCGTGAATGCCCACCACCTGGCGGTCCGGGAACAAATCGGCCAGGATGCCCAGGGCGATGCGGTCGTTGGGATCGTTGAAGGTGGGCACGAGAACGGCGGCGTTGCTGATGTAAAAATTGGCGTAGCTGGCCGGCAAACGATAGCCATCGTAAAAAATGGGCGCGGGCATGGGCAGGGCCACGACATGGATTTTTGAGCCGTCTTCCAAGCGCAGGCCCTCCAGGCGTTCCCGGTTCTCGGCCAGCGGCTGGTAATTGATGTCCTGGGGACGGCTCTCCTCCGCGAGCACGACGGTGGTTGGGTTGACAAAGCGGCAGATGTCATCCACATGGCCGTGGGTATCGTCGCCCACGACGCCGCCCCCCAGCCAGAGGACATTGGTGACGCCGAGATAGCGCTGGAGGACGAGAGCAATTTCCTTGCGGCCCAGGCCGGGATTGCGCACCTGGGTATTCTGATCCAGCAGGCACTCCTCGGTGGTCAGGAGAGTGCCCCGGCCATTGACATCAATGGCACCGCCTTCGATGACAAAATCCCGGCCCTGGCACTGGGCGTTGAAGAGGCGTTTGCCCAGGCGCCGGGCCGCGATTTCCGGCACCTTGCGGTCTTGCCGCCAATCGGGGTATTTGGCCCAGGCATTGAAATGAAAATGAACAAAGGCGGTTTCCGGGTTCTTGCCGCCGCGCCGGACGCAGATCGGCCCGCTGTCGCGCATCCAGCCGCGGTTGGTGGGGTGGATGATGAATTGGACGCGGGAGAGATCGGCGCCGGCCTGGGTGAGGGTGCGGCGGGCGGCGGTTTGGCGGCTCTTGGAATTGACGAACAGCCGAACGATTTCGCCCGGGGCGATTTTGCGGATGATTTCGCCGTAAACCCAGCGAATGGCGCCCAGTTTGCGAGGCCAGTCGGCGGGATTGTGGGGCCAAGCCAGCCAGGTGGCTTCATGAGGCTCCCATTCGGCGGGCATGGCAAATCCGAGGGACGCGGGAGCGGGTGAAGTGGTGGATATTTTCTCAGTCATCGAGCATTAGAATAAATGCAACTAAAGGGTTGGCAAGAGTTGAGGGGCTTGCGGGAGCGCGCCCCTCCCGCATCAGAATAAATGCAACTAAAGGGTTGGCAAGCGGGGAAGGCGGCGTGTATTCTCCGCGACATTCTGGAAGCTGATTGAATCAAAATTTATGAGCACGAAGAGAACAAGCCGACACCGGGAAGATTTGACCGAGGCTCCGGATTGGTTGCTGAAAAAGAAATGCCCGCATCGGGAAAAGTACCTGGCCGGCAGGCGCATCATGCCCAAGGGCATCACGGGGAAGGAAAAGTTCCCCGACCTGATGGATGATTGCTTTCTGGCCTATAATTCCGCGCGGTTGCGCGAGGTGTGCCGATTGTACAGCGAGCGGATGCTCGAACCGGAGGTGACGCTGGGCATGAGCTTGTCGGGGGCGCTGACGCCGGCGGGCCTGGGCTGCTCGTGCATTGTGCCGTTGATCAAAGCGGGATTCGTGGACTGGATCGTGAGCACCGGGGCGATACTCTACCACGATCTGCACTTCGCGCTGAATTTGCCCGTCCATGTGGGCAGCCAGCTTTTTGATGACACCGATTTGCGCGCCAACGACATCGTGCGCGTGTATGACGTTCTGCTGGGCTACAGCGACTGCCTGATGGCCACGGACGAAATCCTGCGCGGCATTCTGATCCAGCCAGAATTTCAGAAGGAAATGGGCACCGCTGAATTGCACCACCTGATTGGGCGATACGCCGCCGAATGGGAGCGCAAGGCGGGGTTGAAGGATGTCTCCGTGCTGGCGGCGGCCTATCGCGCGGGCGTCCCGTGCTATACGTCATCGCCCGGCGATTCGACCATCGGGATGAACGTGGCGGGCGTGGAACTGCGGGGCAACAAGCTGCGGATGAATCCGTCCATAGATGTGAATGAAACGACGGCAATTGTCCTCGGCGCCAAGCGGGCCGGGGGCAAGAGCGGGGTCATGCTCATGGGCGGCGGGAGTCCCAAGAACTTCATGCTGCAAACCGAGCCTCAGATCCAGGAAGTGCTGCGGATGAGGGAGTACGGCCAGGATTATTTCTTCCAGATCACCGACGCGCGCCCGGACACTGGCGGCCTTTCCGGCGCCACGCCCAGCGAGGCGGTGAGTTGGGGCAAGGTGGACCCGGATCGTTTGCCGGATGCGGTGGTGTGCTACACGGACACGAGCATTGCCCTGCCGATCATTACCCATTACGCGCTGGCCCGTCACGGCAAACGCCCGCTGAGGCGCCTGTATGACAAGCGGCCCCAGTTGGTCGAGGCGTTGACGAAGGAGTATTTCGCGCACAACAAGGTAAAAATGATTGACGGGTCGGACCCGGTGATCTAGGAGAATGACCCGGAAGCAACTACAGGAGATCGCCCGGAAAGAGGGCACGCCGGTAGTGGTGATTGATCACAAGGTGGTTCGCGCCAACTACAAGGCGTTCCACCAACACCTGCCGCGCGTGCAGGCCTACTACGCCGTGAAGGCGAACCCGGACCCGGCGATCGTGCGGAGCCTCTACCGGATCGGGGCGAGCTTCGATGTGGCCTCGCTGGCGGAATTCCGGCTGGTGTACGAGAACATCAAGGGGCTGCCGGCCCAGGAGCAGCAGGATTTCATCTGGGACAAAATAATTTACGCCAATCCGACCAAGCCGCGCGAAACCCTTGAGGCGCTGGATCAATACAAGCCGCTGGTGACATTCGACAACCTCAACGAGTTGAAGAAAATCAAGCGCTTCGCCCCCCACGCCGGCGTGGTCTTGCGCGTGCGCGTGCCCAACACCGGGTCGGTCGTCGAACTGTCGTCCAAATTCGGGGCCGACCCGAGCGAGGCGGTGACGCTGATTCAGGCGGCTTTCGGGCTGGGATTGGTGGTGGAGGGACTGAGCTTCCATGTCGGCAGCCAGTGCATGAATTTCGAGAACTTCGTCCAGGCCCTGAACATCTCGGCCAGCGTGATGCAGGAGGCGGAGGCGCGGGGGCACAAGATCAAGATTCTGGACATCGGGGGCGGCTTCCCTGCCCCGTACCATCGCGACGTGGAATCCATTCAGGTCCTCGCCCGGAAAATCAACGCCGAGATAGACCGCCTCTTTTCCAAGGAGACGGAGATCATCGCCGAACCGGGCCGGTTCGTGGTCGCTTCGGCGGCGACCTCCATCGCCAAGGTGATCGGCAAAGCCCGCCGGGACGGCAAGACCTGCTATTACATTGACGACGGGGTTTACCAGACCTTCTCGGGCATCATTTTCGATCATTGCCAGTACCACCTCAAGGCCTTCAAGCGGGGCCGAGCCGAAATCTGCGCGGTCTTTGGCCAGACGTGCGATGCCCTGGACACCATCTCGCTCTCGGAGGATTTGCCGGATCTGGAATTGGACGACGTGGTTTATTGCGAAGCCATTGGGGCCTACAGCAACGCCTCCGCCACATGGTTCAACGGCTTCGCCCCCGCCAAGGTGGTTCATGTGAACGAGTAGGAGAGATTAAGTGGCCACGACTTTTTTTAAACCGCTCTAATTCCAGCCCCCGCCGAGGGCTTTGATCAGGCGCACGGTGGCGGCGAAACGGCGGCCCGATAATTCGGCGGCTTGACGTTGTTGTTGCAGTTCGGAGCGTTGGGCATCCACCAGTTCAAACTCGGTGAGCAGGCCGGCGTCGCAACGGGCTTTGGTCAATAGGGTGACGCGGCGGGCCGAATTGAGGGCATCGGTTTGGGCGGCAGCCTGCTGGTTCCAAAAGGTGATTTGGGCCAGACTGTCTTCAACCTCCTGGAACGCCGTCAGGGCGGCTTGCTGGTAGTTGGCCAGAGCCTCGCGGCAGGAGGCTTCGGCCTGCCGGACCTGCGCCGCGGTGCGGCCGGCGGTGAAGATGGGAAGGCTCACGCTCGGCCCAAGGGAGAAAGTCAAGCTGTCCATCGTGAACAGGTTGTTGGCTTCGCCGCTGAGGCAGCCGCCCTGGCCGGTGAGGCGCAGGATGGGAAAATAGGCGGCACGGGCGACACCGATCTGGGCGTTTTTGGCCGCAAGGTCCCGCTCGGCGGCGGCGACATCGGGGCGGCGTTCGAGGACGTCAGAGGGGATGCCAATGGGCACCAGCGGAGGCTCCTCCGCCGCGGTTGCGGCAGGGAGGGTGAAGGAACTGGCGGGTTCGCCGCAGAGCAGGGCGAGCGCATCGAGGGTTTCGGCGCGCTGGCGGGTGGTGTCGGCCAGGTCGGCGCGGGTGGCGGCGAGGTCGGTTTGGGCGCGGGCGGCGTCCATTTCCGGGATGGAGCCGGCGGCGAAGCGGGCGTTCAAAATGCGCACGGAGTCGGCGCGCAATTGGACGGCGCGGTCCAGGGCGGCGATTTGCGCGTCGAGGGAGCGGAGAAGAAAATAATTGACAGCGACGTCGGCGGTGAGGGTGAGAAGAACGTTCTGGCAGTCGGCGGCGGAGGCCCCGGCTTGGGCGCGGGCGGACTCGAAGGAGCGGCGCACACGGCCCCAGAGGTCAATTTCGTAACTGAGGTCCAGGGGGACGGAGTAGGTGTCGAGGTACACGGGCTTTAGTTTGACAGGGAAGGGGAGGGGTTCGTTGCCGGAAACCCGCTGGCGGCTGAAGGAGGGATCGAGAGAAAGTTCCGGGAAAAACTGGCTGCGGGTGAGGCGGGCGGCGGCGCGGGCTTGATCCACGCGGGCCACGGCGGCGCGAAGGTCCTGGTTGCCGGCCAGGGTGCTGGTTTCGAGAGCGGCGAGGGCGGGGTCGTTGAAAACATTCCACCAGTCGCCCTTGGGGGCGGCGTCCTTTGGTTCGGCCAGTTTCCAATGCCAGCCGGGGGGAGCGAGTTGGGCGGCGACGGGCGCTTGGTAGTCCGGGCCGACGGCGCAGGAGGCGGCGAGAAAGAGGAGGGGGCAGGCGCAGAGAAGGAGGGGAGTTTTCATAACATTAGTCGAGGGTTTGATGGTAACGCTTAACGCCGATGGCCAGGACCACGGCGGTGAAGAGGGCGATGGGCCAAAGATGCGGGGCGATGTCGGCAAGACCATTGCCTTTGAGAAGGATGCCGCGGACGACGCGGAGGAAATGGGTCAAGGGCAGGAGTTCGCCGACGGACTGCGCCCAATGGGGCATGCCGCGAAAGGGAAACATGAAGCCGGAGAGGAGGATGGAGGGGAGAAAGAAAAAGACGCCCATTTGCATGGCCTGGCGCTGGTTTTGGGCGAGGGTGGAAAAAGTGATGCCCATGGAAAGATTGGCGGCGATGAAAATGAGGGCCACCGCCAGGAGCAGGAAAAGGCTCCCGACCATCGGCACATGAAAGATAAAATGGGCCGCCAGGAGGAGCAGCCCGATTTGGATGTATCCCACCAGGATGTAAGGGATGATTTTTCCAATCATCACCTCGAAGGGCCGGGTGGGCATGGAGAGGAGATTTTCCATGGTGCCGGACTCGCGTTCGCGGGTGATGGCCAGAGCGGTGATCATGACCATGGTCATGGTCAGGACGACGCCGAGCAGGCCGGGGACGATGTTCAGTTGGGTGAGGCCCTCCGGGTTGTAGAGGGCATGGACGCGCAGTTCGACGGGGCCTTGGGCGGGAGCGAGATAAGAAAGAGAGCCTTGGAGATCGTTGCGCAAGGCGGTGTCAAGAAAGACGGGCAGAGCGCCGAGGGCGTTGCCGGTGGCGGCGGGATCGGTCGCGTCG
>JBEKOF010000242.1:0-7442 GCA_049522055.1 Verrucomicrobiota bacterium | reverse complement strand
CACCCAGGCGCAATACGCGGTGGCGACATTGCCGCACGCCCGCGACTTCCTGCTCTTTTGCCGGCGGCGCCACCTCCGCTGCTTCGTCCTGAGCACGGTCCATAAGGATTATTACGCGGCCCAAACGGCGGCCAACGGTCTGGGCCGATTCATGGAACGCGCCTACCTGGAAGTGTGGGACAAGCGGGCCAAGATCGCGCACGTGCTGGCCGAAAACCAGCTCGCCGCCTCGGAAACTCTTTTTGTGGGCGACATGCAGCACGATATTGAGACGGCCAAATACGGCGGCGTTTTTTCGTGCGGTGTCCTCACCGGTTACAACCGCCTGGACCAGTTGCGCGCCAGCCAGCCGGACCTCATCGTCGAACACCTGGGGGAATTGCGCGACATTTTGCGCCAACGGAAATTCGACCTCCGCCGCCCCGCCCCCGCGGCGCATTGGCCGCCGCTTCCCCTCTGCACGGTGGGCGCGCTGGTCTTCAACGCCGCCGGCCAGGTCCTGATGGTGCGCACCCAAAAGTGGTCCGGCCTCTGGGGCATTCCCGGCGGCAAAATCAAATTCGGCGAAACCTCCCTCCAGGCGCTGCGCCGCGAAATCAAGGAGGAGACCAATCTGGAAATCACCAAAATCAAATTCGTCCTGGCTCAGGATTGCATCCGGTCCAAGGAGTTTTATCGGGACGCGCATTTTGTCCTCCTCAATTACACCTGCCGCGCCGACGGCCCGGGCCAGGTGCGCCTGAACGACGAGGCCCAGGAGTTTCGTTGGGCGGCGCCCGAGGAGGCCTCCCAAATGGATTTGAACAGGCCGACGCGGGTGCTGCTCAAAAGAGTGCAAAGAGAAAAAAGCGCGAAAAGAGAGAAATCGGAGCACTAATGAATCTGTGGCGCCAGTTGATTTTCCGCAGCCTGCGTTTCTACGCCCGCGGTCATCTCGGCACCTTGCTGGGGGTCACGGTGGCCGGCACGGTGCTGGTCGGCGCGCTGGCGGTCGGGGATTGCGTGCGGGAAAGTTTGCGCGACATGGCGCTGGCGCGCCTGGGGCGGATCGGCTTCGCGCTGCCCGGCAGGGACCGGCTGTTTCGCGAGGCCCTGGCGGAGGATTTGCGCCCCGGCCTTTCCAACGGCCTGGCCGCGGCGGCGCTGCAACTGCCCTGCACGGCCGCCAACAGCGACGGCACGGCGCGGGCGAATCACGCGCAAATCCTCGGCGTGGACGACCACTTCTGGACCCTGGCGGCCTCATCCCCCGCCCTGCCGCGCGACTGGCAGGAGGGCGTCGTTCTCAACCAGCCTCTGGCGCGCCAATTGGGCGCCAAAGTGGGCGCCACGATTTTGCTGCGCGCGCAGAAGCCGTCGCTGCTCTCGCTGGAAGCGCCCATTTCGCCGCAGCAGGACATCTCCGCCGGATTTCGCCTGGCGGTGAAGGGGATTATCGCGGACGACCAACTGGGCGGGTTCGGTTTGCAGGCCAGCCAAATCGCGCCGATGAACGCGTTTGTCGGGCTGCATTTTTTGCAGGGCAAGGCAGGCCTGCCGGGAGAGGCAAATTTGGTGTTGACAGGAGAGGGCCTGAAGGAGGATCGCCTGACGGCGCTGCTGCGCGCCCATTGGAACCTGGCCGACGCCCAATGCGAGTTGCGCCAAACGCCGGGGGGATTGGAGCTGCGCAGCGAGCGGGTGTTCCTCGCCCCGCCCATCGCCCAGGCCGCCGCGGCCCTGCCTCCCCTGCCCCGCCCGGAATGGATCCTGACTTATTTTGTCAATGAGTTGCGCGACGGCACGAACACCACCCCGTACTCGATGGTGACCGCCGCGGCGGGCGGCCCGCTGGTTCCGGCGGAAATGCGCGACGATGAAATCCTGATCAACCAATGGCTGGCCGATGATTTGCGGGCCAGGCCCGGCGACCAACTGGAATTGACTTATTTCATTCCGGGCACGACCCGGCGCATGGAGGAAAAAAAATCCGCCTTCCGCGTCCGCGCGGTGCTGCCCATGAGCGGCCCGACGGCCGACCGGACCCTCCTGCCGGATTTTCCCGGCATCGCCAGGGCGGAATCCACGGCCAATTGGGACGCGGGCTTTCCCATCGAGCTTGGGAAAATCCGGCCAAAGGACGAGCAGTATTGGAGGGATTTTCGCGGCACGCCCAAGGCCTTCGTCACCCTCAGCGCGGGACAGCGCATGTGGGGAAACCGCTTCGGGGATCTGACGGCCGCGCGTTTTCCGGGCGGCCCGGACGCCCCGGAGCTTGGACGCCAATTTTTGTCAAAACTAAATCCCGCGGACGTGGGCCTGGCCTTTCTGCCCGTCCGGGAGCAGGCGCTGGCCGCCGCCGCCGCCGGCCAGGCGCAGGAGTTTGGCGGGCTGTTTTTGTCGTTCAGCTTTTTTCTCATCGCAGCCGCCCTGATTTTGGTCGCGCTGCTCTTTCAGTTTGGCATAGAAAGGCGGGCCACGGAGACCGGCATTTTGCTGGCGGTGGGATGGCCTCCCGCGCTGGTGCGCCGGTGGCTCCTGGGCGAAGGCGCGGCGGTCGCCCTGGCCGGCGGCTTGCTCGGCGTGGCGGGCGGGGTTTTGTACGCGCGGGGGATTCTTTGGGGGTTGACCCACTTGTGGAGCGCGGCGGTGGCCAATTCCGCGCTGCGGTTTTACGTCACCCCCGGCACGCTGGCGGGCGGCGGCGCGGCCAGCGTCGTCATCGGAGTGGCAGTGATGTGGTTTGCGGCGCGGTCGCAGACCAGGCGGACGGCGCGGGACTTGTTGGAACAGGGCAACGAGATGGAGGCGCGGAGCAGCCTGGCGCGAGGCGGACGGCGCTGGGCGGGATGGGTGGCGGCGGCGTCTTTTTTGGGCGCGCTCGCGCTGGCCGGCGGCGCGATGGGCCAACGGAACCATGCCGCCGTTGCCGCGTTTTTTGGCGGCGGCACGTTGCTGCTGATCGCCGGGATCGCCGTCGCGGCGCTCTGGTTTCGTTCGCTGGCCGACGCGCGCCCTTCCAAACCCCTCTCGCTATTCACCCTGGCCGTGCGCGGCTGTGCGCGCCAGCCCAAGCGCAGCCTGGCCACCGTCGCCCTGCTGGCCAGCGGCAGTTTCTTGATCATCGCCGTGGAAGCCAACAAGCTGGACGCCCGCCCGGAGGGCGGCGCGCGCTCCTCGGGCACGGGCGGTTTTGCCTTGATCGGCGAATCGGCCTTCCCGGTCATGCAGGACTTGAACACAAAATCCGGCCGCGATTTCTTCAATCTCGATGAAAAATCGCTGGCCGGGGCGCACTTTGTGGCCCTGCGGGTGCGCGACGGCGACGACGCCAGTTGCCTGAATTTGAATCGCGCGCAGACCCCGCGGCTGCTCGGAGTCAAGCCGGAGCTTCTGGACGACCGGCGCGCCTTCACCTTCGCCGCCTTGGAGGACAAGGCTCTGGCGCAACATCCCTGGTTGGCGCTGCGAGGCGCCGCCCCTGCCAACCCCGGCGAAATTCCAGCCATTGGCGATGAAGCTTCCATCACCTGGGCCCTCAGAAAAAAAATCGGCGATACGCTCGCTTACACCGATGAACACGGAAAACCGTTCCAGTTGCGCATCGTCGGCGCGGTGGCCAATTCCATTTTGCAGGGGAGCCTGCTGATTGACGAAGCCCAGTTCGTCAATCGTTTCCCGGGCGAGAGCGGCTATCGGATGTTCCTGGTGGATGCCCCGTCCAACGAAGCGCCGGCGGTGGCCGCCCTGGCGACGCGGGCGTTGCAGGACCGCGGGCTGGAATTGACCCCGGCGGCCGACCGGCTCAACGCCTATAACGCCGTGCAAAACACCTATTTGAACACCTTCCAGGTGCTCGGCGCGCTGGGACTGCTCCTGGGGAGCGCCGGGTTGGGTGCGGTGGCGCTGCGCAACATCTTGGAACGGCGCGGCGAACTGGCGGTGCTGCGCGCCGTCGGCTTCACCCCGCGTGCGTTGCGCTGGCTGGTAATCTGCGAACACGGCGCCTTGCAATGTCTCGGTTTGTTGCTCGGCGTCCTGGCGGCGGGGCTGGCGCTGCTGCCGGTCTTGCTTTCGCCCGGCGCGCAAATATCATCAGGCCCGCTGGCCTTGACGCTGGGGCTGGTTCTGGCCAGCGGCTGCGTGTGGACCTGGGCGGCGGCCCGGCTGGCCCTGCGCGGCGAATTGCTCGACGCCCTCAGAAATGAATGAACAAAAGATGAAGGAAATTTCCAAATACACTGCGGCCGGGTTTTTATTTCTTCTGATTTGCGCCCTGTTGCCGACGGCGGCGGCGCGGGCGGCGGACCCAAAAACACTTTACCAAAGCGATTTCAAGAAGGCCGCGGTGGACGCGCTGCCCGACGGGTTTTTGGCGCTGGACGGCGGCTTCAAGGTCAAGGACGCGCTCACCAACAAGGTGCTGGAACTGCCCGGCGCGCCCGCCGAAAGTTTCTACGGCGTGCTCTTCGGGCCGGTCACAAATTCCGGCGTCTGCGTGGGCGCGCGCATCTATGGCGTCGGCGCCAGGCGGCGCTCTCCCGTCTTTGGCGTCGGCTTGAATGGCGCCAACGGCTATTGCCTGCGCGTTTCCGCCGCCAAACAGGCCATCGAAATTTTCAAGGGCGATGATTTCCGCACCAACGCGCCTTTTGCCTGGAAGACCGGCGTCTGGACCCTGCTGCGCCTCCAGGTGCGCTCCACGGCCGATCAAACCTGGAAAATCGAAGCCAAAGCGTGGCCGCAAGGAACCGCCGAACCCAAGGAATGGATGCTCACCCTGGAAGAAAAGACCCCGCCCTCCGCCGGACGCGCCTCCGTCTGGGGAACCCCCTTGTCCGGCACCCCAATCTGGTTCGACGATCTGACCGTAACCGAGTTGGCTCCGTAAAGAAAACGGGGATGGATTAAACTCAGAAATTATGAAAAGAAACCGCTCGATTGCAAAAGCTGACGACGGATTAACCTGCGCTGAGTGTGGAAACAAGGAGCGATTCATCGAAGTCATGGATGTGGAAATCCATTTGGTAAATGGCCGCAGGGATTACATCAGGCTGCTCGACGGAATTACCGATCACTATATTTGCTGGTGTTGTGGAGCAACAATTGAGGAAGCAACCGCCATCAAGAAATAAGACGCTCACGCGCAGTTTTGAGGTTTATTTGCAGGCCCACTTGCCGCTCTTTTTCCCGGCGGCTTCATCAAGCAAGAAGAGTTCTGTGGCGATTGCCTGGGATTTTAAACCAATCTCCCGCACCACCGACGCGGGAATTTCTAGGGTGTCTAATTGTCTCGGCTCAACCTTTACCGCACCACCACCGTATGACTTCCCTGCAAAGGCAAGATTTTGAAGCGTCTTGGGATGGTTCAAGGCCCGCCACAACTCTTTTACCGCCTCGCGGTTCGTCTCCCACGGATAAATGCATAAAAAACATGTGAGCGGCACGACCCCCGCCTCGTTGAGAATAAAGCGGCAATCCCGGCGGCCGAGATAGGCGAACAAGATGGGCGGCGGAGTTCGCTGCTCCATTTTATACCAGGGCCGACGGCTTTGGATCAAGGAACGCTGATGAAGCTTTTGCTGCTCGCCAGATTCAAGATATGAGCGCAGCGTGAGGGGCAGCCGCTCTTCTGGAGTACTGTCCAGATTGAGCAGCCAAGTTGGGCGGCCTGCGAGATCGAGTTGTTCCAATGCGGAAGGACGCAGGACATCCTCTGAACAATCCTGCGTTCGCCCGATGGCGCGAATGAAAAAGCGTGGATCCAGCTTCGACGATGACAGTTGTTCGCGAGTGAGAAAAAAGAACTCATTGGCCCCGGTAGCAATCCCTCTGACGACACGGGCGAAGTGGGAAAGTGGAATGCCGTGTAATGAAGCCGGCCGTGGGGGGCGCGAAAGTCCCGTGGCCAGCGCTTCCGAAAGTTCGCGCTCTTGGCATAATACGGCTTTGCCCGTGTCTTGCCCGTTATTCACGCCGTCAAGCGAATGCAAAACCGGGTCCACATCCCGCTCCTTGACCCGCAACCACTTGAAATAACGGCTGGGCGCAGAATGTGACAGCAGAAAAACCATCGCGTTTGTGTCCACCTTGGGAAATGGCGCGGCCGATTCATCGAATGTCAGGATGGCTTCCAAATGATACCGTTCGCACAACCGATTCCAAAGTGCGCGGGATGAAATGCCTTCACAAACATCCGCCGGCAGCAAAAAAGCGAGGCGTCCAGACGGTGACAGATGTTCCAAACATTTGAGAAGGAAATAAACATGCAGCCCGACCCTTCCATCAAGCGCAAACCCCAGAACCCGTTGGGCGATAGTTCTTAATTCAGACTTCCGCTCTGCCGTCAATCGGTGATGACGGACATACGGCGGGTTGGAAATGATGGCGGCGAAAGTTCGCGTTAACCGGGTTGATATAAAATCAGCGATCTCAATCCGACTGAAATCGTTACTCCTCAGAGAGAGCTTTTTGCCATCTACAAATGCGGTTTCGTGAAGTTCAAACCCATCAAAATGACCCGTGTATCCCACTGCGCGTGCAGCCGAAAAAAATGTTCCTGGCCCAACAGCGGGATCAAACAACGTGTTGGGATGTCTTTCGGTCACCCACGAGGCCATGATTTTGGCCAGCCAGGGAGGCGTCCAGAATTGGCCTTTCTCTCGCAACACCTCGCGCTGTGCCCAGTCACTTGGAATAGATTGAAAACCTGCCTCGATTGTATCCGGGGTTCCCATTTATCGTTTCCTTTCGGCGACGCTCCGAAGGTTTTGTAGTGCAGTCTCAGCTAATAGAAGCCGCCCGCCGTCAAAAGTCACATAAGGCAAAATGTGCCCATTCCTGTCTTCGACAAAAGCCGGCAGCAATCGCGGTTCTTCGATGCTTTTTCCTAGCGGATAGCCGTAATGGTAGTAGTGCTTGAAGATCGTTTTACGCGTGGTCGCGCCGCCGGGCGCTTGGAAGACTTGCACTGTCGGCTCGGTGAGGTTTTCGGCCACCAGTTCTTCCGCGCGATCAAACGACAATCCATAGGCTTGGTCAAAGAAAACATGCCAGACGTGGATAGGCACCCCACGCTTCTTCTGCCATTGCCGGAGCGGTTCGCGATCTTCTTCTTTGATTATGACTGTTGGGAGAACCGCAGCTTTTTTCAGCCCCGGTTTTCCGCCAAGCCGCTTCTGCGGACGCAGCGGCGTATTGAAATCAGGCATCTTCTGGCCGCGCCACAGGCTGTTCTCGCACTCAATGGCGATAACCGCGCGTTCCAAAAGCGGAGTCATCCTTTCGTCGTCTTCGTAGATGAACGGCAATTCGGAAAGGCCTCCAGCACGAGCAATGTCCTTTTCCAGCGCGGTTTTATCCGCAGCACGGAAGAGCAACAAATCCGGGCGCTTGACTTTGCCGAGACCAGCGGCCTCGAGGTGTTCAAAATAAAGTTCAAACTCCCTGACGCTGCCGCTTGG
>JBEKOF010000241.1:0-7461 GCA_049522055.1 Verrucomicrobiota bacterium | reverse complement strand
GACGCGGCGCGCCCGGCCCGCGATTACCGCCGGCTGGCCAGGCTCATTTCGGCCAAACGCCGCCGGCTGCAAAAGGAGGGTTTCAAGCTGGGCAGAAAGGTTTTTGGGCAAAAACCCGGCCCATTCGGGGAGCGTCTGCAAAGCTGGCTCCGCCGCAGCCCATCCAAAAAATGAGCAAAGATGCGGCCAAATACATTGGCATTCTGACCTCCGGGGGCGATTGCCCCGGGCTCAACGCGGCCATCCGCGGCGTCGGCAAAGCGGCCCAGGGGATTTTTGGCATGCAGGTCATTGGCTTTCGCGACGGATTCCGGGGTTTGATGGAGAACCGCACGGCCCCGCTGGCCCTGGAGAACCTTTCGGGCATCCTGACCATCGGGGGAACCATCCTGGGCACCAGCCGCGACAAACCGCGCCGCATGCTCGTCGGGGGGAAGGAAATAGACGTCTCGGAAACGATCATCGCCAACTACCAAAAACATCATCTCGACGCGCTGGTGTGCCTGGGAGGAGGGGGCACTCAAAAAAACGCGCTATACCTGAAGGAAAAAGGGCTCAACGTGATCACCCTTCCCAAGACCATTGACAACGACGTTGCGATGACGGATATAAGCTTTGGTTACGATACGGCGCTGGGCATCGCCACCGAGGCGATTGACCGGCTGCACAGCACCGCGCACAGCCATTATCGCATTGTGGTGGTGGAGATCATGGGGCATCGCGCCGGCTGGCTGGCTTTGGGAGCGGGCATCGCCGGCGGGGCCGATGTGGTATTGCTGCCGGAAATCCCTTACGACGTGGAGAAAGTGGCCGAAGCGATCCGGCAGCGCAGCCGGACGGGCAAACATTTCAGCGTGGTCGCGGTCGCCGAGGGCGCGATGAGCGTTGGCGAGGCGGCCCAATTTCATGCCGCCGACCAGCGCAAACAGGAGGCCAAAACCAAGCTGCAACGCAAGAAAGCCAAAGCCACCATCGCCGGGTGGCAGGCGCGCCATGCGGGGAACACGTTGCGCCTGGCCAAAGAACTGGAAAGTTTGACCGGCTTGGAATCGCGGGTCACCATCCTTGGCTATGTTCAGCGGGGCGGCTCCCCATCGGCGGTGGACCGGCTGCTGGCCACCCGTCTGGGCACGGCCTGCGCCGATTTGATCAACCAGGGGATCTATGGGGTGATGGTGGCGGCGCGCGGGGACAAGACAGAACCGGTCCCCTTGGAAAAAGTCGCCGGCAAGCGCAAGATCGTTCCATTGGACCATCCCTGGATCACCAGCGCCCGGCTGGTGGGCACCAGTTTGGGCGACTGATGAGTCCGGCAACCCTTTGGGGCGTTTTTCGGCCTGGGGCAAATTCACTCAATCGTTTCCATTTTGACGCATTTTCGTCACAAGAGGGGTATAAGCTCGCGTCCGTGGGGTTCCGCGAACGCCACACTAAATACCATGTTATTATTTCATCAGACCCCTGTTCTTGCCGCCAGCGCCCTGTCCTTCGCCATCAAGATGGCCACGCCGGAAGGCAAGACAACAATGTCGGCGCTGCTGATTCTGTCGCTTTTCAGTTGGACGATCATCATCACCAAGGCGCGGCAGCTTTATATCGCGAGAAAGGCGGCCAAGAGATTTTTCGCGGCCTACGCTTCGACGCGCGATCCATTGGACATCAAGCGCAAGGGCGAGGAGTATGACGGGGCTCCGGCCTACCAGCTCTACATCCGCGGGGCGGACGAACTGGATTACCAGTTGAAGAACAATCCGGTGAAGGTGGAACCGCGCAAGGCGCCGCCACCCAGCCCGGCCAGTGCCGCCGGCAACACCGATTATCTGGCTCGCGCGGTGACGACGCGGATCAGCTCCGCCTCGTTCGAGGCTGTGAAAGTGGTGATGGAAGAAGCCGCGGGGGGGGAAGCCATGTCCTTGGAGAGGGGCATGATCGTCCTATCCACGGCGGTGGCCGGGGGGCCGTTTATCGGATTGCTGGGCACGGTCTGGGGCGTGATGGAGACATTTGCCGGGATTGCGACCGCGGGAGGAGCGAGCATCACGGCCATGGCCCCCGGTGTGGCGGGGGCATTGATCTGCACGGTGATTGGCTTGCTGGTGGCCATTCCGGCGATGTTCAGCTACAACTTCATGGTGACGACCATCCGGGCGATCACGCAGGAACTGGACGGATTCGCCTCGCGCTTTGCCAACCAGATCGAACACCGGTACGTGGACAGCCGCCCGCTTTCGGAGGAGCTCCAAGCCGCCAACGAGGTGCTGGCGACCCGGATTGTGGGCGCGTTGCGGCGCGACAGCCCCGCCCAGCCCAAGGAACCCGAATACACCGTCACCTGACAGCCGGACCGCCGCCATGAAAAAGTGCTCTGCCTCGGCGCACCACACGCTGACGGAGTTGAACATTACTCCGCTGCTGGATCTGGCTTTTGTGTTGCTGGTGATCTTCATCCTGACCACCACGCCGCTGGCCAATGACATAAAGATGAAGCTGCCGGATGCCACCAAGCATCAGAAGGACCCGCCGCACAGCGTGCGTTACATCACTGTTCAAACCGATGGAACGATGTGGCTGGACAAAATGAAACTGGATTTGAATGGATTGCACGACGAACTTCTGAATTGTCGAATCGAAGACACGAACACGAGTGTGATCGTGCGGGGCGACAGCAAGACCAAGTACCGCCAAATCCGCGCCGTGCTGGATGTGTGCCAGTCGGTCAACGTTTTGAAAGTGGATCTGGCCACGGAGGCGGCGAACAAGAAATAACCGGAGGCAGACGCATGCTGGTCGGAACGCAACAACGAAAAAAGCGCAACTCCCCGAAGGTGAATCTCCTGATCTCCGGAGTTTTTCACGGGCTGATCCTCGTGGGGGTTCTTTATTTTGCCGCCCGCCAGGGGTATATGGGCTCGACGATGAAGACCTTTGCGGTGGATTTGGTCCCGAAGGAAAAGCCGCCAGAAAAACCCAAACCGGTGGAGCCGGCGAAGGTGATTGCGCCCAAGATTGAAGAGAGCACAAAAACTCCGCAGATAGCGCACATTGAGCAGCCCAAAGTGGTCGTGCCCTCAGCGTCCTCGGCGCCGGCCGCCATGGCGCCCCCCGCGGCGGAGGCGCCGACGCTGGATTTTAGCGGGGGCCGGGAAGTGGTATCCACGTCGGACCCGCGGCAACTTTACAAAGAACTGCTGCAAAATGCCCTGCAACTGAACTGGGAACGCCCCAAGGGCATGGACGACCACACCAATGTGGCGGAGGTGGAAATCGCGGTGGATAAGAAGGGAAAGATCACCAACACGGGCTTTAAGAAAACTTCCGGCCAAAAGGAATGGGACAACTCGGTGCTCAAGGCCATCGCCAGCACCGGGCCGATCAAGGCGCCCCTGCCCACCAACTTTCCTGACCGGGTGGTGGTGCGCTTCGACGTTCAGAGCCTTGAGCCTGTGACCCAACAATAATGAAAAAAACATCCCGGCGCGGTCACAGCACGATGAACGAGTTGAACATCACCCCGTTGCTCGACTTGGTGTTCGTGCTGCTGGTCATCTTCATCATCACCACGCCGCAGATGATCAACGCCCTGCAGATGAGCCTGCCCTCGACGGACAAACCGAAGCCCCCCGATCCCAATAAGCCGAAGCCGATCATCAACCACATCGTGGTGGATGACAAAGCTCAAGTGTTCCTGAATGACAAATATATTTCCGACGCCGACATCATGTTCAGATTCAAGGATTTGTTTGCGGCGGACGACGCTCCGAAAGTGGTGGTCAGAGGCTCGGACGACGTGGAATACCAGGGGATGATCAAAGTGCTGGACGCCCTTCAGCAACTAGACATCACCAATGTCGGCCTGGACACGCAGTAGCCCTGTGATGTCAATTCCAGGGCTTGCGGGGACCCGGGCGCGCCCGCCTGGAAGAGGTTGAGCGGGTTTCCGGGCACTTGAAGAAATAGGGGCTGGCCAAGCCGGGCAATCTTGTTATCGTGCGGTGATGATGAGTGGGACCAGCAACCAATTCTCCCTCGCCGGCGCAACGCAAGTGATGGGACGGTGGGGAAGAGCCAGGTTCCTTTCAAGAATTCGATTCAACAACACAAAATGAAATATGAAATCCCCGGATCATAATAATACGACGAACGCGCGGTCCGCGCCGCCAGCGAGCCATCATCACGACCCACTTGTAACCGATGAGCAGAAGGCGTCGAAACCGGATGGTGAAAGGGAGGCAGGCCAGCCAGCCGGCCCAAAGCCGCCCAAAACCCCGCTGCAAATCTCCCGGCGCGCCTTTCTTGTCGCCGCGGGCATGGCGCCGCTGGTGGTCCCGCGGCATGTGTTGGGCGGCACCAGCGACCAGGCGCCCAGCGACAAACTCAGGATCGCCTGCGTGGGCGTGGGCGGCATGGGCAAGAACTATCTGGCCGGGTGCAAGGACGAAGAGATCGTCGCGCTTTGCGATCTGGACCACGAGTTTTCCGCGCCGGTGTTCAAGCTCTATCCCAGAGCCAGACTTTATAAAGACTTCCGGGAGATGTTCGACAAGGAGGAGAAGAACTTTGACGCACTGATCGTGGCGACGCCGGACCACTGGCATTCGCACCTGGCGCTGGCGGGGCTGGCCATGAACAAGCACCTTTACAATGCCAAGCCGATCACGCGCACGATCGCCGAGGCCCGGAAGGTCAAGGCAGCGGTGCTTGCCTCAAAAGCAACCACCAAGGCGAGCATACAGGATTCGCGCACCTCCTATGCCCGGGCCACCACGGAGTTGCTGTTGAGCGGGGTTATCGGGCCGATATACGAGATACACTTCTGGACCGGCACTTACAGCCCCAGCGGGCTGGAACGGCCGGCGGAGGCCCAAACGCCGCCTGCGGGGATGAACTGGGACCAGTGGTGCGGCCCGTCTCCGGCACGGCCGTACCATAAGACCTACCATTACGGCAATTGGCGTCCCTGGTGGGACTTCGGCACGGGCACGGTGGGCGACTTCGGCTGCCATGCGCTACAGATGTTCCATGATGAGCTCGAGATGGGGGCGCCGGACTGGGTCACGGCCACAGCTTGCCAGGCCTTCTCGCTGGCCGGCCGCGTGGAAAACACCGAGTGCATGAGCATCGCCAACATCGTGCAGTGGCACCTTCCCGCCCGCGGCAACCACCCGGATGCGATGGTGTTCTTTTACGATGGCGGACTGACGCCGCCCCGGCCGCCGAGCATGCCCGCGGAGGTGGCGATGCCAGGGAGCGGAATCATGTTTGTGGGAGAAAAAGGAGTTCAGATTTCCGCGTATTACGGCGGCAACCCATGGCTGCCCTTCGGCGCCCAACCCCGGCCGGGCCAGCAGGTTCGAGGGCTTCCAGGCGGCTGGCTCTTGCCGGAGAACCGTTTCAAGGACTTCAAGCAGCCCGATCCATGCCTGCCACGATGCGAAAAACCGGATCATTACACCGAGTGGGTGCGGCAGTGCAAAGCCGGCCAGAAGTCCATTACGCCCGTCGAGTTCGCCTGCGGGCTGACGGAATTCGCCTTGATCGGAGCCTTGGCGCAGCGCAGGTACAGCATGCCTGACGCGCCCGCCGTCGGCGAGGCCGGGAAAGGCAGCGGGGCAGGAGGGGGCCGCAACCGGCGAGAGGCAAAGGTCCTTCTCTGGGACTCCAAGGCCATGAGATTCACCAACGACGAGCAGGCCAACGACTTTGTGGACACGCCCTACCGCAAGGAATGGGACTATAAGGTTTAGCGAGTAGTGGCGGCATTCTGCCAGTATTGTGGCAGGATTCTGGCATCCTTACCAGAGTGGTGTCCATTTGGGTGTCCACCGCCGCGTTTTCCTTCTCAACCCATTGTGTCACAACACAGTGGAAATGGAGCCAGTTGTCGGAATCGGGCTATTTGGCCGTTCTGGCGCTCCATTCGGTAATTGCACCAAATGAAGAGGTTGCGAACAAAATTCGCACTGCATTTACGAGGCAAAATATGCCGTGAATCCATCCAAAAGTCAACACTATTCCGTCACTATTTTGGGGTATCAGTCGTAACTCGTTTGGTGTCCAAAATGGTGTCCATTTTGGTGTCCAATTCACTTTCCTTTCCGTCCAGCGGAAAGGGCGCGGAGCGTGAAGGCCAGCGCGAGCGGAATTGGATCCCATGAGGGTTTGCCGTCTGGCGCGGGTCTGGGCCGGCATGAGGCCCGGCGTCGGGGTTTGGGGACGGCGGCAGTGCCCAACGACGGAATAACGGCTGAACCGCTGCCAGTCCAGCCGCGTAAGTGTTTCGAGATTCAACGGTTAAGAATGGGAACGTCGGATTGTGGCGAGATGCGAACCAAGCCGGGTTTGGGTTGGATGCGGACACGCACGCCAAAAAGCGTCGTGAATTCGCGGGGTTGATTGGTCAAGGCGACAACGGCGGAACCCGGCACGGCTGGCCGTGAAAGCGGATCATGTCGCCGGCGCGGAGACGGAATGGAGAAAAGGCTTTCATTGGGAGTTTTGAGAAGTGAACAGACGGGCTTGCGCGGTTTCTGCGGCACGGCGGGCGCGGTCGGCTTCGGCTCGTTCCCGGGTGATTCGGTCCCCGTCCAGCGTCGCCTCAGTAAAGAGATTAAACGCTTGTCGCGTGAACAAAAACTCATGCTGCGGTACGGGCAAGCGGCGTTTGTTGCGTTTCATGGTGGTTGCTCCTTAGCGACTAATCCGCCGGGTAAAAGGTGGGATATTTGTCGCGGGGGTCAATCCAAGCGCCGGGGCGGAACTGGCCGCACGGGTGCTACCAAACTTGCCGCCGCCGGTTCCAATGGAATCCAAGCTGCGACAACTGCGCCGTCGCGAGGGGCGGCAAACTTACCACCGACAAACCATCACTGGCGGGGATGGAGCACACCAGAAGCGCCATCGGGAATGCAATGGGCCTTCCGGTCTTCACAAAAACGGCAAGTTTTGCTGGCATCAATGCCAACTTTGATTTTGGGATCGAGTTGCTGAGTTGGAATGTCGCGGTCGGCAGCGGTGCCCCGTAGCTTGGCATTTCGAGTCTCCCTTGAGCATTGGCAAACGCCGCCGACATTAAAATGGCAAAGAGCGTCTTTTTCACGGATATACCCGTTGTTCGTCAAGAGTAATATCCCCCCAATAGAAGCTGATGTCCGTGCCCCAATTCCAAATAGAATCCTGGAGTGTTGACCAACTGCCCGTGTATGAATCATCACGATATGCAACCGACATCTGGTAAGTTCCCATGACTATTTTGTGATACCACGCCTGTGATCTTCGCTGATCCGCTAAGGTTGCAGCATCATACCAAGAGCCTGCGATTGTCATCGGTATGTTATTGCTCTTATACCATTTCTAGTCCGTAATTGCACTATTTCTGGCTACGGAAACGTTTACTTGCTCGACGAGCCACGGGTGTGAGACCAGGGTCCGCACTCGCTCTGCGTTTTCCCAGAGCGGCCGCAG
>JBEKOF010000240.1:0-7526 GCA_049522055.1 Verrucomicrobiota bacterium | reverse complement strand
CCGGCGACGATGGAATAAAGCGGCAGACTGGCGAGACCTTCGCGTTTGGGGTGGGCGCCGGCGTCCATGAGCAGGCGGTTGCCGCCCAGGTCCACAAACCAGGCGCTGGCGCCAATATCGGTATCGGGATTCAGGTTAATAATGCGCATGGAGGGTGGGGGTGGGCCATGGCGGCGGCGGGAAAACCAGGGCGGAGAACCGGAAAAAATGGCGCATAAATAATTTTGAACATTTGGATGGAATGCAGCGTCATATATGTTGAGTCCTGAATCGGGGCTGGATGGGTTTTTGGTTTTCCCGTCCGGCCAACCGTTCAGGCTCAAGGGTTGGTTAGTTTGGTTGTTGGGAGGGCGGACGCTGCAACGGCGTCCGCCCTTTTTTGTTTCATGCGGGGTGAAATCTCTCGTTTTTTAGGGTTCAAGCAGCGCCCAATAACGCAGGCCGCGGGTGCTGATTTCCAGCCGTAAAAAGCCAAATCGTTCCATGATGGCTTCGTAAATGGCGATGCCTGTTGCGATCACGTCCGCCCGGTCCGGCGGGAGGCCAGGGATGTTCCGGCGAGAGGCCAGAGGCAGTTGCCACAGCTGTTCCAACATCTGGCGAACCCGGCTCAGCGGGAGGACGGTGGATTCGATTTGCCGGCGGTTGAAATCCAGGGCCTGGGCCTCCATCCGGGCCAGGATGGCGGCGGTTCCGCTGGTGCCGACCAATTGCGCCTGGCGGGTGCATCGCCGCAAGGCGAGTTCCAGAGCCGGGGCGACTTGTTGGTCCAGATAACTCTTCAAAAACGCGCGGCACCCGGCCAGGGCGTCCGGGCCAGGGGGATCGGCTGGCTTTGATTGCTCCAGCAACCGCACGGTGCCGAGGGGATAACTGACGCAATACCACGGAAGGGTGTTCTCGCCTACAATGAATTCCGTGCTGCCTCCGCCAACATCCAGAACCAGCACGGGGGCTTGCGCGAACTTCGGATCGCTGGCCACGCCTCGAAAGACCCAATCGGCTTCCTGGTCCCCTGTGAGAATCTCCATTTTCAACCCCGAGGCCTGGCGGATGGCGCTGACCAGTTGGTCTGAATTGAGCGCGTCGCGCGCGGCGCTGGTGGCAATGACGCGGACGGAGGAGGCTCCCAGTTGCGCGGCCCGGGCCAAATAAATGGCCACCGCGCCGGCGGTCTTGGCGATGGCGGCGCTTTGCAATTGCCGTGTGGCATAGAAACCGGCGCCCAGGCGGGTTTGGTTGCTTTCTTCAGAAACCGGGGTGATCAGCAGGCCGGCCACGTCGGCCACCAGCAATTTGACGGAATTGGTGCCGACATCAATGACGGCCCGGCGATGCGAAAGCTCGTTGTTCATCCGTCATTTCCATAGGCGGCGGGCGAGGACGGCGCCGCCGGTGATGCCGGCGTCGTCGCCTTTCTTGCTGGCCATGATTTCCACGCCCTTGGATGCGGCATCCAGGGAGTAATCCCGCGCGGTTTCCAGGACAATGGCCATCATTTCATCGCCCAAGGCATCAATGACGCCGCCGCCCAGGACGACGACTTGGGGATTCAAAAGGTTGATGAGGTTGGCGACGGCCACGCCGGTGTATTCGGCGGCTTCCTCGACAATTTGCTCGACCAATTTGTCGCCTTTTTTGATGGCCTTGCGCAGATCGCCGCTGCGCAAATCCTTCAAATCCGGGCCGAGGGATTCAGTCAGGAGGGTCTTCTTGCCATCGGACACGGCTTCGGAGAGTTTGCGGAAAATAGCGGTGCGGCTGGCCAGGGCCTCAAAGCAGCCGCGGCTGCCGCAATTGCACTTGGGGCCGCCGACTTCCAGGACCATGTGGCCGATTTCCCCCGCGGTGCCGCTGGAGCCGGCGTAGAGTTTGCCGTCCAAAATGAGGCCGCCGCCGATGCCGGTGCCCAGAAAAACGCCGACGACATGCCGCGGTTTTGCCCCCAATTCTGTTTCATAAATCCCCAGCACGGCGGCGTTGGCGTCGTTTTCCACGAAGACCGGGACGCCCAGTTGCTTTTCGAGGGTTTTTTTCAGGGCGACATCCTCCCATTGGAGGTTGGGGGCAAAAAGCACGCGCCCGGCCTCCGCATCCACCGTGCCGGGGGCGCCAATGCCAACGGCCCGGATTTGCTTCAGGTCCAGATCATACTCGTCCACCGCGTCCCGCACGCAGCGGGCGATGCGGCCGATGACTTCGTCGGCCCCGCGCTCGGACTTGGTGCTGAGCTTGACGCGGCCCAGGCAGTTGAGAGCGGCATCGAAGACCGCGGCGAGGATTTTCGTCCCGCCTAGGTCAACGCCAACGAAGAAGTCGCTTTTGTTGGTGGATTCGGCCATGATTATTTGCCGGCTAAAACGGTTTCAATGCGTTTGCGCAACTCGATGTTGATTTCCCCCGGAGTGCGGTGGCCGTCCACAATGGTAAATCCATAGGTGGCCTGCAATTCTTTGAATTTGACGGCGACCAGGGATTGGTACTGCAGGAAGCTGTCGAACATATCGCGCGAGAGGCCCAAGTCCATGCCGCTCTCCCAGAAGTCGAGGGCCTGTTTTTTGGCGAAATTGCGCTCGACCAGCGCTTCGGGCAGGACATTGAGATAAAACACCACGTCTGGCACGACCGCGATGCCGTAGAGGTTCTTGAGCCACGCCAGGTCCATCCCGCGAACCATGTCGCGCACCATCAGGGTGTAAATGTAGCGGTCGGCCAGGACCATCAGGCCGGCGCGCAGGCCGGGCAAAATGATGTTTTCCAACTGGTCGGCGAAATCGGTGGCATAAAAGAGGCTCAGGGTGGTGCGGCTCAAAATGTTGCCCTGCTGGGCCTTGTCCAGTTCTTCACTCACCAGGGTGGAGCGTTTGAGGCCGACTTGGACGGTGGCATGGCCGGACCCCTCCAGCCATTCGACCAGGCGGGCGATCTGGGTGGAACGGCCCGAGCCGTCGGCGCCTTCGACGACGATGAGTTTGCCGCCCAATTTGGAAAGGTCCATGCCCGGAACGCCCTGGCCGTAAAACTGGCGGGGTTTGACCCGCGGGACCAGGATGCGCCGGGAACTGCCCGAGATGGGATTGGGGTTGGAACTCTTCATGGGTGGGGAAGCGGCTTGTGGAGAGCGTATTTCTTGAGGTCCAATTTGGCGGCGACCAGATCGCGCACGATGGCCTGCTGGGCCTCGATCTGTTGATTGGCGTCAATGACCAGGAAGTTGAATTCCGCGCTCATGGCCAGGTATTCCTCCAAAATCCGCCCCTGGAAAATACGGAAACTTTCGTAAGGATCCTGGGAGAGGCGCAAATCCATGCCCGCCTCAAAGTACTTCAACTGGGGCCGGCCTTCGAGGATGCGTTGGAGGGAGATTTCCAGCGAGGCCTTGAAAAAGAAGACCAGGTCGGGGAGCGCCGCGAAATTATAGATGCCGCGCACCCATTCCGGGGGGCATCCGCGAACGGTGTCGCGGCCGAAGGCGGTGAAGATATAGCGGTCGCACAAGACGATGTAGCCGGCGCGCACCAGGGGCACGACCTGGCGTTCGTAGCGATCGGCGAAATCGGTGGCGTGAATGAGGCTGAAAGTCGTGGGGGAGAGAAGCTCGCGCTTTTTGCCCTTGCTGGTGGCGTTCTTGACCAGCTCGGAGGAATTCCATTCGCTGAAGAAAACTTTAAGCCCCTGTAATTCGAGCCATCGCTTGAGGAGGTAAACCTGGGTGGATTTGCCCGAGCCGTCCAGGCCTTCCACGGCGATGAGGCGTCCGGGAAATCCAAGTTCGGCAAAAGTCTTCATCGGCGCCTATTAAAAGCCATTTGCGCCCAAACACAAATGAAAATCTTGCCGCGATGGGGAAACGACGCCGGCAGGGCTTTTTCTTTGTTCTCTTTCTCTCCGACTGGCCGGGCTATGTTCCCTGGAGTTGCAGGACGGTGATGGAGTAGGGCGGAAAGGCGCGGGTGAAACTTTTGCCAACACCGGTCACTGTGGTGGCGACGGGCACCACTTTTTTGGGGGCGTCAATGGTGTTGGTGTCGTCGAGGTTTTCCGCGCTCAAGACGGTGGATTTTGCCGATGGCTCAATGCCGGACAGTCCGCTGATTTGGAAATGGACCTCCTGCGGCGCGCCCAGGCTGTTGACCACCTTCAAGTATATCGCCTTGGTTTGGCTGTCGCGCGTGGCGTCCACAAAGAGAGTGGGCACCTGCCGCGGCGGCGGCGGGTTGCCGCCCCCGCGACGGCCCGCGGCCTGATAGGGCCGGGTAGGGAAGTCCTGCGTGGTGGTTGGCAGGATCTGGTCGCCGTGGTTGTTGCTGAAAATCTTCTGGGCGTAATAGGATGGGGAGCCGTAACTGCCCAGGGCGTCGTAGCCGATCAAATCGGACGGCCATTGCATGGAGCCGCCTCTGTTCAAGTCGCTCACGTTGACCAAAAGGGGCGCGTAGGAGGAAATGATGACCAGGTCTGAATTTCGTTCCATGCCGGTCATCCAGGCGGCGTCGCCCAGGGCGGCGGCCATGGTGGGTGTGGGCCGGCCGACCCGCGTGGCCCATTCGCCGACAAACACCTTCTGGCCCGTGCGCGGCCGGCTGTCGAAATTGTGCGCGCGCGATTCCATGTCGAGTTCGGTGTTGGGATAGAGATGCTCGTCAATCAGATCGGGCACGCTGTTGGTCACGCGGGGAGAGGTGGCAATGACCTGGAGCCTGGGGTATTTGGCTTTGATGGCTTTGAAGAACTGGGTGAAGCGTCCATCATAGGTCCTGGGGCCGGTGCCAAGGTTGTCTTCGTTGCCGATCTCGACGTAGTTCAGCGCGAAGGACGCGGGATGGCCGTCGGCGATTCGTTGCCCGCCCCAAGTAGAGTCCGGACCGCCGGTGACGTATTCGATTTCGTCCAAGCCGTCCTGGACATAAGGGTCCAGGTCAGGCCCAGGTTCAATGCCGCCGGAGGCCATGGAATAGCCGGCGTAAATGGCGAGGACGGGTTGCATGTGCAGGTCTTCGCACCATTCCAGGAATTCCAGCAAGCCCATGCCGTCGGTGGACCAGTAACCCCATCCATCGTTCAGATGGCCGGGGCGCCGGGAGATGTCGTGGATGGTGTTTTTCCAGTTGAAACGATTGGCAAATGTCCTGCCTTCCAAATAATTGCCGCCCGGAAAACGGAGGAACGACGGCTTCATGTCGGCCAGCAATTGCATCAGGTCCGGGCGATTGCCGTTGGGACGGTTGTTGAACGTCGGCGGGAATAAGGAAACGAATGTAAAGTAGATTGTGCCCGGCTTGGCGACGGAGACCAGCAGGTGGTTGTCCTTGGAGGGTCCCGCTTCGCCGGTGGTCAGGGTCAGGGCGTACTTCTTCCAATCCGCGGTGATGCTGGAAACCTGCGCGGCGGCAAAAACAGCGGCGTTGGCGCCGTCGCGGACGAGGGAGACGGTGACCGGGCCGGTGAAGCCGCCCGCGGCTTTGGCATAAAAGGATGCGTGGTATTCCGTGTGGGGCCGGACAGGGATTCCCCAAAAGCCGTCATTGGCGATTCCGACCGGTTGAGATTCCGTCGCCGCCGCCACCTCCAGTTTGAGGCTGTTGGTTTGGGCGTCATTGAGAGGCTGGTCGCTGACGACGGACATGGAGTTGGCGGCGCCCTCCGGCTGCACCAGTTGCCAGTGGCGCATATTGTTGGTTTCTGGGCGGAAGGAGCGATTGTTCACCAACTCCCCGTAGAGGCCGCCGTCGTAAGAGTAATTGATCTCCTCGGTCATCAGGCCGTAGAGGATGGGGCTGACGCGGGCGGTTGCCTGGTCGGCCTGGATGGTCACCAGCGGAGTTGGAGGATTGGCGGGTGTGGGGGCGGCCGCGGGGGCGGCGTCTTGGGCGCCAGCCACGCGGCCGATGAGGACAAGCAAGAGGGCCATCCGCCACACATTGCTCTTTTGCTCATCGCGATCAAACCACTGGAGGAATGTTGGGTTCATGGAAATCTAATATGGCCGGAGAGAGCGGATGTCCATGCAAATGATTGGCTGCGCAACGCCCGGCACTCCGGCGACTGGCCCGCCGGCCGAGTCCCGGTCTC
Source organism: Verrucomicrobiota bacterium (assembly GCA_049522055.1). Lineage (GTDB taxonomy): Bacteria > Verrucomicrobiota > Verrucomicrobiia > Limisphaerales > Palsa-1400 > JBEKOF01. The sequence goes on along the minus strand of JBEKOF010000240.1, from coordinate 1,454 downwards.
CCCTTCCATCGGCCTGGTATGGCACGGGTAAAAGAACGGAGAAATCGGAGAAATCGGAGGTTTTTTCACTATCAAATACTATTAAATAATATTATTTGAAAGAAAAAGGTTGCAAAAGACAGCAAATGATGTATATTGATACTAATTAGAACGCTTTTACCTATGGAAAAGATTGAAGATACGAAGAAAACGAAGTGGTATTCGATCCGGGAAGCCGCCGAATATCTGGATGTCGGCGAGCAGACTCTTTACCGCTGGATGCGCGAGGGCAAAATCACTTTCCGCAAGGTCGGGGATTCCACGCGGTTCTGGCAGGAGGACCTGGATTCGGTCATGCAGATCTCCCACAGCACGAAGGACTTGGATAAGGCGCGGGAGGTCTGCCCGGTCTGCCGGCACGACGAATTGGTGGAGGGCAAGGTGCGGGGCACCGGATTGGTTTATTTCGTGCCCAAGAAAACGAGATTCTGGACGCTCAAGGACAGTTTTGTCGAAACGACGGGGCGGATGTGTACGAGGTGCGGGGCGATTGCCTGGTTTGGCGACACGGCCAAACTGGCCAAACTGCGCGTGCCATCGCCCGCAAAAGCAACCCAGGAAAGCGCACCTCTGGCTGAAGAAGAAGCATCGGCCAAACGCCCTGAACTTCAAGGGACAGGGAAATGAATGTGCCTGCGACAAACCCGGGAAAGTTCTCCATGTCAATGAGAAGTTGGCCGATGAACTTTGAACAGGAGATAACAGAGACAACGGAGAAAGCCATGTTTCCCTCTGTTTCCTCTGTGCCCTCCTGTTCAAAAAATCCGGAGACCGGTTTTGACAGATGGCGGAAGTTTGGTTGGGCAACCTTGAATCATACAAAGAAGCGCGAAAGGAGATTATGAAAGCAAACCTGTATAAACGGCAGATGGCGTTCACGCTCATTGAATTGGGCGTGGTGATTCTTGTTCTCTTGCTACTTGTCTCAATGCTTTTGGGAAACATGAACCGGCCCAGGGGGCATAAGGGCTCACCTCGCATTAGTTGCTTAAACAACCTCAAAGTTATCGGCACCGCTTATCGCATCTGGGCCGGTGACAACGGTGGTTTAGTGCCATCCCAGGCCTCCGTGACCAATGGCGGCTGGAAAGAACTTTTGACCAACGCCGATCAAGGCGCAGTTTGCTGTACCAACTACGCTCTCATCCACCGGGTTGCGAATGAATTGTGAGGCAAACACGAAGCACTGAGAAGAAGAGACGCAAAGGGCACCCGCCGTCGCTAAAGCTATGGCGCGGCAAGAGACGCAAGGGCGCAGCGCGGCTGAAGCGGCAACCAAAGGGCTGGATCTGAATTGAGAATTTGTCATTGAGGATTTGTCACAGTCATCCCATAGAGGGGAAAAACTCGATCTGTGGCCCTTGGTTTTCAAGGGGTTAGCATAAGCGATTTCAGAATGTGCTTTAAGGATTTTT
>JBEKOF010000239.1:0-7609 GCA_049522055.1 Verrucomicrobiota bacterium | reverse complement strand
CCGGTGGTGCTCAAGGTGGTGCCGCCGACGACGGTGATGTTGGGGTTGTCGCACGGCGGAACCACGGGGTTGCCCGACGGGAAATAGGCTCCGCTGTCGCCGGAAGACTCGAAGAAGGATTGTCCCTGGGCGGCAAATTCCAGGAAGGCCTGCTCGACGCCGGGATCGAGGAACCCGTCCCAGGAGCTGCTCAGTTGCCGGCAGAGGGTGTTGGTGGCCATGCGGTTCAAGATGACGTCCGCATAGGAGGTGTCGTTGGTCGCTTCATAGACATAGACGGTGGATAATCCCGGGGCCATGGAGATGGCCATGTCAATGTCCAGCGCGACTTCCAGGTTGCCGGCTCCTGGAGTGCCGATCTCTCCGCAGACGATGTTGCTTAAGGCAACGGTTGAGTTGGTCAACCCGCCCTGGGGGATGGCCAGGTAGCTGGTGATGTCGGCAGGATAGTAACTGTCAAACTCCATCAGGCCAACAGACTGGCCCGCGCCATTGAGCGCCACACCCGGCAGGTAGGCGCTGCGGAAGTCCAGGCCCATGTACAACCCGCCTAGGGAACCGCCGTTGGGGGCGGGTTCCTGCGGCTGGGCCACGCGGCGGGCATGGAGGGAGGCGGGGTGCGGGATCAGGAAATTATTCAGGCCGGCGATGGCCAGCACCGGAACATCCAGGTCCAGGGACGGTTCGACATCGGGGGAGTAAAAGGCGCGATGCTCCACCGGGTGCGGGTAAAGGCGCATTTTCACGTGGAAGGTCTTTTCAATGTCCGCCACCGACGCGCCGACTTCCAGCAAGAGGCGGTTGGGGTGGGTGGCGACGACGTTGAAGCCGCTGGACTTGGCGAAAGCCAGGAGGGCCTGGTAGTCACTTTGCGTAGGCCCAAAGGAGGCGGTGAACTGGTCGGGATTAAGGAAGTGGTGAAAGGCCGGGCTGGCCGGATCGTAGAGTTGCTTGAGGAGGTTGGTCAAGGATTCCCGGTTGCGCAGCGGCAGGCTGATGGCCAGATGCAGTTGCCGGGTGGCCGCCAGCCGGTCCACCGGGTCCAGCCCCGGGACTGCCGCCGGCAGTTGGCCTTTGAGGACTTGTCTTTCCGCCGGCCAGGCTGGCAGGGCCATGAGGAGGGTCAAGAGGAGGGCCGCCGCTCCAAGCCTGCGCCAGATCCGGGAGAGCCGGCAACCGCTTTGCAAGAGACCGTCTTCCATTGAAGAAACGCGCTCTCAGTGCGGGACAACGGTGGGAGCCATGAAATAAAGGTAACCGGCTTGAAGCTTGGGCAGGTCAAACCCCAAATCCACTTTCAAGGCGGGGGTGGCGGTCTTCCCAAAGACGTGGGCGAGGACGGAGCCGAGATCAAAAGGCACGCGATATTCGACGAGGGTGGCGTTGGAAATGCCGGCCAGGGTTTCGGCGCGCTTGACGGCGGTGTTAAAGTCGCCCAGTTCATCCACGAAACCGAGTTGGAGGGCGCTCTTGCCGGTCAGGACGCGGCCATCGGCGACCTCCTCCCATTTTTCGACCAGGGGATGGCCTTCCGAGCCATTTTGGGCGGCGGCCCATTGGCGGCCGGATTGGACGACCTCTTTGAATTTGTCGTAGGTTTCGTTGATGATGCTCTGGACCATTTGATCTTCCTCATCGCGGTCTTTTTGTTCCTGGGGAGTGAGTTTCTCGGTGTCCGGCTCTCTCTCGCCGCTCAACATGTCCTTGAAGCGGCCGCTCTTGAAAACCAGGGGGCGCACGCCGACTTTGTCCATGAGGACGCGATAATTGTAGCCGTGCATGATGACGCCGATGCTGCCGGTGAGGGTCAGCTCGTTGGCGACAATCCAGCGGCACGGGGAGGAGATGTAGTAACCGCCGGAAGCGGCCAGGGCGCCCATGGAAACAACCACGGGCTTGTCCTTGTGCTTGTCCTCAAATTTTCTGATGATGTTGTAAATATCATCGGAGGCGAGCACTTCGCCGCCGGGAGAATTGACTTTGAGGATGACGGCCTTGACATCGTTGTCGCTGCCCGCCTGCTTGAATTGTTCCTTGATGTAGTCGGTGAAATCCATGTCCGTCTGGTCCATTTCGCCGCCGGTGATGACGCCGGTGATTTCGATGGTGGCGATTTTGTTGGGGGAGTTGTTCCTTTCCATGACGACTTCTTCCAGGTTCCGGCTCATCTCGCTGGCCACGCGGACATGCGGGGCAAACCTGCGGGTCAGGCCGCGGCCGAAGACAACCAGGACGAGCAAGATGAAGAGAATGAGGCACAAGACCTTCCAGCCGGCGCCTGCCCGCGGCGGCACCGGCGGCATGGTGATGGAACCAATGACGGGCGGCGCGGCCGGCAAAGGCGGCGGGGGGCTGGGCGGGCGGGGAGTTTCCGGCTCGGGAGTTGGCAATTGTTCATCCATAACGCGAACAAGTTAGCCCATCAGCCAGTCCTGGGCAAGGATGATTGAGGCAATGGGCAGACACCATCCCGTTCGCACCCGCTGGGCGCGCCAGCGTCTTGGAGTGCGGCCGCGCCAGCGCCGCTTTCCCACCGCCCCTGCCGACGGGAAAACTGTTCTCGCGTTTCGCTTGTCGCAAAACCATTTGTGCCCTATAACCACGGGCATGGCGGACACCGGCAACATTAAATACTCCGGCAATTCAGGCGGCGGGCTTGACTTCCAGCTGCGCGGGCACATGGACGCCTCGGATACCCCAACGGGGTATTGTCCCAAAGATTTGGATACCCTAACGGGGTATTGTCTCAAAGCCCAGGGTTGCGAGGCACGAGCTACCCTGGGTCAACATCCCAAGCCACTCACAACCCCAACGGGGTTGTGCCAAACCTCCTGAATTATGCCGCAATCCCTCTCTGCTGTTTACATCCATCTGGTTTTCTCGACCAAAGAACGTCGCCCATTCCTCCGCGACAAGGCGGTGCGTGACGCCTTGCATTCGCAACTCGGCGGCATTTCTAAAACCTTGGAATGTCCTCCCATCTTGGTCGGCGGGGTCGAAGATCATGTCCATATTCTTGCGCGTCTTGGCCGCACCATCACGCAGGCCGATTGGGTCAAGGAAGTCAAGCGCGTCTCGAACGGATGGTTGAAGGCGCAAGGCCGCGATTGCGCAGACTTCGAGTGGCAGGGCGGCTACGCGGATTTCTCCGTGAGCCAGTCGAATCTGGAACAGGTAAAGCAATACATCGCCGGACAGGAGGAACATCACCGGAAGATGAATTTTCAGGACGAGTTGCGGACGTTGCTCCGCAAACACGAAATCGAATGGGATGAGAAATATGTGTGGGATTGACCCGTTCATGCCCCAACGGGGTATCGTCCCAAAGGAAGATGGCGTTCGCCGTTCATCAACCCCAACGGGGTTGTGACCCGCACATCGCGCGCCACCCGATTTGTCCCAACCCCGTTGGGGTTGTTTCCATTTTGAATCTCTTACCCAGGGTAGCTCGTGCCTCGCAACCCTGGGCTGGAGGACACAGCCCCGTTGGGGCTGGCCCACATTCATGCCCCAACAGGGCATCGTCCCAAAGCCCAAGGTTGGCGCCACGCGCCTACCTTGGGAAGATGGCGTTCGCGGTTCTCGCGGTTATGGCGTCTTGCTCTTCCAGTTTACAGGTCTGGCGCTGCCGTCATTGGAGTACGCCCCCCGTCGGTCATCAAATAACCCGGGCCCCTCACGTAATCCGCGGTGATGGGGTTTGGCCCGGGGTTTGGCCCATTGGTCCAAGTCCGGCAACTGGCTCCATTTCCAATGTGTTGTAACACAGTGGGTTGAAGAGGAGAGAGCGCCGGTGGACACCATTTTGGACACCAACTTGGCTAGGATGCCACTATCCTGCCAGTAGGCTGTCAGTGTTACGCCAGTACGCGCTAACGCGAACGCTCGCACTTCATTACGATCAATCGTTATGAAGCGTTATCGCCTACTGTATCGCGGATGCCGCGATGCCTATTACTGTTTCGACACCCTCACCAAAAAGCGGGAGAGCTTGGGAATCAATAACGAGGGCGAGGCCCAGCGCCTCGTAGATGTCCGCAACGAAGCTGTCCGCCATGTCGAAATGAATCTGCAAATCGCCCAGGTCTACTTGCAGCACAGCGACCCAACCCTGGCAACCCGCACCTGGCAAAACGTGATGGACGCAATGGGGCCACTCAAAACCGGCCCTACTCAGTCCAGGTGGACATCGGCCATGCGAGATCGGGCGTTTGACCTCATCCGCAGCCGCAAGCTCATCCAAACGACCTCAGAGCATTTTGTGCAGGTTCTGGCGGCAGGCACGATCTCCACCAACATGTTCTTGCGCCGCCTGCACAACTACGCGACCGGAATGCACTGGCTTCCCTGGCCGGTCCTGCCGAAGCGGCGCTGGCCCGCCGTGCGACACAAGGAACGCCGGGCGATTACATTTCAAGAACACCAGCAGATTATCGAGCGCGAGGGCAATCCCGAAATCCGGGCGTTTTATCAATTCTTGTGGCACCTGGGCGGCTCGCAAACCGACATCGCGGAATTGACCGCCGAAGACATCGACTGGAAAGACCACACCATTTCTTACCGCCGCCGCAAAACCAGCGTGCCGGTGGTTATCACCTTCGGCGCGGAGGTTGCCAGCCTGTTGGAGTCTCTTCCGAAGTTTGGCCCTTTGTTCCCACGCATGGCACGGATCAAAGAAAACCATCGCGCCAAGATGTTCATCAAACGGCTCAAGACGCTGGGGATTAGCGGTATTTCCATGCACAGTTACCGTTACGCCTGGGCGGAACGGGCCAAGACGGTGGGGATGCCCGAGCGGTTCGCCCAACAGGCACTTGGGCACAGCTCGAAGGCGTTTGCGCGCGCATACTCTAGGAAAGCCAAGGTAATCGTTCCTTCGTTGGAAGATTACGAAAGAAAAATCTTGCCGATGCCACTGGCAGTGAATCAATAATTGGGGGATGAAACACGATCCCGAATTGACGCGCTTGTTGCTACTGAATCTCCGCGATGGGGGACACGAAGACCAAATTAACAAGTACCCGGCGGACCTGGTTCTCGAACAGCAGGCGAGACTGATTGACGACGGCCTCGCAACCGGCAATGCGATTAAAGACGGTCTGAAATTACGCTGGGTGAAAGGGCTTTGTATCTCCAGTGGCGGTCATCATTTCCTGGAGGCTCGTGACATCTCCGGCGCCAAGCTCACTACCTCTCCGCCATCGCTAGAATCTCTTACACTGCACAAAACTCAAAAACGTATATTTGTCAGTCACAGCGCCGTGGACAAAGACCTCGCAGACGCTCTGCTTGACATGCTTTGCGCCGCTTTACCCCTCCGAGTCTCTGATTTCGTTTGCACCAGCGTAGACGGCGCAAAGTTACGAGGAGGCGAGGAGACGGGCAATGTCTTGCGCCAAGCGATTCGGGATGTTCCTGCATTCCTGAGTATCCTTACCCCGAAGGCTGTAGCCAGCACCTATGTTTTATTTGAACTAGGCGCACGATGGGGAACCGAGAGGTATCACATTCCCTTACTCGCGAAAGGTGCTGGCCCCGAAATGCTCAAAGAGCCTCTCAAAGCGACGAACGCTTTGCGGCTCTATCACGAGCCTGATGTTCTGCAGCTGGTGGACGATATTGCGAATGTACTTCACTTCAAGTCCGAGCCTCCCCAGAATTATCACCAGAAAATGGTCAAGGTTGTTGAAATCTCACGCACAGGTTCTGCAATCACCCCGCCATCCACAGATTCAATCACAAGCAGAGGAAGCTTTGTTAATCTCCCTTCAACTGTTGAGCTTGTCCGGACGAGGCATGCGTTCAATAATATGGCACTGTCAGAGGCCGCCAAAAAGCTTTTGGTGGCAGCTTCTGATTCCATCGACGGGAATGTCTCCAAGACGAGATCCATGGATGGTGAGATAGTGAACATCCATGCTCCAGACCAGGAATTCATGGGTGATATACAGGACAAACGTGCTCGTGCCTTGTGGCTTGATGCCTTCAATGAACTGGTTCGAGTTGGCTGCTTCGCCCCTACGTCCCATGATGGGATTTACACGGTGACTCACACTGGTTACCAGATCGCAGACATTCTGAAGCGCTAGCAATGCAGCCCTCCTCGTCTGCTATTTTCTCTTTGTACGGTTTCTGCCGGTAGTTCCTTCTCCGCCAGCGTTGACTGACGGTTTGCGTCATTTTTGCCAGCCATGCCCGGTCTTTCCCCATTTCCACGACCTCTGCCGTGGAAAAAAACTTCAATCCATTTGCTGACGGGTTGTCCTTCTTGCGCCCTCTTGTATTAACGGCGTCCAATTGTCGGCTCACCTGCGCATCGAATGAGGCGGTGTCGCCACCGAGACCAGAAAGTTGCTCCCGGAGCTTTGACAATGAGATGCTCTTGCCACGGCGCCACTGGCCGCGTGCGCGCTTCTGGAGGCGCTCTGGGAGAAGCGCCCAAAACGGCTGAACTTCATTGGATTGAATCAACTTTGTCACCGGATCAAGCAACAAGGCTTCTTTGGCGTCCGGGTGCATGAACATGGTTTCGAGATTATCGCGAATGGCGCCCGAAACCTGCCGCACGTGCTTCTTGAACTCCTCCACGCCCATGCCGCCTTGTGCTCGCATGAGCGCATCCAATTGTTTGCGTTCGGGTTTGGTGAGCGGGGAGAGTTCCTTTTCGCCAAACCTGGCAGCGCGAATATTGGCAAGTTGCATGGCCCAGCGGAAATTCAGGAATTCCGGGCAATTGCGTGAAGGAACTTTTTGCCCGCTGATCGGGCAGGTGGAGATGATGCGGTTATCAAACCTCGGGACAAGCTGGCCGAACAACAATGCGCCTTCGTAACGCTTCGGCAGCTTCAGATCGGGGCACGGAATCGCCTGCCAAGCCGTTTTGTCCTGGTTGTTACGGCCCAAAAGGGCACGCTCCAAGTTGGCATCCGCCTTCGGCAGCTTCCCGAAATGCGCCTGCAAGATGCGGCGCACTTCGTTCTCAACCGTGGCACGGGGGAATGCGGCATTTTGGCCCTTCGGCCGCTCCCCACCTGGGAGATTTGCCGACTTCTTCTTGCCCAATGGCTCAATGCCACACATGGCGCAAAAAGTTTCCGCCATAGTACGGACTCCGTATTTGTCCATCAGCGTCTTGGCGTTCTCCTCCTTTTTCGTGTCTTCTTCCGCAGCCTCAGCTTCCGCAGCACTCCACCGCCGGTTGCCATCGTAGCCGCGATTGTGTGCGTACCAGCGCAGGACATCCCAAAGTTCCGGCCAGGTGAGCAATTTGCCGTCCCGCAAGACCCGCGCCGCCAGTTGCCAGGGCCAGGCACATCCCGGTTGGTCGAGTTGCGCCTTTTTCAAAACGCCGAGATGCTCGATCAACACCTTCATGCGGGCAATGCGCTGGCGGGTGCTGCGAATATGCCGACGCTGGCGCCGATAGCTCCGCCTCGTGCTCGCAAGGCAATCGTCGGCACGAAAGATGACGGCACCGCAGCCGAGGAGAGGGTAAAAAGCAGGGGCACTATCCTGCGGATGCGGCGCTGGGTTTGGAGGGGGCCTACACGCCCGCTTTGGCCCGGCTGATCTGTTTGGAGGGCGCGGATGAAACCGGCTACCCCAAGGC
>JBEKOF010000238.1:0-7626 GCA_049522055.1 Verrucomicrobiota bacterium | reverse complement strand
CGGCCGCTCTGGGAAAACGCAGAGCGAGTGCGGACCCTGGTCTCACACCCGTGGCTCGTCGAGCAAGTAAACGTTTCCGTAGCCAGAAATAGTGCAATTACGGACTAGAAATGGTATCAGACTGAATTCTTGAGCGTTGGCAGGATGTGGAAGGCGGTCATCCAGACCAGAATACTGGCAAAGAAGTGGCAAAGTGACATTTATTCCGTACTTACGTATCAATACGTAAGTCGTTGATGATAAGATGGTCGGGGCGGTGGGATTTGAACCCACGACCTCTTGGTCCCGAACCAAGCGCGCTACCAAGCTACGCTACGCCCCGACAACCAAAGCACTGCCAATATGCCGCCTGCCGCCCGGGAACGCAAACACATTCTGGAAAACACATTCTGGAAAACTATGGCGGCGCGAAAACAGCAAGCCCTCCTCGATTTCCGCCGCCCCATATCAGCTCTCAGCCATGGCCTCCTTGGCGCAGAGCACTCCGGCGATCACCGTTTCCAGTTGGGCGAGTTGAAAAGGCTTGTCCAAATGCGGGTTTCCGGTGGAGTCGAGGAATTGCTTCGTTTCCTCGTTCACGACGTCGCCGGTGAGAAAAACCACGCGCCAGGCCATCTCGGGTTTTCTGCCCGCCAGTTCGTGGTAGAACTGTTCGCCGTTCATGCCCGGCATGCGAAAATCGGAAATGACCAAATCGAATACGCCGGTTTCTACTTGTTCCAGCGCCGCGGCCGCATTGAGGCAAACCACGGGCTTGTGTCCCAGCACTTGGAGCATTTCGGACAGCAGATCGGCGATCAAAGGCTCATCGTCCAGCACGAGCACCCGGGCGGAAGCGGGGCGCGCCGGCGGCGGCAGGGCGGGGGCGGCCTCGCCGGCAGGCGCTTCGGCGGCAACCGTGACGATGGGGAACTCCACATGAAATGCCGCGCCGCCCAGGGAGGAGGAAGTGTGATGGATTCGTCCGTGGTGTTCGGCCATGATGCCATGCGCGATGGAAAGTCCCAGGCCGGTGCCGGTCTCGGGGGATTTGGTGGTGAAAAACGGCTCGTAAATCCGCCTTTCCAGGCCCGGCGGGATGCCTGGACCGCTGTCCTCGACGGTGATCAGGAGCCAGCGCGGTGTTTTCAGCCGCGTGCTGATTCTCAAGGTGCGGGGCGCCGGCGTGGCCGCCATCGCCTGCACGGCATTGTTGACCAGGATGACCAGCAACTGCTGGACCTGGTCGGCATCGGCCGAAGTGGGCCGCAGATCGGTTGTCAAATCGAGAAATAATTCCACGCCCCCGCCGGCCAGGGCGGGGCGGCGCAGTTCGGCGACGCGCTGAATCATGGTGTTCATGTCCACCATTTCCCGCCGGCCCGGCCGCTCGCGGGCGAAAGACAGGAAGTGCCGCGCCAGTTTGGTGGCGCGGTCGCATTCCTGGATGACTTTGCCCAGGTCGGCGCGGGTTTGGGGGCTGATCTCGTGATGGGCCTCGATCAATTCCAGGTAGCCCTTGATCACCGACATCGGGTTGTTGAGTTCGTGCGCCACGCCGGAGATCATCTCGCCCAGGCTGGAGAGCTTTTCGGCCTTCCTCAATTGCTGTTCCAAACGGGTGCGATCTGTGACCTCGCGGAAAAGGAACTCAAAAGCCGGCTGGCCTTGGTACTCGATCCGGGAGCTTTCCACCTGGGAAACAGTGGCTTCGCCGTTTTTCTTGGTGACACTCAAAGTGCGCTGGGCGCAAAGGCGGCTGACCCATTCCGTGCTGTCGCGTTGCGGCGGAGCCGGCGGCGCGGCCTGGCAAAACTCGGGCAGGAATTGCTCGGACGCTTCGCCCCGGCTGATGCCCAGAAACCGCGCCGCCGTCTGGTTCAAATCCAGGATCCGCAGATCCCCGGCCGCGGTGATGATGATGGCTTCGCCCGCTTTATCAAAAAGGTTGCGGTATTGCCGCTCGGTGGAATGGACGGCGGTCTGCAACTGGCTCGCCTTGAGTTTCTGGGCGCGGAGTTGTCGCAGGGCCGACTGGTTGGTGGAGCGCGCCTCCTCCAGCACCAGGATAATCATCCCCACAGCGATGAACAATTGCAGAACAGCCGAAATAAAAAAACCGGTGGCCCGCAAATCGTGGTACTGCTCGACAAACGGGTAGCCGGTAAAATAAGCGCCCCACAGGAAAAATCCCAGCGAAAGCATGCTCGCCCCAACGTAGCCCCGCAGGCAGCGATGCCGGGCGAAGGCCACCCCGGTGACAATGCCGGCCAGCCCGATCAGCGCGAAGAGCGACACTCTGGCCGCAAAGGGGCACCCTAGTTGATAGACCCCTATGGAACTCCAAATAAACAAGAACGCCAGGAAAAGGCCCAAATCCATCTCCCGCACCCGCAAACCCAAAAAACGAAAGCTGCCCCACATCAAAAAAACCGCCACCGCCGCCATGCACCATTGCTCGGCCATCGTGACAAGGGCGCCGGGGTCGTCTGCCAGGTTGCCCAGGTTCAACGTCAGCCAGACAACATAAAACATCCAGGCCGTCGTCCACACGGTGAAATAACGCCGGTTCGTGTACCGGTTCAGATACACGAAGACTCCGATCAAGACCCACACCGTCAGCAACGAGGTCAGAATGGTCGCCTTGAGCGACTCATGCGCCACATAAAAGTCCAATCCATTATTGGCCCCCGTGTTCATGGGGCGGATACGCCGGGCGTTTTCATGGTGGTGTCCTTCGACGACTGCACTTCCTGCCTCAGGAGTGATTCGTCCATGCAACTATCGGCGGATCAGCGCAAAAACTTTATGGCCCCCTGGGGGAAGTGGCGCCAAAAAGCAGAAGCGGGCGCGGCGCGCTATGGCCCTTCCTTTGACGTCTTCTGCTCGGTCACCCATTCGAAGCTGATCTTAATGTCGTCGCCCGTCTTGATCGTCGGCATTCCCAGGATGCGTGGCGCAGGCGGCACGACATCGAAATCAGTCATCTTCAGCGGCGTTGAGCCGGCCACTTTGATCTTGGTCTTGTCCATTCGCTCAATCGTCACAGGCATCGTGTTCGTGCGGGTTGTGCCCGACACCGTCAAAGCTCCCACCGCGTCAAACTTCAGCGGCCCGGCGGTGCCTGCGGCGGACTTGGGTTTCAACTCGATGAGGCGATACTCGATGCGGGGATATTTATCCATGTTCAAGTGGTCCTCCATCACTTCATCCATCGCATCGGCATAGCTCTTGAGACTGGCCACCGGGATGGACACCTGGATCCTCGGCCGGGCGGCCTTGGCGTCCGTAAGCGCCGATTCGGGAAAGTTGCTGTCCGCTTCGATGAAGCCGCCGACATTCGTGCTTTCGACCGTCCAATCATGGATGGTGGAGGTGCCTTCCATCTTGACCTTGCTGCCGGTGGGCTGCGCCTCGTAGCGAACGGGTTGGGCGGCTGCCGGCCCCGCCAGCAGCAAAGCCGCCGCCCCGGCGGCAAGCGCGGCGATTCCTGACCTGTATGTTTTCGGCTCGGTTGCTTTCATTGGCTTCTCCTATGCAGGCTAATTTCTTTGCGTGCAATGTAAATATCAAAAATCCCGCGGCCTTCTGATTCGCCAATCGCGGGAATTGCGGAAATTGAAGCTTGACTCGCTTGCATGGCATTGGCACAATGCCAATAATAAATCCCGGTTTTCACGCGAGGGCTGTCGAATCTCCAGGTTCGATGCGGTTAATTCGTCGTGAGCACTTAAATCTGATCGTAAATAGAGAGGTATAAAACGATGGCTATTGGCCAACAGTCTATGCCCATGCGGTGGACGGCAGGTCCTCTGGACATCGCCAGGCGGCAAAAGGAAAAGGACTTCACGCCGGAGATCGCCGAGGGGCTTCGCAAATGGCTGGATCCGTCATTGTTGGCATCGCTCCAAGGCACGCCCGTCAACTGCCTGGTGGTCAGTTGGGCTTCAGGTTTGCCGGCGGACGCCGAACAGCAACAAGCGTTGCAGCCTCTGCTCCAAAAAGGCCGGCAGGCCGGACTGGAATTCGTCGGCTTGGTGGAAGGTCCGGCCGACAAGACCGCCGCTGTGGCGGCCGCCCGCTCGGCGGGCCTTGCCGCGGTCGCCATGGAAGCTGTCCCACCCGGAAACCTCGGCATTCCGGTTATTGCCTGGGCCAAGTCTGGCCAGGCACTTTGGGGCGCCGCCTCCCCGGTCCTGGGCGTCTCAGACGGTCTCTGGCCCGGAGTTCCGCAAGAGAAAACTCCCACCGGCGGCCCCACCAACCTGCCTTGGGTGGATTCCAACGGGGCGTTGCTCGCCATGGCTCAGGCACTCGCCCCGGACAAACCTGTCTGGATCTTCGTGGATCCCCCGCTGCAAGCCAAGCTGACCGTCGAAAACTACCTCTTAACCGTGGCGGACACAGCAGCCTACGGTGGCCGGTGGGTTATCTCGCTGGATGACCAGATGCGCGCGGGCCTGGCCGCCAAGACCGCACAGGCGGCAGCGGCCTGGAAGAAAGTCACCGACTTATTGGCATTCTTCGAGCAAAACAAGGCGGCCGGCACTTACCAGCGCATGGGCCGTCTGGCCGTGATGTCCAATTTCTCAGAGCCGGACCGCGTTTTCGGCGAGGACGCCCTGAACATGCTCCCTCGCCTTCGGGAGCCGTTCCGTGTGATTTCCAGGACCCAGCCATTGGCCGCTTCCTTCGACGGTCTGCAAGGCATTCTCTACGTGGACCAGGAGCCGCCCGACTCCAAGCTGCGTCAGAAGTTGATCGCGTTTGTCAAGGCAGGCGGCACCTTGTTCGTCCCTTCCAAATGGCCGGACCCGGAAGGCTCCCAGATCCAGCTCTCCTCAGCCGAAGCATACCTCCTTTTCAACGTGCGCGCCCTGGGCAAAGGCCGTCTGGCCGTGGCCAGGGAAGACAAACCCGACAGCTACTTCACCTGCATGGATGTCCAGAACATCTTGAGTCACCGCGGTGACCCGGCGCGTTTATACAACGGCGCATCCATGAACTACTTCTACCAGGCCTCCGCGCAAGGCGGCCAGGGAGTCATCCATGTGTTGAACTACTCGCGGCGTCCTGGCAGTGATAATGCTCTCATCTATTTGAAGACGCCCTATCGGTCCGCTCGCTTTGTCAGCCCGGAAATCCCCTCGCCGGTGGCGCTCCAGTGGGCTCCTCAAACCTCGCCCTACGAGGGAGGCGGGGCCGAACTGTCTCTGCCGCGCTTCTCCGTGTATGGCGCGGTCCAGATGGAGACTTAGGTATTGAAAGAGACCACCATGAAAAATCATTTCACCAGAAGAGAGTGGCTGGCGGGAACCGGCGCGGCGGCCGGCTGCCTGCTCCTCCGCCCCTCGCTCAGTTTTGCCGCCACTCCCCTCTCAAACCCCGCGCCGAGTCTGGCCGCCAAGGCTCCGTCCGGGCGGGTCACCGTTGGCAGGTGCAAGGATTACGGTTCCGATCTGCTTCCCACTCTGGAGAAGATGTTCGACCAGTTGGGCGGCTTGAGCAAGTTGGTCAAGGGAAAGACCGTCGCGGTGAAGGTCAACTTCATTGGGGTCCGGTGGCAGCGTTTGGGCAGCGCGACCATGGAGGACACCTTCTGGTCGCATCCCAACATGATTGCCGCCACCGTCCATCTGCTGGGAAAGGCCGGAGCGCGCCAAATCCGGGTCCTCGAAGGCCCTTGGTCCACCGCCGAAACCCTGGAAGAGGTCATGTTGTCTCAAGACTGGCGGCCGGAGGACATTCTGGGCGCGGCTCCCAACGTGGAGTTCGAAAACACCAATTACCTGGGGCGTGGAAAGAAGTATTCCCGCTTCATGGTGCCCGGTGGGGGGTTGGTCTTCCCGGGCTACGACCTGAACCATTCTTACGAGGACTGCGACGTTTTTGTCTCCCTGGCCAAATTGAAAGAGCACGCCGTCACCGGCGTCACCCTGTCCATGAAGAACATTTATGGAACCACACCCATCACCATCTATGGCGAGGGCGCGGGGATTGACGAGCCGGCCATCCGCCCGCAAGGCGGACGCGGCGGCGTCTTTCACGCCGGCCGCCGCGCGCCCTCAAAAAGCGCCCCTCAGCAAATTGACCCCAATTTTTCCAAAGACCAGGGAGTCCGGCTTCCCCGCATCGTCGCCGAACTCAACGCCGCCAGACCCGCGCATTTGGCCATCATTGATGGCATTCGCACAGCTA
This sequence comes from Verrucomicrobiota bacterium, assembly GCA_049522055.1. Classification (GTDB taxonomy): domain Bacteria; phylum Verrucomicrobiota; class Verrucomicrobiia; order Limisphaerales; family Palsa-1400; genus JBEKOF01. Next base: position 1,449 of record JBEKOF010000238.1, on the reverse strand, counting down.
CTGGCGCGGAGACAAACTACGGAAGCAGGCCCCAGGCCGCCGTCAACCCGGGGGTCATCATCGCCGGTACAAATACCGTCGCCACCGATGGGGTCGCCATGTCCATCATGGGATTTAACCCCTTGGCCGACCGTGGAACACCGCCCTTTACCGGCGCCGACAGCACCCTGCGCTTCGGCGAAGAATTGGGAGTCGGCCTGCGCGACCCCAATCGCAACGAGGTGGTGGGGGTTCCCATCGCCCAAGCTCTCTTCGACTTCGCCGCCGTCCGCGAGAGAATCCTGCGCGAAGCCAAGAAAACTTGAGCCGCAGTCCGTTCCATTCGCTTGCCTGAGTCCAGAGAATTGATCCGCTTGGAAACGAGCGCCGACTCCATGGGCACGACTTTCTCCCTCGTGCTCTATGGAACCCGCCGCGACAAAATGGAAGAGGCGGCCAACTCCGCTTTTGACGAGCTTCAACGACTCCACAATCTCCTCTCCATTTACCGGCCCGCCAGTGTCTGGAGCCGGATCAATCGTCTCGCCGGACAAAGGCCGGTGGCCGTCTCGCCGGAAGTGTTCCAACTGATTTCCCGCTGCCTCCGCTACAGCCGGCGAAGCCAGGGGACCTTCGATATTACCGTGGGCCCGCTCATGAAAACATGGGGGTTTTTCAGAGGCCCCGGGCGGCTTCCGGGCCAGGATGAGGTGGCGGCGGCCCTGGCCAAAGTCGGCTACCGCCATCTGCGTCTGGACCCGGCGGGCCGCACGGTGCGATTTGACATCGAAGGCATGGAAATCAACCCTGGCGGAATCGGCAAAGGCTATGCCGTGGACCGCATCGTGGCAATCCTCAGACAGAAAGGTTTCCACACCGCGCTGGTGATGGCATCCTCCAGCAGCATCTATGGCATGGGAGCGCCTCCAGGCGAGGCCAGGGGCTGGAAGATCGCCATCCGCCATCCCAACAGGCCGCGGCGGCATTCCGCAACGGAGGTGTTCTTGAAGGATATGTCCCTCTCCACCTCCGGCGGTTTCGCCCAGACTTTCTGGGCCGGGGGAAAGGGCTTTTCCCACATCATGGATCCCCGCACGGGTTATCCTGCGCGGGGCATGCTCTTGGTTTCAGTCACCGCTCCGCGCGCCCTGGACAGCGAGGCCTGGACCAAACCCTTCTTCATCCACGGGCGTTCCTGGGCCGCGAAGAACAAACCAGAACGGCTCAACGCCTTCTTTTGCGAAGATGCACCCGAACAGACCTGGGGCTGGCTCTCTCCAGCGCCAGTGCCAGTCCCTCCCGCAAGTCCGGGAACATCACCTCTGGACAAAGGAGGAAATTGGTGTTTAATTCACTCCTGAACAGGGAAGCCCCGTTCTCTGAACGGGGTTAGAGGAAGAGCTATGCTGAAAAAAGATCTGCCCATGAGCATCCTTTCTGAGCGTTGTCCCACAACGAAACAGAAAGGAA
>JBEKOF010000237.1:0-7710 GCA_049522055.1 Verrucomicrobiota bacterium | reverse complement strand
TTCCTTTGGCGCGCGCGCCATTTCCGCTTCCAGGCGGATGATTTTCTCCTCCGGTTTGTTGCCTTGGATGTTTCCTTCCAGCGCGATCTTTTTTGCGATGGCCTTGGTGGCTTCGGCGTAAGCCTTGTCCTTGAGCGCGCCGGCGATGATCGGTTCCAGGTTCGTGATGGCGGTTTGCGGCAACCCCTTTTGCACCGCGTCATTCACCTGCCGCCACAAATCGTCCCGCGGCCCCGCCCTCAATGAAAGTTGAGTTGCCACAAAAAATGCAAAAACCAGGAATCCAAGCGCTCGTTTCATATTCAGTATTAGACGCCAAGCCAGTTTTTTTGCTCCATTTAGGGATGGGCTTGGTGACTGCCCCAAAAGGCGGATCGGCTTGGGTCGATTGGGAAAGCCGATGCGGAAGGCGGGCGATTTTACCATTGTGCGGGGGGGGGATGGGCTGTTTTGGTTATATTCACTTATATTGAGTTAAATTGATCCCGCTGGTTGGCGGCAAAGGCCCTCGGTGGTCGGCAAAAGGACTCGACCTTCTTTTTTCACACTGGAAACGGTAGCATAGTTGCTAATAAATGTCAAGCTTCCTTTGGGTTTTGTTTCCTGGCAAAAATGACGGCAGCACGGATGAACAGGATTCTGAAACACAAGACGCACCAAACGCCATGATGAGACAGACCATTGCCACTGCGATTCCTTAAGCCGGCTGACAATTCAACAAATCTTCAGGAATCGCTTGACGCGGCTTGGATTTCGTGCGAACATACCAACCAGTTCGTATGAAAGCTCAAATTGAAGCCGCGGATTTGCCCGAAACCAAGCGCCACCTGCTGGATGCGGCAGTGAGCCTGATGCGGCTCAAAGGCTACAACGCCACCACGGTGGATGACATCTGCTCGGCGGCCCGCGTGACCAAAGGGGCCTTTTTCCACTATTTCAAAAGCAAGCAAGGCATTGCCAAGGCGGCGCTGGCCCGCTTCGGGCATGGAAAAGATCAGGATTTCCACGACGCCCCCTTTGGCAAGCTCGAAGACCCTCGGGACCGGGTTTATGGACGCCTGGATTTCATTGAAGAAACCGCGGGCGGCATGTCCGAATCAACCCAGGGCTGTCTGATCGGGACACTGGCTCAGGAGATCTCGTTGACCGATCCTGAATTGCGCGCCATCTGCCATGAGTTGGTTTTGCGGATGGCCCGGGACTTTGCAAAAGACCTGGCTGAGGCAAAATCAGCTCACGCTCCCGCGGCTGGGTTTGACCCGGAGAAGCTCTCGGTGATGTTCGTCTCCATTTTTCAAGGCTCGACTCTTCTGGCTAAAAATTCCGGCAGCAACACCGTCCTGATGGACAACCTCCAACAGTTCCGCCTTTACCTGGAAGGCTTCATCGGCCCGGCTGGCGGCTCCGGCGCAATTCCGCCTTTCGAACCTCTAGACATGACTCGCGACTGATGCCATAGGAAGCTCAAGAACGAGCAAGGCTGGTGCCTCCCGCCAGACATACCAACTGGTTGGTATTAACCATGTCGCAAGACGAAATCATGGTTGAGGCAACGCAGGCTCGATGCGCCGATGGCTATTTGACACTCGGCACCGCCGCCGCAGGCAAAGCGGGCTGCGCTTGGGAATCAATGGCGGCATTGGTCTTGATGGTCGGCACCGTGTCGGCTCCCGCAAGTTCATCCGGCAGAATGGTGATGGCAATGCGCCGGTTTTTGGCTCGCCCCTCCGGGGTGGAATTGTCCGCGATGGGGCGAAATTCGCCATAACCGACGGCTCCGACGCGGCGCGGGTCCACGCCCGCTTTTTCGGTGAAAAAATGGACGGCGGCCAGTGCGCGGGCGGTGGAAAGTTCCCAGTTGCTGGCAAACCGGGTGTGGATGGGCACGTTGTCGGTGTGACCGACGACATGAATCTTCAGTTCGGGGTGTCCGGCCAGAATGGCCGCAATTTTGCGCAGCACCGCTTCGCCGTCCGGCTGCAGGATCGCCTCGCCGGAATCAAACATCACGCGGTCCAGGATGGTGACGGTGAGTTTGCCTTGGAGGTTGGAGATGGTGACATCCTTGGATTCAAGGTCGGAGCGCATTTCTTCTTCCAGCCCTTTGGCCCTCTGGCCGGCCATCTCCTTTGCCTTCTGCAGATCGGCCACCTCTGTTTGCAGGGTTGCGATCTGGGGTTTATCCTGCTGGATTTGGGCCAGGGCGTTGCTGAGGCTGGCGTCGGTTTGCTCGAGATTGGGGCGGAGGGATTGCAGCCCACGGAGCCGGGCCAGGGCCGAGATCCAGAGCAGCAACGCCACGATCAAGAGCGCCGCGACGGCGCCGGCGGCAATCCAGCCCGGCTTGGAGCTGGCTGTGCCGCGATTTGCCTGGGTCGCCTCTCCAGTAAAGGGATTCTCATCTTCGCTCATGGGCTGGAATATAATCAGTAGGATCGGGTCCGTCCAAGCCAAGAATTACTCCCGCCAGCGGCATTCCGGCGATGGCCCTTGATCTGACGGAAGGCAGCCCCGCCGATTTTTAACCGAGAAATCGGAGAAATCGGAGGAATGGGAGGTTTTATTTCCCCCTCTATTTCAATTGCAACTAATTGCAGCTCAGTAGCTTAGATTGCGGCTTCTCCTTTTTCGTCGGTGCGGATGCGGATGGCTTCATCAACGGTGTAAACAAAGACTTTTCCGTCCCCAATTTTTCCGGTTTTGGCGGAACCGAGGATGGCATGGAGGGCGCCGGGCAGGATGTTGTCAGCCAGGACGATTTCAATTTTGATTTTGGGCAGGAAATCCACGGTGTATTCGCTGCCGCGATAGATTTCGGTATGGCCTTTCTGGCGGCCGAAACCTTTGACTTCGCTGACGGTCATGCCTTCGATGCCGATGTTGCTCAAGGCATCCTTGACCTCGTCCAATTTGAAGGGCTTGATGATGGCTTCAATTTTTTTCATACATGATACCGCGGCGTGTGGACAGTGCAATGGGACTGCAAAGCACCGGGGATGCCATTGCGCAAATCTTTCGGTAGATTATGACAATTGCTTGATTTCCAGCGGGATAGAGCATGAGTTGAAATGATGAAGGGGACAGGAAATGTCGTTTTTTGCCCACGCCAGCATTTTTTGACCAGATGGTTGGCGGCAGGATTTGGAGGGTGGAACGGCTGGGTGCAAATGGGGGTCAAGCTTCTCAAGTGATTGGCCGATAGTATAGTAATGTCGAAGTCTAAAGCCCAAGAATGAAGTCGTGCCATCATTTGGAAGAGGGGGTTGCGAATCCCGCGCTGGACGGGGGGCCAGTGGAGCGGGAAGGAGGCCTGGATATTTCGCGGGAGGAGCTGGAGCGCCAGCTTGAGGAACGAAACCGGGATCTGGCCAAAGCAGTTGGCATGCTCAAGGCGACGCTGGAATCCACCAAAGACGGGATTCTGGCGCTGGATCTTTCGGGCAAGATGATGTCGTTCAACACAAAGTTCGCGGCTCTATGGGGGTTTCCTGAGGGGATGCTCGAACGAGCGGACAACTCCGAGATGGTGGCTTATGTGGCGCAGCAGGTCAAGGACCCGGAGAAATTCATCGCGCGGACGCAGGAAGCGCGGTTCATTCCGGATGATGAGGCGTTTGATGTGGTCGAACTCAAGGATGGCCGCATTTTGGAGCGGCGCGTGGTGCCGCAGCGGATTGACAACCGTTGCGTGGGGGTGGTGGTCAACTTTCGCGAAGTGACCAAGCGCAAGCGGGCGGAGCAGGAGTTGCGCGAGGCGCAGGCGTTGTATCACTCGTTGGTGGACCGGATGCCCAGCGGGGTGTTCCGCAAGAACGCCCAGGGGCGTTACGATTTCGTCAATGCGGCGTATTGCCGGATCACGGGATTGCCCGCCGATCAAATCCTCGGCAAAACGGCGACCGAACTGGTCGCGTGCATGAAGGCCGCGATGGGAAAGGAATGCCCGGTGATGGACGAACTTGGGGAGCGCGGGGTGTCGCACCACCAGTTGATCATGCGGACGGGCCAGGAGATCGAAGCGGAGGACATCTATGCCGACCCGTCGGGCAAATCGCGCTATTACCATGCGTTCAAGTCGCCGGTGTTTGGTGTCAGCGGGGAGGTCATCGGGTCGCAGGGGATACTGTTCGACATCACCGAGCGCAAACGGGCGGAGGGGGAGCTGGCGCACGAACGGGATTTGTTGCGAATGCTGCTGTACTACTGCCCCGACTCGATTTTTTTCAAAGACCTTGAATCGCGCCTGGTGAGAGCGAGCCGGTCGGAGGTGAGGAATCTGATGCGGGTGGCGCTGAGCCACCATTGCGCGGCCCATCCCACGGAAACGGGGGACAAGCTTCCGGCGCACTTGAGGAGCGAGGAACAGTTTGAAGAATATGTGACCGGCAAGTCGGACCGAGACATATATGGCCCGGAGCGGGCCGAGGCATTCCGGCAGGCGGAGGAGAAGATCATTCGCACCGGGCAGCCGATTGTTGGAAACATGGAAAAGACGGTTTGTCCGGATGGCAAAGTGATCTGGTTCCTGACCACCAAAGCGCCGTGGCGCAACAATGAAGGGAAAATCATCGGCACTTTCGGCACTTCGACGGACGTGACGGAGTTGAAGGAGGCGGAGGCGAAACTGGATGCCGAGCGGGCCTTGCTGGGGTCGTTGCTGGACAATTCGCCGGACCACATCTATTTCAAAGACCTCCAGTCGCGGTTCATCAAAACCAGCCAGAAACACGCCGAACAGTTCGGGTTCAAGCATGCGGACGAGGTGCTGGGGAAGACGGATTTCGATTTTTTTGACAGGACCCATGCCGAGCCGGCATTTGAGGAGGAACAGGAAATCATCCGCACCGGGGTGCCGCTGATTGGGAAGGTTCAAAAGAAGATAACCAAGGACGGACACATCACCTGGGCTTTGGTCTCCAAAATGCCGCTGCGGGACAAGACGGGCAAAATCCTGGGCACTTTCGGCATCTCCAAGGACATCAGCGCGATGAAGGAGGCGGAGGCCAAGCTGGATTCGGAGCGGGACCTGATCCGCAGCTTGCTGGACAATTCGCCGGACCACATCTATTTCAAGGACCTCCAGTCGCGGTTCATTAAAGTCAGCCAGAGGCAGGTGGAGATTTTCGGGCTCAAGCACCCGGATGAGCTCTTGGGCAAGACGGACTTCGACTACTTCGACATGGAGCACGCCAAGCCGGCTTTTGAGGACGAACAGGAAATCATCCGCACGGGCGCGCCGCTGATTGGGAAGATAGAAAAGGAGGTGTTCAAGGACGGGCGGGTGAGCTGGGCGCTGACGACCAAACTGCCGCTGCGGGACAGAACGGGCAAAATCATCGGCACCTTCGGCATCTCCAAGGACGTGACGGCCATGAAGGAGGCGGATGCGAAGCTGGAGCAATTGCACCGGCAGCTTTTGGAAACTTCCCGCCAGGCGGGGATGGCGGAAGTGGCGACGGCAGTGCTGCACAATGTGGGCAACGTGCTCAACAGCGTGAACGTGGCCGCCAACATGCTGGCCGGCCGGCTGCGCAAATCCAAGATTTCCTCGGTCGGGCGGGTGGCGGCCCTGATGCAGGAACATGCCCCGGACCTGGGGGAGTTTATGACGAGCGATCCCAAAGGGCGCCTGCTGCCCTCATATCTGGAGCAGTTGGCGGAGCATCTGGCGTCCGAGCAGGCGGGGGCGCTGGAAGAGCTGGCCGGGCTGGAGAAGAACATAGATCACATCAAGGACATCGTGGCCATGCAACAGAGTTACGCGAAGGTTTCGGGGATGACCCAGAAGATCAACGTTTTGGACCTGGTGGAGGACGCATTGCGGATGAATGACCGCGCGCTGATCCGGCACGACGTGAAGCTGGTCCGGGAATACGACACGCCGGGGCCAGAGATTACCGTGGATAAGCACAAGGTCATGCAGATTCTCATCAACCTGGTGCGCAACGCCAAGTACGCGTGCGATGATTCCGGCCGCCCGGAAAAGCGGCTGGTGGCGCGGGTGGCCCAAACGCCGGGCACAGTCAAAATATCCATAATTGACAACGGGGTTGGGATTCCGCCGGAGAACCTGACGCGGATTTTCAACCATGGTTTCACCACGCGGAAAAACGGGCACGGGTTCGGGTTGCACAGCGGCGCCCTGTCGGCCCGGGAAATGGGCGGCGCGCTGGTCGTGCAGAGCGAAGGGCTGGGCAAAGGCGCGACCTTCACGCTCGAACTGCCCCTGCAACCCCCGGCCTCGACTTTGTGAAAAACACCGCCCAAGCCCCCCGTCGCCGGATTCTGGTGATGGACGACAATCGTGAAATCCACAAGGATTTCAAGAAGATATTATGTGACAGCGGCCCTCCCGGCGGCGCGCCGTCGCACGAAGAAACGGAGGCGTTCTTGTTCGGCACAGCGGCGGAGGCCAAAGCGCTGCCCACCTTTGAAATTGACTCGGCCTTCCAAGGGCAGGAAGGGCTGGAACTGGTGCGGCGGGCGGTTGGGGAGAATCGCCGCTATCCCGTGGCCTTTGTGGATGTGCGCATGCCGCCCGGCTGGGATGGCATTGAGACCATCAGCCGGGTATGGGAGGTGGATCCGGACTTGCAGGTGATTATATGCACGGCGTATTCGGACTATTCGCTCACGGGGATGGTGGCCAAACTGGGCCGGCCGGACCAGTTTGTGATACTCAAAAAGCCCTTTGACGTGGTGGAAGTGCAGCAACTGGCCGAGGCGATGGCGGCCAAGTGGGATGAATTGCAAAAGACCCGGCGGCGGATTGGGGAACTGGAAAACTCTGTGCAGGAGCGCACCAGCGAATTGCGCGTGAGCCGGGAGCAGGCGGCGGGCCTGGCCCAGGAGATCCACCAGCCGGCGCATGACCTGGCGGACAACGCGCGCTTTCTCCAGGACGCTTTCGCGAAGATCAACCATGTCTTGCAGTGCCACGCCGGCCTGCTCCAGGCCCTGAAGGCCAAGCAGGCCGAGAGCGAGCTGGTGGCCCAAGTGGAGCAGGCCCTTAAGGCGACGGAGCTGGATTATCTGGTGCCGCGAATCCCGGACGTGCTCCGGGAATCCATGGACCGGGCGGAGGCGGTGGCCCGGATTGTCGGGGCGATGTAGGGGTTTGCGGTGGATGGGGACGCGCCAGGTTGGGAACCTTTCCCACACAATCCACAAGTTGCTGAAGAGCAACATGCTACAACGGAGCGCGAAGGGGGGCGCAAATCAGCTTCTATTCAGCTTTGCCAGCCTTTACGGCTCCCGCTTACCTTGGGGCGCCGAGAGCGCCGCAGGAACACCAGCCCCTTGGGAAGAGGGCGACGAAATGGGGTAGTGGGCTACTTTGAATTTGGCTAAAATCCAATGCCCCAATGTTCTTTTACAAGCACTTAAACATCTCCTGGAATTGCCGGGTAACCAACTGCCTTTCTTGCTATTTTTTCAAGCAGATCGTGGCTTATTGGCACATCCCCCCATACATGGATCGCATCTGCAACAAATCCCTCCCGGCGAATTCGGTTAATGATTTGTTCTGGCGTCCAATCGCCTGATCGCATAGAAAGCGGTGTTCTTTGGGTTATGAGGTCGTCGTTTTCGTTCTGATACGGTTTCCAGAGTTATTCATCCGGCGGCGAGGAGAGCCCGTGGAAGCTCCCCGCAGCCGACGGTGAATAACTCTGCCGCGACAAAAAATTTGCGGTCAGGTAAAGTGGATGC
>JBEKOF010000236.1:0-7733 GCA_049522055.1 Verrucomicrobiota bacterium | reverse complement strand
AAACCTGGATGGAGTTGAACGCCACCGACCATACAAGCGCCACGGGCATTTGCGCCGCCACAGGAATAAGCCAAGGGAACCAGTAGTTGTGGTGGATGAAAAAATAAAAATTTCCTCCCGCGATTGGAATAACGGCAAACAGCGCAACCAAGGATGCGATCACGGGGCGGCAGTAAATGAGTCCCGCACCCAGCAATGCCCCGATTGAAATGATGAGAATCCGCTCCTTGGGGGTGGATAATCGCCGCAACCACTCGTCTTTAAGGATATTGAGGAAGGCGGTTGCATGAATTCCAACACCCGTAAAAAACTTATTGTCCGGAAGATAGGAGAAGGGACTGGGATATTCATCCTTGCGCGTGTCACCCGGTTTTGTTTCCAATTTTTCCCCGACAAAAATGACTTTGTCTTTGAAGAACCCCGGAGGCACGTCGCGATCGTTGTTCGTGAGGGCCTTATACAAGCTGACGGATTGCAAGCCGAGCATCTCTGGTCCATAATAATTGATCCAATGCAGGTCATATTTCTCCTTTTTGTATTTGTCGCTGATTGATTGATCCAACAGGAGCATGGTGGCCCAGGCTTCGCTGCCAACTTCGCGGCCGTTGCTGTCTTTGGAGCCATCGACCGGGATATAACACCTTACCGCGTCATCAGACCCAGCGTACAGAGAATCGCTCCCTTTATCCGCGGCGCCGCCATCAATGACCGGGTCAAGCTTGGTAAATTCGAGCCTCACTTTGCCCGACAAACCAACTGGAGTGGCCACCAAGTCATCGGCGATGATGACATTTCCATTTTCCATCATGGCCTGTGCAAATGCCGCGTCGGTGTCTGGATTGAGCGCGTCGCTGAAAACAACATCGAACACCACGGCCTTCGCTTTCTCGGCTGTCGCCCGTTTCACTAATGACGTGTAGAACGCCCTATTCCAAGGCAAGAGGTACTTTTGGTGAAGTCTATCGTGTGAGTCGTCATCCAAGTAAACCATGAGGACATTTGTCTGTGCCACCACACGTTTGTACTGAAACGGAAGATCGTAACTTCTGTTGACCAACCCGTCACCTAAAGAAGTATTGAGGAGCAAATACCCTATTCCACTGGACAGCACTACGCCCCATAGAGCTCCCTTGGCCTTTTTGCCGCCGGATGATTGCCAGAAGGCGCTTAAACGGGACGTTTTGCTGTGGGCCTGGTCGGACACGTTGGAGGCGGATTTTGGCGGATCGCGCCGGAATTAGAAATTAAACTTCAGGCTGCTGACGAAGGTGCGGACGTGGGCTTGCTCAAGATAGTGGGTGAGGGGTTCCAAATTGTAATTCTGATTGGCGATGTTCAAAACCCCGACCTGAATTTCGATGTGCCGACGCGGGAAACGATAGCCGGCGAAATAGTTGAATTGCCAGAAGGCGTCGCCCGGTTCGTTGGGGTTGAAGCCTGTGTTGCCTCCCTGATCCCACCAGTTAGCCTGGAATTGGCTGTAGAAACCGCAGGGCAGGTAGTAGTTGGCAAATAGATTAAGCTCGTTGAGGGTGGATTGGTTGACGGAATTGCCAAGAACCCCATCGTTATAGCCCACATTGGCCGAGATGAGATGGTAGCCCGCGCCGGCGGAGAGTCGGTTGCCGATCAATTGATTCACGGTGAGGCCCAAGTCCTTCTCCTTGCAATTGATCTGTTGCTTTGTGGGAAGGACCCCGACGACTTCGCCGTACCATAGTTGTTGGTCCGCCGCGGAATTGAGGAGTTCGCCTTCCAGGTTGACGTAGGTGCGGGTTGGAAACTTGTGGTCGAGGCCGAGGCCCCAGGTTTCGAAAACGGTTCCGGGCACCGTGGCTTCTTCCAGGAGGGTGCGATAGGCCTGGTTGAATCCGGCCACTTCGCTCGGCTCGAAGAGGGTGCTGCTGTCATTGAAGAGGCCGCCCATGGAACGGGTGTAAGCGGCGCGCAGACGGGTGTCGCCGGAAGGGGTCCAATCAATTCCGGCCTTTGGGGAGAGGCGCTCGCGCCACTCCGAGCCGGCGGCAACGGGGGGAATGGCAATGCCGGTAGGAAAGCGCATGTGATCATATGCGGCTCCGGCGGTAAGGCGGAGGTTGTCGAAAAGCGTCCATTGATAGTAGGAATAAAGCGTGAGGCGATTGAACTCGGTTTGGAGGCTGGCCGAAGGAGTCACGGGGGTTCCGGACAGGGAGACATCGTCGGTGGTCTGATGGTCTTCGACCTGGTAGCGACCTCCGAGGATAAGGCGTTGGGAAGCCGTCTGGAAAATATGCTGCAATTCCATGGAATTCAAAACGGTCTGGTCCTGGTAGTGGACGCCATAGGGACCTGCGTAAGGAAGTCCCCCGAAAGGATTGATTTCGGTGATGAGGAATTCGGGATCGTTCAGTGTGTAGGTGTCCTGGAGGTTGCGATAGATGAACAGGGTGTCCTCCCCCGGGGACCATTGACGGTGATAACCGAAGACCACATTCGGGTCTTCCACCTCGTGGTTGCGCACCGTGGAATCATAGCCATCCGGAGTGGCGATACCTTGCACCCCGGTTTGAGCGGGTTGGTAATCGTTATAGTACTGTCCGTTGTCGCCGGAGGTGGTTTCTGTCCGTTCGACTTGAAGGAAGACGGTATCTTTGGAATCGGGTTGATATTTGACGGTGGCGGAGAAATCCGAGTTTTCAAAATCATTGTTGGGGCGGAAACCGGGGTCGGTGTAATAATAGCTGTCCAGCGAGTAGGCCAGGTTTTCCATGGTGCCGAATTGGGAGGCGGTTTCCAGCCAGGCGCCCTGGCTCCAATAGGTGGTATCCGAACTGATTCCAATGCTGTCGGCCTCGAACATTCTGGAATACTCCTGCTGGGAAATGCTCGGCGAAACGACGCCGGCCCCGACCGGGGCGAGGAGGTCGGCCAGGAGCAGTTCATTTTCCCAGGGTGTCTCGTAGCGGATGTTGCTTTTTTTAGGGTCAATGAGGGCGTCGTAGCTTTCGGACAGGAACAAATGGGCGGAATAATTGGCGTAATCGCTTTCCACGGCCCGGGTGGCTTCGCGCACGGCGACGTCGGAAAAGCCGGCGTCCTCGTAGATCAGGGCCAGGTTGGCGCTGCGCACGGCGGCATCTTGGTCAAGAAGAAATTTAGAGCGGAAGAGCGCGCGGTTGTCGTTCAAGTCCTGGGAATGCTCCAGGTCGGCCAGGGCCTGGTTGATGCAGTTGCGCTGGTCGTTCAAAAGGGCCGAGTAGAGCCAGGCGGTGGGATCGCCGGGGTCCAGGTCCATGGCGCGGTCGAGTTCCTTGACGGCGATCTGGGAATTCCAGCCGTACTGGAATGGTTTGTCCAGGCTCCAGGCCTTGCCGAGGTAACTGCGGAGAAAGGCGCGGTTGGGTTCCAGTGTGGCGGCGGTTTCCAAGTCCTGCCGGCCGCCATCCACATCGGCGGATTTGATGCGGGCGAGGCCGCGGCCGAGCCAGCCGTTGGCCAGGCTGCCATCCAGCGCGACAGCTTGTTCAAAGAAAGCGCGCGCCTGGGTGATTTTGTTTTGGGCGCTGAGGACAAAGCCTTGCAAGGCCAGGGCCTGGGCATTGCGCGGGGAGAGGGCCAGACTTTTCTTCAAGGCGTCCAGGGCCTGGCTGGTGTGGCCGAAACTAAATTCCATTTCCGCCAAGCGCTCCCAGGCGAAGCCGAATTTGGGGGATTTGGCGGTGGCTTGACGCGCCAATTCCAGAGCTTGCGCAAGGTCGCGGTGGGATTGCGCGGCATAAGAACCGGCCATCAATTCGGTGGCGAGGGTGCGACCGGCTTTGTTCGCCGGCTCGCCTTTTACGGAGGCGATCATTTCGTAAAGAGCGAAGTTGAGTGCCTCTGGTCGAGACTGAGCGGTGGGGGGGGAGGTGTTGACTACGACCGCTTTCATTTTATCCACTTCGCCAACGGCCAGGAGCAGTGCGTTTTGATAGACGATTACTTCGAGCGAGGCAGGAGGGTTGTCGGCTGGGAACTTGGCGAGGGCCTGGAGCAGGTCGCCGCTGCGGTAGGCATCCAGGGAAGGCGCGAGTGTCTGCTGGAGGCTGGCAGGCAACTCCAATTCGTCCACGTCGAGGATCGCCGGGTAATAGAGGGTCCATTGGATGATGTTGACGGCGTTGAGGACGGGGTTGGCTTGGGGCTTTTTGCCATTGGCAACGGTGCCTTGCTGGCCGGACTGCAATTGGACGGAGCCTTGGTTGTTGGTCAGGTCCACTTGGCCATCCAGCAGGGTCAACTCAGTGCCGCCGTCCTCCTTGACGAGGAGGTTGAACTCGGTGCCGCGAATGGCTCCCGAGGCGGAGGGTGTTTGGAACTGGGTTTCCTGGGGTTTGTCGCGATTGAAGAAATAAGTCGCTCCGGATTTGACATCTATGACGTCGTTATGGTCGGCCTGTTGCGGGGGCTTGATTTCCAGGGTGGTCAGTTCATAGACGCGCAGGACGCTTTTGTCGGAGAGGCGGATGGAGGCACGGCTGGCTTTGCCGCTACGCACCTGGTCGCCCAGATGGAGGATTTGATTGGGCTGTCCCGGCGCGAAGGCGGTGGTGCCGGCGGGGGCCACCTCGATGGCGCCGGAAATGGTGAGCAGAACGGCGTCGCGCGGACCTGGGGCGGGGGCTTGCCCGCGCAGGGCGGAGGTTGTCAACACAACGACCAGGCAAATCCATGCCGGGTTCCGCCTGGCAAAGCGAGGATAGATGGCCATAGTTTTTTTCGAGCGGACGCCACTATAGTTGAATTGGGCGGCAAGGCAAGCAAATGTGGGCTTTTTGAAGCCCTTTTTTGCTTGCCTCCAAGCCCCGCAACCCTCAGACTTCCTGCCAGTCAAACTGAAAAACCTGAGTGGTTGTGCGGATGCTATGAAAACCGAACAGAATCTCGTTCAAACCCGCCTGTTTCATGCCATAATTCTGACACCATTCAGGCTCCGAAAAGGATTCCAATTGCTTGCGCTGCAAACATTCAGAAGAGCCACCTGCATCACCATAACCTTTCTTGTCGCACTGGGCACGTTTGCCCGCGCGGAGGCCTCCGCCGGGAAGATCATCGTGACGGGAGATGAGTGGGCTTTCTCGGATGCCGGGCTGCCTAGCAACCCCGTTTACGTAACCAATGTGCTCACATGGTTCGGGCTAACACCAAATGGGGCGGGGAAGAGCGTCCTGATTCTTGACGGTCAGTCTTGGAATTCGGGGTACAACGGCACCTACGGCGGGTTTGGGAGTGACTTCCGGAGCTTGCTCGCAGGGATGGGTGTTGCTGTCACTTACCTGGGCTATACCGATGCTCTTGTCCCCCTGACTGGATACGACGCGGTTTTTGTGGACGGTCTCATGCTCCAAGCCACCACGCTCCCGAGCGATCTGGCCAATTTTGTCGGTAGGGGAGGCGCGGTGTACCTGGCTGGCGGGACGGGGACGTTCAGCCCCCCCACTGCTACGGAGGAGGCCTCCTATTGGCAGCCGTTCTTGACTGCGGCGACGGGGTCAAGCGATTTCGGCTTGGTTGGCGGCAGCGGTTGGATCAGCGAGCATCCACCCCTGCATGGAGCCGGTCCTGTTGGCGCTGGCGTCACCGTTCTTGCCTGGGTCGAAGGGCAGGGCGTGCAGGTTGGCAGTAACCCCTACGCCAGTGAGGCGGTCTGGGATACGGCGAGCACTCTCGTCGCGGCCTGGTCGGCCCCTTTCAGCTCCGGCCCGCAGACCAATTCGACCGCTCTTCATTTGGTCAATAACGCGGGGAACGACATCTACGATGTGCTGGCCACTAACTCGACTTTTGTCACGGATTTCAAAGGCGCAGGAGATGTGACCGTCATGCTGCTGGGCGCGGATCTGGACCCTGATTATGTGGACAGTTTTGGGGGAACCAATGCCTTTGGCAATCCCAACTACCTGACCAATTTCGTCGGCTCCGCAGTCATTGGGACTGGGGATGGGGTGGCCGGGGACATTGAAGACATGCAGACTTCGGACGGGGTTTCACTCCAGTTCGATTTTGCCCAGCAGTTCACACCCAACGACAGGCTGCTGGTCATTGACGTGGTATATGAGGAGCAGTTTCAGGTGCAGGCGTATGTCAAGACGGGAACGACTTACACGCAGGTGCCGACGACGAATTGGACGGAGCTAAACTATTCGGGCACGACCCAAGAGACGCCGGACGGCTTGTGGCCGAACTGGGATTCCACCAATGGCTTGCTGACCTCCCAAGCGCCCAACGGTCTTAATGGCCAGGGATTCGGGATCAATGGCCGCAAGCTGGGCGAGGATCTGGTTGTATTGGTTCCAGACAAGCCGGTGGACCGAGTGATCGTATCGCAGGTGGCAGGAGAAGCAGGGACTGGCAGCATCCAATTCGTGACGCCGCCGACCCAGGACTTCTTTGTGGTAAATCGAGGCAACAACACCATTGAACATTTTACGGCCGGCGGGGTTGCTTCGACCTTTGCCACATCGGGCTTTGACTACGCGGGTGACCTGGCCTTTGACAGCGTGGGGAACCTTTATATCTCAGACGTGGGCAACAATGACGTGGTGAAATATGATTCGAGCGGAAACGCCTCGGTATTCTACAGCAGCACCTTGATCAACACCGCTTACGGCCTGGCGTTTGACTCGGCAGACAATATGTTCCTGGCGAATTACCTCAACAATTCGATCGTGAAGGTCAGCCCGCAGGGAGTCGCGTCGGTCTTTGCCACCAATTCCGCCTCAACCCCTCTGGCCGGCCCGACGACGATGATTTTTGACAGCGCAGGCAACATGTATGTGGCCAATTCCCTCGGGAACACCATTGTGCGGATTACGCCCAGCGGCGCCGGCTCTGTTTTTGCCCAAAACCCGGCGGCAGGCAGCCCGGTTTTGAGTTACCCTTGCGGCATGGCCTTCGACGTCTTTGGCAACCTCTATGTGGCCAATGAACTGACCATCGGCGGCTTGTACCTCATCGAGGAGTACACGACCAATGGCGTTGGCTCTCTGTTCACCGAAAATGGTCTGGACTGGCCGGGAAGTCTGGCCTTTGACAATAACGGCACTTTGTACGCGATGAATTACGCCAACAAGTCCATCGAGGAGTACACCAGAGGCGGGGTTGCTTCGGTGTTCGTCCAGAATCCCTCAGGCGCTTCGGTTTTGAATGCGCCGGATTACATGGTGATCGGCACTCTGGCATCCTCTGCCAGGAGATCCACCTTGCTGGGGCCTGCCAATCAGACAGACCAATGTGGTTCCACCGCCACGTTCACGGTGGGGACCAGCGGCACAGGGCCATTTTCTTTTCAGTGGTGGGAAAACGATGGCCACGGTTTTTACGCGATTTTCGGCCAGACAAACGCCTCCTTGGTTCTGCCCGATGTCTCGATCTCTCAGTCCGGGAACCAGTATTATGTGGTGTCAACCAATTCGTCCGGCACGACGACCAGCCAGACGGCGACGTTGACGGTGGTGGACACGATGCCGCCGGTGATCACGCTGGCCGGCCAGCCGGTAAATGCCGTCGGCGCGCTTGTGCAAGGCCCGGATGGCAATTTCTATGGGACAACCTCCGACGGCGGCGCCTATAACCTGGGCGCGGTGTATGAAGCGACGCTTTCCGGCTTGTTGACCAACGTGTATTCCTTCACGGGGGGAGCCGATGGCAGCCATCCACAATGCGCCCTGGTGCTGGGGACAGACGGGAATCTCTACGGCACGACACAATTT
>JBEKOF010000235.1:0-9314 GCA_049522055.1 Verrucomicrobiota bacterium | reverse complement strand
TCTTATAGTTTCAACGGCATTATTCACCGGGAGCAGGGCGAGCACTCCCATCCTCGCTCGTCCCGGCTCACGGTGAGTAATTCCGGTCACCCGATGTTTTCATTTTCCACTTGGTTGCGTCCGCTTAAAGTGGCGACGGGATTTGCCGCCCGACTTGGGATACGAATTATGTTGTTCAAGCGCTCGACGCTTAGAGTTAGAACTTCGCCCCAGGCCGGCGGCCTCCGCCCGATGACGAATCCTCAGAACTTTTCGCCTGCCTCGGGCAGTGACGAATTCTATAAGACCTTCGCGGGCGGAAGGCAAGGCGGCATTTCCCTCAACCTTGAAACAAGTTGTCCAACCTTATGAATGATCAAACGCCAACAGCCGCCTGGATCGGATGGGATTGGGCGGACCAGCATCACGATGTCTTTCTGGAAAGCGCCGAAGGAAAGACCGAACGGGTTCGTTTGCCCCATCGGCCGGAAAAGCTGCACGCCTGGTTCCAGGAACTGGGCCGCCGCTTCCAGCAGCGCCCGGTGGCCCTGTGCCTGGAAGCCTGCCTCTCGGCGCTGCTGCCCATCCTGCTGGAGTATCCGTTCTTGCGACTCTATTTGATTAATCCCAAAAGCCTGACTCGTTTTCGGCAGGCCATGCGGCCCAGCGGCAGCAAGAGTGACGATCTGGATTGTCAACTGGCCTGCCAGTTGGTCAAGAGCCATGCGTCTCTTTTGGCTCGTTTCGTGGCCGAGGACCCGGTGACCCAGGAACTGGCCCAATGGGTCAGCTACCGGCGGGATTGGGTCAACCAACGCACGGCGGTGGCCAACAAGCTGACCGCCGTTCTCAAACTCTATCACCCGTTGGCCTTGGATCTCTTGCAGAACGACACCACCACCGGTCTGGCGGCTGGCTTGGTTTTGAAGTATCCCACCCTGAGGGCCCTTCAGGAGGCCCCGTTGCATCGAGTGCGGCAGTTCTTTCTCGGCCATAGCTGTCGGCTGACGGAGGGTTTGCAAGACCGGCTGCGCCGGATCGGCACCACCGCCCCGGTGACCGCGCAACCCCACTGGAACAACCCCCACAGCTTCATGGCTTGCGCCTTGGCCGAGCAGCTCAAGGTGCTGGTCGGACGCATTGACCAAATAGAGGAACGCATTGCGGTGGTAGCCGCCCAACATCCCAATCAACTTTTGGTCAAGTCGGTGCTCGGGGCCGGACCGGCTTTGGAACCTCGCCTAATGGTCGTGCTGGGCACCCAGCCGGAGAACTGCGCCGCCGCCGCCACTCTGGCCATCCGCGGCGGTGTGGCGCCGCGGCGCATCCAAAGCGGCAACACCTGTGTGATCCACCGGCGGCTCGCCAAGCCCCAATTTGAGCACCAAACCTGGATCGAATTTGCCCAGTATTCCACGTTCCAATGCGCGTGGGCCAGGGAGTTTGTGCAAGCCAAAACCAAGGCGGGCAAAACCTACTACACAGCCATTCGGGCCCTGGCTTACAAATGGATCCGCATTCTCTATGCCTGCTGGAAAAAGGGCGCGATCTACGACGAGGCCAGATACCTCAAAGCCCTCCAAAGCCGTCAAGATACCTCAAAGCCCTCCAAAGCCGTCACAGCCCCTACCGTCCAAAAAACGAGGCCACAACATGAAGTCAATTCTGTTAAAAAAACTCAAAAAAACTCTTGCATTGAGACCTCAGAACTCTGACTCCGAGGCATCCGTGGGTGGTTCTTACCGAGGCGGTCGCCTCGGCGAGGCGACCCTGCCTTCAGAGGCCCCTCGGCAAGCAGCGGGTGGGTACAGCTTTACTTAAACCGCTCCAGCCCTACATTTGCTCGGTGGTGGCGATGCCCAGGGCGTCCAGGCCCTGTTGCAGAACGCGGGAGGCCAGGTCGCACAGCGCCAGGCGCGTGGCCCGGGAATCCGGCCCCGCTTTGAGCACGGGACAGTTTTCGTAAAAGCGCGCGAAGTCTCCCGCCAGATCATACAGGTAGCCGCACAGGAAGTTGGGCCGGTGCTCCTCCGCCACCGCTTCCAAAACCAGGCCAAAATCCAACAGCCGCCGCGCCAGGGCGGTTTCTTCCGGCGCCGCAAGCACAAAGCCGCTGGCACCCGCCTCGGCCGCGCTCTGGCCGGCTTTGCGAAAAATGCTCCGGATGCGCGTGTAGGCGTATAAGAGGTACGGAGCGGTGTTCCCCTGGAGCGATAGCATTTTGTCCCAACTGAACACGTAATCGCTCTGCCGGTTCTGCGAGAGGTCGCCATACTTGATCGCGCCCAGGCCGACCACGCGCGCGATTTGCCGCCGTTGTCCCGGCTCCCATTCGGGATTCTTTTGCGAGACAACCTGGAAGGCGCGCTCCTCGGCCTCATCGAGCAATTCTTCCAGCCGGACGGTCTCGCCGGAACGCGTCTTGAAGGGTTTGCCGTCTTCGCCCAGGATGGAGCCAAACCAAACGTGCGCCAGTTTGACGTCCGCTTCGGGATGCCAGCGGCGGAACAGGGCGAAAAGCTGTTTGAAGTGGAGCTGCTGCCGGCCATCGGTCACGTAAATGATTTCCTCCGGCGGCCCGCCCCAGGCGCCGCCCTCCAGGCGGAATTGCAGCGTGGCCAGATCGGTCGTCGTGTAGTTGAAACCGCCGTCGCTTTTCCGCACCAGGGCCGGCTGCCCCTTCAATTCGGCAATGTCGTCGAAGAAGACGGCGATGGCCCCTTCGCTCTCGCGGGCCAATCCGCGCCGCCGCAAGTCGGCGACCACATCCTTCAACCGCGGATTATAATAACTCTCGCCAAAAGTGTAATCGAACTTCACGCCCAGCCGTCCATAGACCCGGTCAAACTGTTCCTGCGAAAGCGCGATCATTTGCCGCCAAATCCGCATATTCTCCTCATCGCCGCCCTGTAGCTTGACCAGTTCGCGCCCCGCGCTCTCCAGTATTTTTGGGTCCTGCTCGCCGGCGGCATTGATCAATTTGTAAAGCCGTTCCATCTCGGCAATAGGATCGCTGCCGAGGGCCTCGGAGTTGAGGGATGTTTTCCAGCCGAGGATCAGTTTTCCAAATTGGGCGCCCCAATCGCCCAGGTGATTGTCAGTGATGACGCGATGACCCAACAGCCGGGAAACCCGGGCGAGCGAATCGCCCAAAATGGTCGAGCGAATGTGGCCCACGTGCATGGGCTTGGCCGCATTGGGCGAACTGAAATCAACGAGGATGCAACGGGGGCGTGAGGTCTGCTCCACCAGCGCGCGTTCCCCGCGCGCCAGGCTTTGCAGTGTGCGCGCGATGGCCGCAACCTTGAGCCTGAAATTCAGAAAGCCGGCGCCGGCAATTTCCACAGCCTCGCAGCAGTCGGCCACATCGAGCCGCGCGGCCACCGCGGCGGCCAACTGGCGGGGATTCATGTTGCGCGCCTTGGCCAGCGCCATCAGGGCGTTGCACTGGTAATCGCCGAAGCGGGGGTCCGGACAGGGGCGCACGCGCACGACGCCGGCGTCTGCGTCCTGCAGGACGGCCGCCAGGGCCTGTTGCAAGCGTTGTTCGAGGATTTTGTGAAGCGCCATAAAGAGGCAAATCCAACCAGGCTCCTGGGGCCGCGGGAAATCCGGTTCGCTTGGAATGAACCGAAAGACAATCAGCGGGCGGCGGAGTATTTTTTGATGATCAGAAACATGGCCTCCCCATCGGGGGCTTGTTCGAGTTCCTGGCGAAATTCCTTGATGTGAAGAAGCTTGGCGATATTGGCCAGGGTGTGAAGGTGTTTTTGGAACTGGCCCTGGGGCACCAGGAAGAGCATCACCAGATTGACCGGCTGATTGTCCAGCGCGTCAAAATTGATCCCTTTGGCGGAACGGCCCAAAGCCCCCACCACTTCGGGTATCAGATCGGTCGAGGCATGAGGTATCCCGATGCCGAAGCCGATCCCGGTGCTCATGGAGGACTCGCGCTTCTTGACGACGGCGGTAATGGCCTCGCGATTTTCCGGGTTGATCCTGCCGTTGGCAATCAGGTTGGCGACCAGTTCGTCTATCGCAGCCCACCGGTCGGGGGCGGTCATGTCGGGCAGGATGCTTTTGCTTGAGACTAAAATATCAGCAAGGTTCATAGAATCTCAGAGGCATTTCGCCTGAATTGCCGGCACAATTCAAGTGGAATTGTTGCTTTTTGTCAATCCCGCCGGGCGCCCGGGCTGGGGGCGTGTCAAAAAGGCTTTTCAAAGTCGGCCCCCTGGGGTCATAATCCGGCAATGGAGACCGACAGCAGGAAGAGTCAATTGAACGCCGCGATGACCGCCAACGCCAGGATGCTGCGGAGGATGCTGCGCCAGGAACGCGGGATGCGCCGCCACTCTTTGGAGCAAATCGAGGGTGACGGCACCTCGTCTCAAGTGGTTTTGAACCAGGATGAGATGGTGATGGGCCGGGGCGCCGACACGCAAATCCGCCTGGCTTCCAAGCGCGCTTCCCGAGAGCACGCATTTTTGAGGCTCCAGGGAACCGATTGCCTGCTGGTGGATAATGACAGCCAGAACGGCGTGTTTCTCAATGGATTCAAAGTTCACTCCGCCGTGCTGCGGGACGGGGATGTGATCCAGGTCGCGGACAGCGTTTTTGTTTATCACGAGGATTGAGATGGCTGCCTTTGTCAAGTTTTGGGGAACGCGAGGCTCGATTCCCACGCCGGCCAGCTGGACGCGCGTGTACGGCGGTAACACCTCGTGCGTGGAGGTGCGGTTCGAGGACACGCTCTTTATATGTGACGCCGGTTCCGGAATACGTGAATTGGGCAAGAACTTGCTGACCCGCAAACCCAGGCCCAACCCCCTTCACCTGATGATCAGCCACACGCACTGGGACCATATTCAGGGCTTTCCCTACTTCGAGCCGGCTTACTTGAAGGCCGTGCAAATCAATGTCTATGGGCAACATGCCAGGGACAACAACGCCTATCGCGTGCTCTCCGGGCAGATGAGCTCGGACTATTTTCCCGTCTCTTTCAAAGACCTGGGCGCGAGCATTGTCGCGGATTATTTGAATGACGGGGAGAAAAAGATCGCCGGCGTGCAGGTGCGGAGCTTTCCTGTCAATCATCCGGGTGGGTGCTTTGGATATAGTTTTGAGAAGGACGGCCGAAAAATTGTCTATGCCACGGACAATGAACTGGAGATTCAAGCGGGCGACTTTTTCCCGGATGAGGCCAATGCCGGCCCGTTGCGCCGCGTCCCCGATGAATTGGTGCTCGCCGCGCAGGAAGCCGACCTGGTGATCCTGGACGCGCAATGGGATGACAAGGATTACGCCACCCGCAAGACATGGGGGCACTCCAGTTGTTTCTCCGCGACAGATCTGGCGATCCGGGCCAAGGCCAAAAACCTCGCCCTCTTCCATCATGACCCCGAAAGCACGGACCTGGCGGTGGACCAGAAGACGGAGGCGTGCCGGCAACGGGCCGCGCGGTTTGGCTCGGATTTGAAGATATTTGCGGCGCGGGAAGGCGTGGAATTGAAGTTTTGAGACGGCGCGCCGACCCGCCTTGAAGATGTGGCGGCTTCTACCAGCTCACCGCCACGCTGAGTTTTTTGCCGGAACGATCGGTGTAAAGGAGCTTCTTGTTGGACTGTCCGTATTGGTGGACCAGGCGGGTGATTTTTACGTCGTAGCAGCAGTATTCGGCGATCTCCAGCAGTTTGCCCTTTCGGTACCACTCAATGGCTTGCAAACCGTCGCTGGTCTTTTCCACCCCCAGCGTGCCTTGGGCAATCGAGTCGAGGGACAGCCGGTGCTGGAGGATTCTTTGCAGTTCCACAAGCAGGTCCAGCGTGCGGATCTGCCCGGCATCGAAGAGCGGGTTATAGCCGGCCAGCACTTGATAATCAAAGCGCAGATTGTTGAAGCCGACCACCAGATCGGCGCGGCGCAACTCGCCCATGAGCGCGTTGACCTGGTTTTCGCCGTAGATCTGGTACGCGCCGCGCGCGGTGCTGTAGGTCACGCCGACGCTCATGCGCATGTCGCGGATGTTGTTCCAGCCGCCGACCTCATCGGCGGATTTCTGCGTTTCCAAATCAAAATAAACGATGTTGCTCATCAATCTGGACGATGGCCCGGTACATACTCCATCAATCATCCATTGGCCAGCGCGAATGCGCCGGGGGAGGGGCGATTAGAAGTTGAAAGGATACGGGGATGGGATTAGCTTCGGGAAAAGCACTGATTGAACTCGCCCGGCATTCGGCTCGTTTTGTTTGACGTTGACGGCACGCTCATTCGCACGGGCGGCGCCGGAGTCAAGGCCTTTGCCCGCGCCTTCGAGTCGGAATTTGGGGAACCGCGGGGGACGGAAATGGTCAAGTTCGGCGGTCGCACCGACCTTTCCCTGGCGCGCGAACTTTTTTTGCTGCGCCACATTGAACCCTCGCCCGGGAATTTCCAGCGTTTTTTTCAGGCCTATCTGGTTTGGCTGGAAAAGCTCATGCGCGAATGTGTCGGCGCCGTCTGCGCGGGCGTGCCGGAATTTTATCGCGCGCTGCAAACGCGGGACCAACCGCCGCTCATCGGCCTGCTGACCGGGAACATCCGGCGCGGCGCGGAAATCAAGCTCGAGCGGTTCCAATTGTGGAAGCAATTCGAGTTCGGGGGATTTGGCGACGACCACGAGGAGCGCCCGCAAATCGCCGCCATCGCGCGGCAGCGCGGCGGCCAGCGCCTGGGCCGCGAGTTGCGCGCCGGCGAAATCCTGGTCATCGGCGACACGCCGCTGGACATCCATTGCGCGCGCTCCATAGGCGCGAAGGTTTTGGCGGTTGCCACTGGCTCCTTTTCGGTTCCGCAACTGCGCGAGCACCAGCCCGATTGGGCCGTGGAAGACCTCTCGAAATTCAGCCCCGACGGGTTCTAAGACTACAGGGGGATGAAATGCGGGTGGTTTTGCTGGATTTTTGGGGGGACTTGAGGCAATGGTTATCTATGAAGTTCATTCTCTCGACTCATAATGTCACCCTCACCAAAGCGATTGAAGACCACATTCTCGCCCGGATCGAAAAAATCGAGCACTTGGATCGCTTTGTCACCAGCGCGCGGGTCACGCTGGAGCATGACAAGCTCAAGGCGCCGCACCGGCAGTTCAGTTGCACCATGAGGCTGGCGGCCCCGGGGCCGGATTTGTTTGCCCAGGACAGCGAGCAGGACCTCTACGCGGCCATTGACTTGGTAACCAAGAAAGTGGAGCAGCAGTTGCGCAAAAGACATAATAAGTACAAGGCCCGCAAACACACCCTCGGCTCCCGCGGCAAGCAATCGCGCCAGTCTGAGGAGGCCTGAGGCCTCGCCCCGCCCCGAAACCAGAGGCTCTTGCACGCCCGCAAAATGTGATTCTTCGCGCCCGAATCCTCCTGCCCGTTTGCCGCCCTCCCATTGAAAACGGAGCGGTGGTGGTTTCTGGAAGCCGGATTGCGGCGGCCGGGGCGTGGCCGCAGATCGCGCGGCAGTTTTCCGAACCCCCCATTGACCTGGGCGCCTCTATCTTGCTCCCCGGTTTGGTCAACGCGCACTGCCACCTTGATTACACGGAGATGACAGGCCTGCCCGCGC
Organism: Verrucomicrobiota bacterium; assembly: GCA_049522055.1. Classification (GTDB taxonomy): domain Bacteria; phylum Verrucomicrobiota; class Verrucomicrobiia; order Limisphaerales; family Palsa-1400; genus JBEKOF01. The sequence continues at coordinate 1,739 of JBEKOF010000235.1, read as the reverse complement.
CCCGGCAGTTCTCCGACTGGATCAAATCGCTGCTCGCCCTCAAAGCCGCCGCCAGTTACTCGGAATACGCCAAGGCCTGGCTCCAGGGGGCCGCCATGCTCGCGCGCACGGGCACCACCAGCGTGGCGGACATCGAGGCCGTGCCGGAATTGCTGCCGGAGGTCTGGTTGTCCACGCCGTTGCGGGTGGCGTCGTTCCTGGAAATGACCGGCGTCAAGAGCCGCCGTTCGCCGGAGGAAATCCTGGCCGAAGCGGCGGCGAAAATTGAGACCCTGGAACCGCGGCGCGGGCTGGTGGGCCTCTCGCCCCACGCCCTCTATTCCACTTCGGCGGCACTCCTGGAAAAATCCGCCCGGCTGGCCCGGGAAAAACAGTGGCGCGTGACGACGCACGTGGCGGAGTCCGCCGAGGAATTCGAAATGTGCGCCCACCGGCGTGGCGCGATGTTTGACTGGCTCGAACGGCAGCGGGACATGTCCGATTGCGGCGCGGGCACGCCGATGGCGCAGGTCGAGCGCTGCGGACTGCTGGGGGAGAATTTTCTCGCCATCCACGCCAACTATCTGCTGCCGGCGGACATCCAGGCCCTGGCCCGCAGCGGCTCCAGCGTCGTCCATTGCCCGCGCAGCCACGCCTATTTTCAACATCAGCGCTTTTGCTATCAAGAAATGGCCGCCGCCGGAGTCAACGTCTGCCTCGGCACCGACAGCCTGGCGAGTGTGGCCGGTTCGCCGCGGCAGAAGCCGGAGTTGAACCTCTTGGCCGAAATGCGCCAGTTCGCGGCGGCAAATCCGGCGGTGGCCCCCGCGGCCATCATTGCAATGGCCACGCGCAACGGGGCGCGGGCGCTGGGCTGGCAGGGGCGCGTGGGAGAACTCTCCGTCGGGAGTCTGGCGGACATCATATCCATTCCCTTCACGGGGAGGATCGGCGAGGCGGAGGCCGCCGTCATCGCCCACCCGGGAAATGTGGCGGCCTCAATGATTGACGGGCAATGGGCTTTGCAAAGCTAAGCAAGGAAGCAGCCTGGTTCCAGATGCGGACGCAGCCCGCCACAGATTTGACAGACGAACCTGCAAGAGCCTCGGCCTGATTCCAAAAAACCGGTGAATCCTGGATGCGTTCGCCGCCGGCTTTGGCGAGCCGGCGCGGTTGCCGGAAGTCGGGAAAATGGAACTCAATGCTGGCAAACTTCAGCCGTTTGTGGCATTGCTCTTGCGATGAAGACGTTTGACGAGGATCTGGCGGCGCGGCTCATTGATTTGCGCCAGCAGGGCCTGTACCGGGAATTGCGCCGGGTGGACTCCCCTCAATCGCGGCACATCCAGATCAACGGCCAAACCCTCCTCAATTTCTCTTCCAATGATTACCTCGGCCTGGCCGATGATCCGGCGCTCAAGGCTGCCGCCACGGCCGCAGTCGAGAAATATGGCGCCGGCTCGGGAGCCTCACGCCTGATTTGCGGCTCGCTGGCGCCCCATCACGATTTGGAGGAAGCTCTGGCCGCGTTCAAAGGCACTCCGGCGGCGCTGACGTTTTCCTCCGGCTACGCCACCGCCTTGGGAACGATTTGCGCGCTCCTGGACAGCAATGACGTGATTCTGGTGGATAAACTGGTCCATGCGTGCATCGTGGATGCCGCCCGGTTGTCGCGCGCCAAACTGCGGGTCTTCGGCCACAACGATCTGAATGACGTGGAGAAAATCTTGCGCTGGGCCGACCGCCGCCGCGCCGCCGCG
>JBEKOF010000234.1:0-7775 GCA_049522055.1 Verrucomicrobiota bacterium | reverse complement strand
TTCTTTTCCTTTCTGTTTCGTTGTGGGACAACGCTCAGAAAGGATGCTCATGGGCAGATCTTTTTTCAGCATAGCTCTTCCTCTAACCCCGTTCAGAGAACGGGGCTTCCCTGTTCAGGAGTAAAAAAGGGGTGGAATCGAGGCCGGGGTGGGGGAAGTGAAAAGGCGAAATGGAAAATAGTTTTGGGAAAAGGCGGGTTTGCCTGCCAAAAGGCTGATTTTTTGAGGCGTTTTTACGGGGCCGGAAAGGGGATGGATTGCAAGTGGTTGATAATCCGTGAACAACCCTGCCTCCCCATTTGAGTGGGTATTGTTTTTATTGAACGTGCCATCAACTTGTGGCAAATTAATGACGTGCCCTGATGTTGCTTGATGCCTGCGGGGATGCTCGACTTTTGGGCAAGGCATGCGCGTTGATTTGCGGGCAGGCGAAGCGCGCAAGTTCTTTTTAATAGAGCATCAACGAGAGGATAGAACCATGAACCGAGTTTTTACGTGTTGCACGGAGCGAGTTGGAAAGCGGCGGGCCGCATTCACCCTGATCGAACTTCTGGTGGTCATAGCGATCATCGCCATCCTGGCGGCGCTGTTGCTTCCGGCCCTGGCCCAGGCAAAACTGAAAGCGATGGATACCCAATGCAAGAACAACCTCAAAGAGATGGGGTTGGCGGGTTATTTGTATGCCACGGACTACGGTTGCATTAATTATGCCAACGACAGCACAACGTGGGTTCCCTCCCTGCAGAACTATCAGGGCAATGTGGTTAACATTCGCTACTGTCCCATCGCCCCAACGAACAACATTCCCAATAATCCGACAACAGGCCAGCCTGGAGCGGCAAATTACGCCTGGGTATTTGCGGGTTCAGAATCAACGGACAGCGCCAGCTATACCCTCAACGGCTGGCTTTATCTGAACCAAGGAGCCGGCGATACGGACACGGCCGGTTACTGGGCGGCGACTCAAACCACTGTCGGGATCAATGGGATGTTCGGGAAGATCCAAAATGCGACGCACTCGGCCCAAACCCCGCTGTTTACTGACGGGATCTGGCCGGATGCCTGGGTGGATGGCGGCACGGCGGACGCCGCGGGCGACGATCTGAACGGGACGTATAATCTCTACGCGGGCGACGGCGGCGGCACCCCGATGATGGGCCGGATTTGCGTCTCCCGGCACGGGATAAACAACGCCGGCAAGGCGCCAACCGCCTTTGACATCAGCGCCACATCGGTTTTGCCCGGCGGCCTACATGTGGTGTGCTGTGACGGCCATGTGGAGTATTCCCAACTTAACCGTCTTTGGTCCTATTACTGGCACGCGCTTTCTGTGCCGCATCCGATGCCCTGAAGGGCTGTTTTGAAGGGAAAGGGTTCGGACCATGCTTTTGCCCATTAGAGCGGTTCAAATAAAGTCGTGGCCACTGAAATTAACTTGGTAGGGACGGCTCGCCGAGCCGTCCGGGGTGGTCCTTACCGAAGCGGTCGCCTCGGCGAGGCGAACCTGCCTTGAAAGGCCCCTCCACAAACAACGTGCGGTTACGGCTTTACTTAAGCCGCCGTAGAATCTCCGCCGTGATTTTTGCGCGATTTTTGGGTTTGACCGTGGGGGAAAGGCCCGTTAGTCTGGGCGCTTGCGAAATTGAAAGAATAGTATGACCAACACGTTTCGGAAGCATCACAAGACGATCATGTGGATCATCATCGTGGGGACGATTGTTTCGTTCGTCTATTTCCTCTCGCCCACGGCCCGGAACAGCGGGAGCATGGGCGTCTCGCGCCCTGCGATTTCCCATGGTTCGATCAACGGGGAGTCCATCACGCAGCAGCAATTCGACGGGGCGATGCGGGAGGCGCGACTGCTCTACCGGTTCTACCAGGGACATTGGCCGATGGTCAAGGAGGAGGAGTCGCAGGCGATGACCAACACGGCGTACCAACGGCTGTTCATCCAGGGGGAGTTGAAGCAGATGAATCTGGAAGTGACGCCGGAGGCGGAGGCGCGTTACACGCGCGCGATGTTCGGAGTGCCGGAGGGGACGCCCTTTCCGCAGGAGAAATTTAATGACTTCGTCAAGAGGGACCTGAATCAGGAGGGCCATGTGGCGCTGGATGACTTTGATCGTTTTGTGCAGGGGGAAGTGGGGCAGCAGCTTTTAAAGTCCTTGTTCGGGATGACCGGAGAGTTGATCTCGCAAAAGGAGGCGGAGTTTTTCTTCCGGCGCGACAATGAGACCATGGATGTGGAGCTGGTGCGGTTGCCGCTGACCAATTATGAAGCCAAAGTGACCTTCACGCCGCAGGAGATCGCGGATTATTATACCAATCATCAAGCGGCTTACCGGTTGCCGGAACGGGAACAGGTCAATTACATCCGGTTCGACGTGACAAATTATGTGGGCTTGGCGAGCAACATCCTGGCGGGGATGACCAATCTGGACGCGCAGATAGAAATGAATTACGAGAGCGCGGATCCGGCAAGTTTCAAGGACGAGGCGGGCGCGCCGCTCACGCCGGAAGCGGCCAAGGCAAAGATCAAGGAGAGCTTTAAGAAGCAGGTGGCGGCCAAGGCGGCCCAAACCAATGTGACGGATTTGACCACCCGGCTCTTCGAGGGGCATAGCAAGGAAAAACCGGTGAGCAAAGAGGATATGCAGAGCCTGGCGGCGACGAACGGATTGACGGTGGTGACCACGGAGCCATTCGACGCGCAGAACCCGCCGCCGGATTTGGCGTTGGCGCCCAAGGCGGTGGCCTTTTTGTTCCAACTGGAGATTGGCGATCCGACCGATCAATACCAGATTCTGCCCGGGACCAACGGGTTTTATCTGGTGGGCCTGGAAAAGAAATATCCCAGCGAGGACCAGCCGCTGGAAAGCGTGCGGGCCAAAGTGACGGAGGATTATCGGGCCGAAAAGGCGATGGAGCTGATCAAGGTGGCCGGGGCCAATATTGAGAGCGCCGTCAAGAACGGGCTGGCCCGGGGGCAAAGTTTTGAGGCGATCTGCGCGGCCCAAGGGGTGAAGGTGGAAACCTTGACGCCCTTTGCCGCGGTGACCACTTCGATTCCGGAAATGACGGACAAGCAGGAGTTCGAGTACCTGGTGCGCATCGTCTATGAGTTGCCGGCGGGGCAGAGTTCCCCATTTGCCCCGACGCCCTCCGGCGGATTCCTGGCCTACGTGAAGTCCCGGACGCCAGTGGAGGAGGCGATAGTGCAGCGGGATATACCGACCTTCCTGGAGAGATTCCGCAAACAGCGCCAGGATGCGGCTTACCAGGAATGGATGATGCGCGAATTTGAGGCCCATGTGGTGATGGGGCAGCATCCCGCGGGTTGACAGCCCGTTGCCGTGGGCCCGACCCTCAAACTTTCCTCGCCGGAGTGCGGCCAATTCCGGGAAATTCCCGTGCTGTGGGAAGACGAGCATCTGCTGGCTGTGAATAAGCCGGGCGGCTTGCTGGGGTCGCCCGATCGCCGCGATCCGGCGCGGCCCAATCTGATGAAGATGCTGCACGGGGGCATCGAGAGGGGGGCGGCGTGGGCCAAAGGGCGGGGGCTGGTTTATTTGATGAACGCGCACCGGCTGGATTTTGAGACGAGCGGGGTTCTCTTGCTGGCGAAAAACAAGGCGGCGCTGGTGGCGCTGGCGAATCAATTCGGGGCGGACAAGCCGACGGCAGTTTACGTGGCGCTGGCGCGCGGTTCCAGCGCGGAGGAGGCCTTCGCCACGGACGCGCCGCTCGGGCCGGACCGGCTGCAAAGCGGGGTGGTGCGGGTGGATGCCAAAGGCGGGAAGCGGGCGCGGACGGCGTTTGTGGTGCGGGAGCGGTTCCCCGGCGCCGGTTGTCTGTTGCTCGAATGCCGGCCGCGAACGGGCCGGGCGCATCAAATCCGCGCGCATCTGAAGCATTTGCGATTTCCCATCATCGGCGACGAGATTTATGGCGGGCCTCCGCTGCTGCTCTCCAGTTTGAAGACTTCGTATCGTTTGAAACCGGGCCGGACCGAACGCCCGCTCATCTCCGGGGTGGCGCTGCACGCCGAAGAACTGACGGTGGCGCACCCGGTCAGCGGGGCGGCCATCACCATCACCGCGCCGTGGCCGAAGGATTTGAGCGTGGCGGTGAAATATCTGCGCCGCTACTCAGGAGGCTGATTCCTGCGCGGTCTTGAGGCGCAATTGGCCGCAGGCGGCGGCGATGTCCTGGCCCTTTTCGCGCCGCAAGGTGGCGGGGATTTTTTCGCGTTCCAGAGCGGCGAGGAACAGTTCCTGGGCGGCGTCGCCGGGCCGGACCCACGGCAGCCCCTGGACCGCGTTGCAGGGGATGAGGTTGACCTTGGCGGAGAGACGGCGCGCCAGGGCGGCCAGAGGTTTGATCTGATCGAGGCCGTCGTTGACGCCGGCGATGAGGATGTATTCCAGGGTGATCATGCGGCCCTTTTTTTGCCGGTAATACTCGGCGGCGGCGGCCAGCTCGGCCACGGGGTATTTATTGTTGACTGGCATGATGCGCCCGCGGGTCTGGTCGGTGGCGCCGTGGAGGGAGACGGCGAGGCGGAACTGGGGCGGTTCGTCGGCTAGGCGGCGGATTTGCGGGGCGAGGCCGCAGGTGGAAATGGTGATTCGGCGGGCGCCAATGCCGCCGCCCCACGGGGCGTTGAGTATGCGCAAGGCGCGCAGGAGGTTTTCATAATTGGCCAGCGGCTCGCCCATGCCCATGATGACCAGGTTGTTGATGAGCCGGCCTTCCGCCGGGCCGGCCGGCGGCGCCGCGGCTGGCTGGCAGGGGGAGGTTCCAGAGGAGCCATGATGCCAGCGCTCGACGGCCAGGACTTGTTCGACAATTTCTTCGGGGCGCAGGTTGCGTTTCCAGCCATCCAGGCCGCTGGCGCAGAAGCGGCAGCCGTAGGCGCAGCCGACTTGAGTGGACAGACAGAGCGTGTGGCGGTCGCTCGGCTCTCCGTAGAGCGCGGGGCTGGCGGGAATAAGAACGGTTTCGATCAAGGCGCCATCGGCCAGGCGCCAGAGGAATTTTTGGGTGGTGTCGCCCGCGCCCTGGAGCCGCACCAGTTGCAGGGAAGAAAGGGACCAGGTTTGCGGGAGGCGCCGGCGAAGGGCCATGGGCAGATTGGTCATGGCATCCCAAGTGGTGACGCGATGGGTGTAGAGCCATTCCAGGAGCTGGGAGACGCGGTAGGCCGGCTCCCGCCACAAAGCAAACTGGCGTTGCACATCTTCCAGGGTTTGGGAGCGGATGTCCGGCAGCGGTGGGGCGACCGGAGTGGAAGGCGGCGGGGTGGTGTCCGGGCTGCTCACTCGGCGGGCGGCCTGGGGTCGCGCAGGACTTTGAATTTGAGGCCGTCCTTGTCGGAGAGTTCCAGGGTCCATTGCTGGCCCGGGGCGATGGCTTTGAGAGCCGCGATGAAATCCTTGGCATTGGTGACCGACTTGTTGTTCAGTTTGGTGATGATGTCGCCCGGAGCGATGGTGGGGGATTTTGAGATAACGCCGCCCGCATTGAGGCCCCTGTTGGCGAGGGCCGCGCTCTGCACATCGGTTACGACCACACCGGAGGAGGCTGTGAGGCCGAATTTATTGGCCAGATCTTTGGTCAGGTCCTTGACCGTGAAGCCCCATTCGGCTTCGGGGCTGCTGACGGCCGGCGGGGAGGCGGCGGCGGTTTCCTGTAGCTCAGGAACGGCTTCGGTGGTGACTTTGATGGTGAAAGGCTTCTCTTTGCGCAGGACGTTGACGGCGATGGTCTGGCCGGGGTTTTTGAAGGATATTTCGTGATAGAGATCGCGGGCGGTGATGACAGGAGTGTCGTCCACGGCCACAATGATGTCGCCAATCTTCAATCCCGATCTTGAGGCAGGGCTGCCGGTGACGATGTCTGTGACTTCAATGCCAGCCGGGCGGTTGGAGACGGGTTTGAGTCCAGGGGAGAGCAGTTGGTCCGGATCCTGGGAGGAGCCCATGACAATGCCAATCCTGGAGCGGACGAATTTGCCGCGGCTGATCAAGATGTCCTTGACGGCTTTGGCCACGTTGACGGGAATGGCCAGACCAATGCCGACGTTGACGGTTTCGCCGGTGAGACGGTCGGTATAGGCTTCGATCATGTCGTTGATGCCGACGACCTCGCCGTCGAGGTTGATGAGGGGACCGCCGCTGTTGCCCGGATTGATGACGGCGTCGGTTTGAATGTAATCCGGCTCGTCGGCCAGAGTATCGTCCGCATCGCGAGGGACCAGGCGCTGCAAGGCGCTGATGTGGCCGACGGTGACGCTGAAGGTCAAATCCAGGGGATGGCCGATGGCGACGACGAACTCGCCCACGCGCAATTTGCTGGAATCGCCCAGGCGGGCGGGGGACAATTTGGCGCCTTTTGGGTCAATTTTAACGACGGCAATGTCTGATCTGGGGTCCGTTCCAACCACTTTTGCGGGGAATCTGCGCCCATTTTGAAGTTGGACGATGATGCCATTGGTGTTGGTGTCGGCATTGTTCACGACGTGGTCGTTGGTCAAAATGTAGCCGTCGGCCGTGACAATGATGCCGGAGCCTTCACCCTGCTGCTGGCGGCTAAAGCGCCCGCGTCCGAAGAACCTGGGTTTTTCGGTCACCTCAAGGATGACGACCGAGGGGGACACTTGGTCTGCCACGGAGACAAAGGCATCGTTGAGCTGGCGGGCCAAAGCAAGGCCGGGCGGATCGGCGGCGTGGATGGCAAGAGGCCCGCCGAAGATGCCGGCGGCCATAATGGCGGATAGAATCGCTGCGCGCAATGACTTCATAAAACTGGCGGCAAAGCCGTTGCGGAGGTTGCCAGCGGGCAAAAAGACGCAAATAAGACGCGAATCCATTGACTTGTGCGGTTGCGGCGGTTAACGTTTTGCTTCCAGACGAACGGATATGCCATGCATCAAGTTATCGAAAAACTTCTCATTTTGCAAGACCGGGATCGCAAAATAATGCTCATCCGGGAGCAATTGGCGCGGATGGGGCCGGAACGGGAGACGATGCGCACGCAAGCCGGCGCGGCGCAGGGCGCCTTGGAAGAGGCCAAAACGAGGGCCAAACAAATCGAAGGCGAGCGCAAACAAAGGGAAGTGGAAGTGGAAGCCAAAAAGCAGCAGATCGGAAGATATTCGCTGCAACAATTTCAAACCAAGAAAAACGAGGAGTATCGCGCCCTGGCCCATGAAATTGAGACCTGCCAAGCGGAGATCTCCAAACTGGAAGACCAGCAGTTGGAGTTGATGGAACAGGCCGAAGCCACCCAGAGGCAGGTGGCGGCGGCCAGCCGGGAAGCTGAGGAACTGGGAAAAACGGCGGAGACGCACTTGAAGGATTTGGCCTCGCGGGAGCAAAACCTGAAGGCGGAGTTGGCGGAGTTGGAGAGCAGCCGGGAGCAGATCAGCGGCGCGGTGGGAGAAGCGGCTTTGAAACGCTACGAGCGGCTGTTGAAAATGAAGGGAGGCAGCGTGGTCGTGGGCATAGAACATGGAGTCTGCGGCGGATGCCACATGAAATTCCCCGTTCAAGTGATGGTCTTATGCCAGGCGGAGAAGGAGTTGGTCTGCTGCCCCAATTGCAACCGCATCCTCTATTACACGTCCGACATGGACCTGGCGGTGATGGATTAGCCCCGTTGACTCACGGGAAAAAGACACCGGCGGGGTCTGAGTAAGCCGGTCGTTTGGGACTCATGTTTGGGTCTCCGGGTCTTGATACTATTTTAGGTCTTCGACAGCAAGGTAAAACGAG
>JBEKOF010000233.1:0-7861 GCA_049522055.1 Verrucomicrobiota bacterium | reverse complement strand
AATCCCATCCAGCACCAGCCAGCCCGACCCCGTCAAGGGACGGAGCTGATATGCCAGCACCTGAACGACCGCTCCGGACAAGTTGCGACCGCTCCCCCAGGCGGGGTTGTCCCGCAAGTCCACAGAGTAGGCTGGCTGGTTTTGCCAACGGCCCAGGCCGCAGCGCAATCGAACCCGCGTTCTCTTCAGGAAACGGGCGTGGGAGAGGTTGGATTGAGCGGCGGCGTTCAAGTGTTCATCCCAACGGGACAAAAGGCCGGGCAGGCGAAGGTACTTGAGCTGTTGAGCCAGGGTCTCATTCATCATAACGGGAGAGGTCGGGAGTTTCGGTCAAAGATCCCTCCTGATAGGCGGGGCGTTTTTCCAGGTCCGGGTCCACCAAGGGCTCGGGCAGCGCGGTGTCGTCCAGGTGCAGCAGCGCGATGCGTTCGAGGGTCTCCAGGCTGGTGATGCGATAACGATGAGCCCGCTCAATGGTGCGCAGGAACAGCGTCGTGCTCCACCGCTGGTGAAAGGCCCACAACCGGCGCAAGAACTGGTGGCGCAGCAGGCCCGGCGTGCCGAGGATGAAGTCGACATAGGCGCTGATCACCGGGTCCAGGGCGCGCAGGCGTTTTTCCTCCTCTTGACTGGAGAGTTTGCGGTTGCGCGGACGATAACGCGGCCTTTGCCCGGGGGCGTGAAAGGGCTGGTTCTTTACGCCCCAGGGCGCCAGGGCATACTCGATCAAGGTGCGGCGATCCTGGCAGAGGACCAGGTGATGGAGGTAGCGCAGCACCTGGATTTTTCCCCGGCCGCAGCCGGGCACTTCGTAATAGTTGCCCTCGACGGCGACGTAGCCGTATTCGTCCACCGTGCGATCCAGCAACAGATAGGGCGCGGGCAGATGGCGGGGCAACGGGGCCAGGAAAGCGCGTTCATGCTCGAAAGCCTGGGCCGGAATGAGACCGGCCTTGCCTTGGGGCCGTTGTTCCATCCGCACGGTGGACCACTCCAGGGCCTGGCGGTTGAGGTCCTCCAGATTTTGGAAAGCGCGGCCCGGAATAAAATTAGTTTCGACGGTCAGGAAACTGCGTTCTTCGCCTGCCTTGCGATCGGAGTGTTTGGGAGCATGGCACAGGAAACGAAAGCCGTAAGCTTTGGCGAAGGCTTCCATCTCCGGAATGATCACCGCCTGGGAGCCCAGGCCGCGCCAACGCGCCAGATTGGTGTTGTCAATAACACAAATTCGCGGCGAGTAACCCCAATGGATCAGAGCCAGGTGCAGGAAACACTTGAGGTGAAAACGATCGAAGACGGGGTAGAACTGCAAATACCGGCGCTTGGAGTAACGCAGGTAAAGCAGGCTGGCCTGCAGCCGCAGCCGACTTTCGGAAAAATCTGCGACTGCTCGAAGACCACGATCAGCCGTTGCTTGGGCAAACCAGTCGCGGCGATCATCCGTTCCAACAGAGCGAGGTTGCGGTCAACATCCATCAGCTTCTCCCTGCCGAGATCCTGGAATATTACCGGTTCGCAGAGCACCCCGCCCTCGGGGGTGAGGCAGGCCATGGCGCCCGTGATGCCGTTGTCGATGCCAATGAAGGCGGCGCCGGTTTCGGCGGCTGGCACCCGGGGCGGTTCGATGGTGAGTAATGGAGCGTTCATAAGTTAGTTCTCCGGGGGTGTGCCGTTGGCACCAGAAGCGGGATTGTCCGCGCCGGGAGGTTTCTGGCTTTGATGTTCAGGAGCGGACGTCCCTGAAGGCGGCATGGCCGGGCCTTCGCCGGACTTGGCGGCGGCCGCCTTCTTCCGGACCGCCAGCGCCTCACGCGCTTCAAAAACCTCTTCAGGGATTTTGACGGGTGTTCCAAACTTGACCCGCAACCAATGGCCTGCCTCTGGAACCTTCAGTTTTAATGCTGCAGCGTGCCGGCTGACCGTGGTCGGGCGGCAGTGCAATGCACGGGCGATTTGCGGTTGCGGCTTTTCCCAGAGCATGACCTGCATTTCGAGATCGTCCGGCCACACGATCGGCGACTCGCGTTTTTTTAACACCCGCGTTTGGGGATGCGACTCCCCGCCAGTGGACGGATCGGCCGGAAGTTCTGTAATCGACACTGTTCCGTCCGGCCGCAGATCGAACTCATAAAGCTGCTGCCAATTCCAAAGCCGTTTCTGGAATGGCAGGTTTGCAAATCGCCCGACTCCGATGGGCATTCGGAAGCACCACTCCACTTCCAGTTCTGACAGTGGCGCGTAATAATGCCGCTTGAGAATCGTGACCGTGTTGCGAAGCTGGTCGGCGACCTCTTGAAAGCTCCGCCCCGATCCTAAAAGATTGCTCGCAAACGTGTGACGCATAATGCTTCCAGCCCAGGCGATTTTCAGGCGGCGGGCAAGGACCCACAGCGTCTGCCGAACGCCTTTCCGATGAATGATTTTTCCCGTTCGGCCGCGCCCGAGAGCCAGGATCGCGCCCAACGGATCCTGAACTTTGACATAGGCTCCCATTCGCCTGCCGTGCTTATCTTTGCCTTTTCCTGAGGCGATGAAGATTTGGATCGGCTGGCCTTCCTTCCAAACGATGTCGTACTCCCAGACAAGGCGCAAAATCTCCGATTGGTGCAGCCCGGCGAAAACCGCCAAGGAAAAAAACCAGACGTTTTCCAAGTCTTGCAGGTTGACAAGAATGCGCCAGACATCCCTGAATGAAAGCACCGGCGCCGGCAGCGGCTCGGCGTCGCTGTCCGGTTTGGTGCGCGGCACGACGTGCGCCGCAGTTTTCAGGCCCGGCGGGAGGGCGTGCAAGGCATCGCGGCAATAAACCAGGAATGCTCGAACCTGATCCAGAGCATCGCGCCGTGATTTCCAACTGGTCTTGAGGCTGTTCAACCAGGCTTGAACTTCATTCGGCTGGGGGTCGTCCACGAAAACATCCAGTGGCGGTTCCGGCCTTGGGCTGTCAGCCCCCAGGCTGGCTGTGTTCCTCTCGTGGACCAGCATGGGCATGGCAGCTGCGTACCGCTTGGCCGTCGTGACGAGCTTTTTGATTCCTTCCTTTGCCACGTCCTTGCGCGCCTCTGCAAACTGTGCAAACGCCTTGACCGCCGGCTGCAAATGGCAGCGTTTCACAGGTTCGGCCACGACCGTGACCGCGTACAAAACGAACTGCAGGAGCGGCCGCTCCAAGCCCAGCTTGAGCTGCGCTTTCACGGCGTCCTTGATAAATTCCAGTATGTCCTTCGTCTCCTTTGGGGCGGCCTTGGCGACCTCGGCCGCGATCTCATCGTACGCCTTTGCCTTGGCATCGCGCTCCTTGTTCTCCTGCTTGGTCACCGGAGCCTGACCGGACAGGACCCGGTCCACCAGCGTTTCAATCTCGATATGCGCCTGCTCCAGGGTGGGCGCGTGGGTGGAAGTCTGGCCGTCGATGGCCGGAAAGGTGATCTTGAACGATTCGTTCCATTTGGTTTTCAGCTTGCGCCGCTCCTTATAGATGCGGAATTCAATGCTCTTCTTTTTGACCACTTCAACCAGCTCGCACGAATCGTGGTCCAGGTCGCCGCTGAAAAAGTCCTGGATCAGCAGCGTGTTCATCCGCTCCAGGCTGGCCCCCTGCGGATTCCTTTTGACCAGCTTGCGCGTGCTCTTGCGCAGCTTGGTGCCATTGATCTTGCCGGCCAGGCACACTGACTGCCCGTCCGCGGCGATGCCGTTGAACTCCTCGGCCAGGATGGCGGCCAGCCGGTCCGGGTTGGCTCCATCATCCAGCAACGCTTTGAGAGCGTCCCGGCCCTGGGGCGAAAATCTCTCCAGCAGGAACTGGCAGAAGGGGTGGCCGCCAGCCTGCAGCTTTTGGGCCAGCGCCACGGGGTGAATCATGTCCTGCGCCGCGAAGATGCCTGCGGCGCCATTTGGGTTGGGATGTTTTGCACTCATAAATTCTTTGTGTGGCTGTTTTTGGGGAGATTCCGCAGACCGTTCCGCAACTGGACTCCGAGGCGGCCGGCTGGCGTCCTGCGAGGGAGAGGAGTGGCGGGCGCGGTGGGGGCAGCAATCTCACTCCCTCCACTTTGATGTTCCGCCCCGTTCCGCCCTTTGCCGCCCTGTTCCGCCCCGTTCCACCGGCCATGCACCCAAAACCCGTGGTTTCGGCACGGAAAGGGCAGGAAAGGAAACTTTTCGGTTCCGCAGATCTTCCACAGGACACGGTTGCGCCCCCTTCCGCCCCGTTTCAGGCTGTCAAACGCCGCCGATCCAGACGGATCGCCTGTCAGGGGCGCGCCCGCGCCGGGGGCGTCCGGGGGCGCAGCGGGCCTTGGGAAGCACGCCGTCATGCCACGCTCCTTTGCTCGATTTTTTCGAGGAGGCGCGCCCTGGGCGCCGCAGTTCCGCGGCCGCAGAATGCCCAGGCCGAAGTCAATGTGACAATATTCCTTCGCCTCCGTTGCCGATTCCGCGTTGAAGAAGCGGGCCGGCGCAACAGGAGGCATCAGTCCCATCCTGGCGGCGACGTGGGCGGCGGAAACACCTGAAAGACGCGCGTAATGAACGCAAACATACAATGCCGCCCGCCGTGACAGGCCGGGGACATTGGGGGCGCCGGGGGCAACGGGGACGCCGGACCGGCTTAAAACCAAGACCGGTCCGAGTACGTTGGTCACCAGCAATCCCCGCCCCCGGTCAGGTTCTCCAACTCCGACGACAAAGGGAACGCCAACTGCATTCTGGTCCGTGAGGTGGCAATCGGAATTCATGCGTCCCTCCTGCTTCCGCTTTTCTCCAGGTGGAATGCCGGCGTCAAATTCACAGGTTGCCGAGGCGGGCGGGCGACCAGCAACGCCTCCAGGTCCGGCAAGTAGTACCGCTTGATAATTCTGCCGCCTTTGCTGAGTTGGAGTTCGTCGCACCTTATCTTGTATGGGAGGTAATCTTGCTGCACCCGCACACAATCCCGGACAACCCACATCGGTATGCCCCGGCGCTCCACAGAGTCGGAACTGAGGTCGTAATACTTGCCAGCCATCCCTCCACGCTGCCAATTCGACAGATCTTCTTCCGCTACACGGATCTCACATGCCAAATTGCCGGCACGAGGAGAGCCTTCGTTCAGAATGGGGACGCGACCCGCACCCTCGCGCGTTGGGGGATGGTACCTCAGCGCCTCCACATCAGGCCGATAATATCTGGGCGCCAACTCTCCCTCATCATCGAGTTGAAGGTACTTCCGTCGGATGCGGTAAGGAACGTAATCGTCCTGCCAGTCCAGCGCTCTCTGCAGGATAGCCGAACGGGACAAATCCCACATCTGGGAGGCAGTCCGGGCTTTAATCCACCTCAGCAGCATAAAGCCCTCCCGCTCATTCTGTAAGCCACATTCCAGCCTTCTCCGGGCATAGCATTCCGAAGACGGATGTTGTAGTGGAATATTTTGCAGTTGCTTCTTTTCATATAATATCATGAATCGCTTTGAACAGTGGTCATATTATATGCCCGATTCCGAACGCATTTTAGACAATCGTGCTTCTGCCATCCGGCAACAGGCTGAACTGTTTTCAATGCCTATGATCCTGACCGTCACTGTAGTGGAAACCCAGAGCCGCTCCCGCGCGGGGCGGCCCGTTATTAGGCCAAAGCTTGGCCGAACTGGGTACTTCGTCCGGCAGTGCCCAGGAGGGCCAGTTTGCGCCGCAGTGTTTTGGCTTCGGGTGCGCGGTCCAACCCCAACACACGACATAAGTCCCCGGGCAATTATTCCTTGAGGCTTCCGGTGCGCACCAATGAGCTCATTGCTCCGACGCTTTCTCCAATCGGGACCAGCGGGTACACCAGGTACTGGTGGCAGAAGTCAATCCACGCCAAGTCTCCGATAGGCGTGGGGCAAGGACGCAGGATCATCGGGAACACCAGTGGCCAGGATCATGTCCCAGCAGGTGCCACCCCCGACGAACAGGCAAAACACTGGCATCACTTGCATCCCCACATGGGGTTGTATTACTGACGAATCGCTGAATTATAAGTATTAACAAAGATATTTGCGATTCCCCCGGTTGACAAAATGAAACGATATATAATTTTGGCGTGAGTGACGATACAGAATTACAGATCGCAGGAGGCGTTGAGTGGGGTAGATGGCTTGACCTTGTCGGGAGAGGTCGCACTACCGGCTACATTTGGCGCCAAGCAGGCCCAAACGGCGAACCTGCCCGGATTAAGACGTGTAACATCGACGGCAAGAATTACGTCCGGGCCGAGGAGGTTAAGAAATTCTGGGACCGTGCCGAGGCCGGCGAATTCGCAAAAACCCCGGTAGTTCCTACCAGGATCAACAAGGCCAAACAGGCCAAACCCTAATGGTGATTTTCAAGGTGCGCTTAAAGCCTGTCGGTCATTTCTTCGCTGTGGGCCAGCGCCCTTCTCCAGAAATGATCTTCCAGATTCCTTATATTCACGTCCGGATAGCGGCGTGTTAGCGGGACGTGAGCGGTTCCATATCTGAATGTCCGCAGAAGCCAGGAATTGGCGGACCTTCTGAATCCCTGAACTTCCGCCTGCTGCTGCAGGACTTGCTTGATAATTTGCACCCATGCGATCAGCGATGGAGCGGGATACTCTGTTCATCCGCATGGCAGAGCTATCGCGGCGGTGGGACGCGGTCGTGCTTTGTCCATCTGGGCGACATGTGCCTTCTGGTTAACCAAGAGCTCGTCGTAATCGGGTGATGGCGCGACGAACCGAAATTCTCGATTCCGCCACGTCGCCATTCCAAACAAGGCTGAGGCTGCGGTTTAGTGCGCTCATGCCTTTTGCTGACACCAAGGCGAATCGCTCTTCAGAAAGCGATTTGGCGGCAACGTCCGGGAGAAAGGCGGCGGCCGTGCCGCTTTCCACAGCCGAAACCAACAAGCTGAAAGTCTGGGCTTGTATCACCGGGCGAAGATTTAGTCCAAGAGTGGCGGCAGTGGCTTTCACAGTTTTGACAAAAAAACCATCGCCTGCCATTTCCGCAAAAGGCAAAGGCCGCCCCTCCAAGACCTCCGCTCCCTCACGAGACCGGAGCAAAGTTCTTGGAACTGCCAACACGTATCGAAGGGTCTTGATGACCTCGCTCTGAAGCCCGTCGGCCACGGATTCTGTTCTAATGATGACCAAATCAACACTCCCCGCGAGCAATTCGCGCAAGGCCAACTCAGTTGTCAGGCTGTGGACATCGAACCGAAGTGGGAGATCGCCCGACATGAGTTCGGAGAGGTGCGGCATGACGAACCAGCGCAGAACGGCTTCGCCAGCGCCCAATCGGACAGTCTCGGCCCGGGTGCCGGCAGCATTCATCACGTCGTCGAGTGCGCCGAAGAAAGTGTGTGTGGCCAAGGCCACTCGTCGGCCAGTTTCATTCGGTTGCAAGGTCTTGCCAACCCGATCAAACAGAGGTGTGCCGAGGGCCTTCTCCAACTCCTTCAACTGCCGACTGAACTGGCTTTGCCGGTTTGGGTCAGGGCCGGCGGCGGCGACAATCGTCCCCGCTTCAACCACCGCACACAATGTTTGAAGACGGTCAATCGAGATCCCGGCCAATATCGCACTTCGAAAAGACATACATGATCGTATAATCATGTTATATGCAAAATCATGTGTTCACAAGCCATAAAATGATGGCATAATGGCGACCATGACTCGACTGAAAGATTTGCGGGTTGGAGGCATCCTCCGGGGATTGGTTCCCGGCCAGGCGGTGACGCTGCGCCACGTCGAACTCCACAGCGACGACGTGGCCTCGGTCACTTTCGTGGACGGAGAGGGTAAAGTGGAACAGGTGCTCGTCTATCGCGACCAAGAACCGCAATTGGAACTCGTACAACAAAGTCGGCCGCTTAGTTTC
>JBEKOF010000232.1:0-7873 GCA_049522055.1 Verrucomicrobiota bacterium | reverse complement strand
CCGCCGTGCCCGCCGGCAGCCTCACCTGGTTCAAGCCGGCCCAGAAGACGGGCCTGTACGCCGGCGGATTCAGTACCGTGCTGGATGTGGAAGGCTCCCCGTGGACCAATTCAGAGGCAGCCTTGGCCGGCCTCTTTCCGACCATCGGCGCGCAACTGACTTTTTCCGGGGGCGGCCTGGCTTCCAACCTTGTCTGCACGGTGGAAGAGGGGCAAGCGAACGGAAAGACATTGAAACTGACCAGCAGCTCAACCGGGTTTACCAGCGGCTCCATTGACTTGGCCAATGGGCAGTTGACCTTTATCTTCAGCGAAACCAACGGGACAAAAGTCAGCGCCGTCACCGCCTCTGGAACGGTATTGCAAAACACCAATCTGGGCGGCGGCTTTTTCCTGGGCGCGACCAGCGCGACCAATGGCACCTTCAAGCTGACACCGTGACGCAGTGGCTTGGCACGGCTAACGCCACAGCAAGACGACGGCCAGGATGACAGTAAAACAGACCACGCTGATCACGGCGGCCCAGACCGTTTTCTCCAGCGAGGCAGGAAGCAGGGCATCCTTTGAGACAAGCGGTTCGTTCATAAGCTCAAGGGATACGCACAATCCATGCCAATAAGAATCTGCAGTCAAACCGGCTCTTTTGAAGCTCATTCCGCGCAGTATTTTCGCACCTGAAGGAAGGGAAGCGCAAAAATTGCGCAACGCGGCGCCGCCATCAAGAAACACACCTCATCGCAACCAGGCAAAAGCCTGGGCCTATGCCCGTTCCTTTCGCCGGCATCAGGTCATTCTCGCGACCGCGCCGTCCTTCAGAAACGCGGCGAAGGGCACCGTGTCGCGTTGGATTGAAAAGGGAACATCCTCGCGCAAATCAGGGTTGGCCAGCAGACGCCGCGCGTTGCGCGAATGGCGCTCCACCGCGCCGGACAGGTCGCCCCTGCCTGCGAGGTAAATTTCGCGCGCAATCTGGGCGGAATCCGCCGGCTGGTTGAATTGGCCCCACACCAAATCACTCAGCGCCCCCGCCGCGAGCGTGTCTTCGTAAGCCGCCTGCTTGAATGTCCCCGCGCCCACCAGCAGCAGATGCGGGGGTTGCTCCTTGTTTATCCATCGCGCCAGGGCGGAGAGGTTCAAAAACGCCCCCGCCAGGATCTGCCGCGCGCCCACGCACGCCTGCAAGGCCCGCGTCCCGTTGGTCGTGGTGATGATGATGGTTTTTCCGGCGACCCGCCCGGGCGTGAATTCGCGCGGCGAGTTGCCGAGGTCAAAATCAACCCCGCCCGTTTGCGCGGCGCGGATGCGCACGCCGTTGCGCTCCCCGGCCAGCAGAGCGTCCGGATGCCGGCCCCGCAGCGCCAGCGCCCCGGCAATCTCCGCGACCGGCAAAATCACCTTCGCCCCATTATGCAAGGCCGTCAGCATGGAGGTTGTGGCCCGCAGGACGTCGAAGACCACGCAAACTGTGTGGGACAGATCGCGCTGGCCCAGCGCCTCGAATTCCGCCGGAGTGAAGAGCGTTTCCAGGGTTGTTTGCATCGGCGCCAGTTTATGCCTTGGTCCGCATATAATGAAACAGATATTGCTGCGCGTAGCCCGCCTGCGGCCCGAAATGGCCGCGGATGAATCGGCGCAACCGCGCCGGCTTGACCCGCCGCCGCGGAAAATAATGGCGGCGCAACGCCTTCATGATCCAGACATCCACCGGAAAGGCCTCCGCAAAACCATAGCCGAAAAGCAAAACGCAATCCGCGATCTTCATTCCCACTCCCGGCAGCTTGAGCAACTCGGCCCGCGCCTCCTCCAGGGACAGACCGGCGACGCGGGCCAAATCCACCTGGCCGGCCGCCAGTTTTTGCGCCGTGCCGCAAAGATAGGGGGCGCGAAACCCGAGCTTGCATTCCCGCAGCGCCGATTGCGAAACTTCCGCCAATCGCGCATAGCCGGGAAACGACCAGGCCGGCTCCTGTCCGGCGGGCACCGGTACCGGCTCGCCGAAGCGCCGCGCCAGCAGCGCGATGATTTGCTGGATTTGCGAAATCTGTTTGCTCGACGAACAAATAAACGAGGCCAGGCATTCCCACGGCTCCTGCCGCAGCAACCGCAAACCCGCGCACGCCCGCGCCGCCGTTTGCAGGGCCTCATCGCCGCGGGGAAAGACGCCGTGGATTTCCGCCAGGTTGACCTCCAATTGCAGATAATGCCGCAGCCATTTCCAATCAGAAACCGGCGCCGCCGTTTCCGCGACAATCCGCCCCGGTTCCGCGCGCAACCGCACCCAGCGTCCGCCGATGACCCCGTTCCATCCCCCGTCCTGCTCCCGCCACCGAAAGGCCTGCCCCGACGCCAGCGTGGCCGGCAGATCATAATCCTCCACCAAAAACTCAGCGCGACACGGGTTCATAATCGAATAGGAAGTGATGAGGAACAAAACCGCGTTTAAAAAGAGGCACTATGGGCAAATTACGGCTTAATCTGTTTAAACGGGTCCCACATAGTCGCACAGAATCGTTTTTTTCCATCATCGCGCATCAGATTCGCCGAGGCGCCGGCAGCACCCAAGTTTAATCGTTTGGCAATCCAGCGCAAGGGCATCGTCGTCTCCCGGCACCGCCGCCAAGTTCCGTTGCCATCCCGCGCCTGGTTGAACGTTTTTCCTCCCGCGCGCTCTAACCTCTGATGAAGAAAACAATTCCCTGGAAGCAGCGATGCCGCCAGTGGGCGCGTCAAGAACTCAAACCCCTGCTCATCATGGTTTTGGTCATGTTCGCGGTGCGCTCCGCCATCGCGGATTGGAACGATGTGCCCACCGGCTCCATGAAGCCGACCATCCTGGAAGGCGACCGAGTGTTCGTCAACAAACTGGCCTATGATTTGAAGGTCCCTTTCACCACCTGGCATCTCGCCCAGTGGGACAACCCGAAACGCGGCGACATCGTGGTCTTTTTCTCCCCTGCGGACGGGCTGCGCCTAGTCAAACGGGTCATCGGCCTTCCCGGCGACCGCATTGATCTGGTCAATAACAAAGTGCTGGTCAACGGCGCTCCGGTCCAATACAGGCCCCTCCCGCAAGAAACGATTGCGGAATTGCCGGCCGCTGAGCAGCCGCGGCATCAATTTGCCACCGAAGAACTGGCCGGACACCCCCACCCCGTCATGACCACTCCCGCCCTGCCGGCGCAACGCACATTTGGGCCGGTCATCGTTCCTGAAGGCAAGTATTTCATGATGGGCGACAACCGGGACAACAGCTTTGACTCGCGCTTTTACGGCAGCGTGGAGCGCCGGCAGATCGTGGGCCGCGCCTCCGCCGTGGTGATTTCCCTGGATCGTGGGGATTATTACCTCCCACGCTGGCACCGCTTCTTCACCGTTCTTCCATGAACGGCCGTCTCAAAGGAACACCGCAACCGGAACCAAAATCAAATGACAAACGGCACCAGCGCCCTGACCCGCTTTCGGTAAGCAGGATACTGGTCGGGGAAATGTTTCAGCATGACGGATTCTTCCTGCCGCAGTTTGATCCAGAAACCGGCGCACTGGATCAGAAAACCGAGCCAGTTGTGCAACTGGCCAATCGCCAGGGCCGTTCCAAAACACATCAGAAGTATCCCCGTATAGATGGGATGCCGCGCGAAGCGGTACGGCCCTCGTTCCACGAGTTCGTGACCATGCTTGAATGTGACGTCGCTGCTCCAATTGCCGGCCAGCGTCCGGCGCGACCAAATCGCCACGCCTAATCCGAGCACCCAAACGACGGCCCCGCCGGCCCGGGCCAAATCCGTATGAGGAATCAGAGCCGCCATCAGCGGATGGGGCGTTCTCGGCCACCAAAGCAACATCCCCCCCAGGGTGAGCGGCCCGCGGTAGGCCATCGAGGACAACCTGCTTTGCCGTTCGGCCACAGGCTTCACCCCGCGCGCGCCGCCAATCCAGTAAAGGATAAAGATGATCCAACACCAAATGACCGCCAGATTGAAAACCGTCGTCATAATGATCCGTTTGTCTGGTCGTAGGTTCGAGTCATGGCTGCGCGGCGCGTCCGATCATTCCCTCATGGCGCCGCGGATTGATCCATCGGGCGCAAATGTTCGCACGCAAAAAACTGCACCCGGCGCAGCACCCCATTGCCCTCAGGCGCCACGTCTTGGACCCCAAAATCGGTGATCGTTTCAAACTGGGCGCGCAATTCCGGCGGCACGGTTTCTGGGCCTGGAGATTCGGGCAGATAAAGATCGCCGCTGTGGTTCCACCATTTGGTAAACCAGCCGGGGCGCAATTTGGGGCGCTCCACTTCCCGCGCAAAAATGGCGTTTTGGCCGGTCCGCCCGAGGTAATTCGGCCAGAAATAAAACTGGTTCACCGGCTCGCGGCTCGCGTAAAAGAAAACCAGCGGGGCGCCGTTCACGCGCGCCTTGGCCTCCGGCAGGTAAAACGTGATCTGCGAAGTAAAACCGTAATGCTCCCCAATGATGAAGGCCGGTTTGCCGGCGCGCGCTTCCAGCTCGCGCCGCTCCTGGCCGGCCATTTGGGCCAGTTCCTTCCAGCCGAGCACCCGCCGCCACGGGTCCATCCCGGGCGGCGGCGCGCGGTGCAGCATTTTTGTCAACAAATCGGGATCGTGCATGATGACGACGGCCACCAGGCCGAGGCCGATGCCCGCCGCCAAAAGAGGTTTGGCGAACGGCCGCGCCCATGCCCAGCGCGCGTCCCAATATACCGCCATCAGACAAAACAGCGGCACGACCGCGGGAGCGATCCAGTTGGGGAGGACGCGGCTGTGCAGACTGATCAACAAATAAAACAAAAACAGCGGCGCCCCCATGCTGAACAAAAACAGCTGGAACGGATCTTTTCGGCCCTGCCGCCAAAACGCCAGCGCGGCCCAGACCGCGCCCGCAAAAAAAACGGGATGCAGCAGCCCCGCCTCGGCCAAAAGAAAATCGAGGGTGAACGGGCGCCGCCACGGCTCGCCCCATCCCCCGTCGCTGGCGACGTGCCGGACCGTGATCCAGTGATGTTGCGCGTTCCAGACCACGACGGGCCACGAGCACACCGCGGCCAGCAGCAGCGCCAGCCAGGGACCGGGCCGCCGCAAGTGCCGCCGCGCCGGCGGCCAAAGCGCAAAGAACACGCCCCAGCAAATCCACTGAAACAGATTGGTGTATTTGCTCAGGAATCCCAGGCCCATCCATAATCCCATCCACAGCCATTGCCGCGTCGTCCCTTCCGGCTGCGCCGCGCGCCAGCCCGCGATCATCGCCGCCGTCCAGAACAGCACCGACAACGGATCCACCGTCATGAGGACCGACCCCAGCGCCGTCAGGGGAGCCAGGCTCAGGATGAGAACCACCATGAAGGCCACGCGCCCGTTGGCTTCCCGCGCCAGAAATCGCAAAACCAGGAATGACAAAGTGGCGGCGATGACCGGGGAGAAAAATCGAACCCCGAATTCGTTGTCGCCCCAAAGATGCGTCCCCAGGAATTGCGCGCAGGCGATGAGCAGCGGCTTGCTGTAATAAGAGAGCGCCAGATGTTTGGACCAAATCCACTGATAGGCCTCGTCCTCGCTGAGTTCGATTTTACCGGCGGCCAGGAAGGACAGGCCGATGAGCAGCAAAAACGCGATCAGCGCGTAACCCAGACGGAGCCACTGCCTTTCCATTTCGGCTTTCTCATTTCCGTTTTCCGTTTTCCGCGTTCCCATTTCAGGCTCGATGAGGCAAGGCAGCCTGGCGTGCCAGAGGGGAAACCAGCGGCGGCCGGCCCATTGCCACAGCGCGTCGGCGGACCAGACCAGGCCGGCCCCGCATCCGGCGCCAAGCATCGCGCCGGCCAGCACGTCGCCGGGATAATGCACGCCGTTGTAAATCCGGGAGAAGCCGACCAGCAGCGCCAGCGGCAGCATGTAATAAATGCTCCTGCGGTAAAAAATGAACGCGATGATCGTGCCCGAAAACCAGTTAATTGCGTGCGACGAGGGCATGCTGAAGCTGGCGCTCCTGCCCACCAGGACGCGCGCGTCTGGAAAATGCTCGAAAGGCCGCGGACGCGCCACCCCGTGTTTGATCGCGTCGGCAATCACCCAGTCGCCCACGCACCATCCCAACACCAGCAGGGCCGCGCAGATGCGCCCGCGCGCCCCGCCGCGCCAGACCAGCGCGGCCAGCGCCAGCAGGACCAGCGGGACGAAGCCCGGCGCGTCGCTGGCCAGGGGCATCAGCTTGTCGAAGAGCGGATTGCTCAGACCCTGATTAATGAGCCGGAAAAGCGCGCCGTCGCCCGATTGGAGCCAGTCAATCATAAGCCGCGGATTTTCGCCCGCTCAGTAAATCACCAGCGAGCGCACTGGAAAGCCCCTCAATTTCTCCCGTCCCTTCAGAAAACTCAGTTCGATGAGAAAGGTCACTTCCAGGATGTTCGCGCCCAGGCGGCGCAGCAAATTCGCCGCCGCCGCCGCCGTGCCGCCGGTGGCCAGCAAATCATCAATCAACACCACCCGCGCCCCCGGCCGCACCGAGTCGGTGTGGATGGCGATGGTGCTGGAGCCGTATTCCAGATCGTAACTCTCCTCGTAAGTCCGCCACGGCAGCTTGCCCTTTTTGCGCACCGGGACAAATCCGCAACCCAGTTTGCATGCGGCGGCGGCGGCGAAAATAAAACCCCGGGCGTCAATCCCCACCACCGCGTCCACGTCGCCGGGCCGGAAGTTCTCGGTCAGGCGCTCGATGGAACTGGCGAACAGGCGCCCGTCGGCCAGCACCGGAGTGATGTCTTTAAACAGGATGCCGGCCTTGGGAAAATCCGGCACGTCGCGAATGGCGCGGGCCAGTTCCTCAACGGTTGCAATGGGGTTTGTCATGCCGCGCCACTTTAACCAAAGGGCCTAAGTTTGCACAGCCTCAAGTTTCTCGATCATCTTCCGCAGCTTGATGAGAGCGATGTTCTGGATCTGCCGCACCCGCTCGCGGGTGACCCCGAATTTCGCCCCCACTTCCTCCAGGGTCTTCTCGCTCCCGCCGTCCAACCCGAATCGGTAGCGCAGGATGGTGGACTCCCTTTCGTCCAAAGTCTTGACCATCTCCTGCAACATGCCCAGGGCCGACTTCTGGTCCAATTGATGGTACGGCGTGCTGGCGTTGTCGTCCTGCACCAGTTCGGCAAAACTGTTGGTGTCATCGTCGCCGATCGGGGCGTCCAGCGATGCCGGGCGGATGGCGGCGGTGCGCATTTGCGCGACCCGGGCCACGGACATCCCCATCTCATCGGCCAATTCCTCGTCGGTCGGTTCGCGCCCAAAAATCTCCTGCAGCTTCATGGCCATGCGGCGCATCCGGGAGATCTTATCCACCAGATGGACCGGCAGGCGGATGGTTTTCGATTGATTGGCCAGGGCGCGCTTGATGGATTGTTTGATCCACCACGAACCATAAGTGGAAAGTTTGCCCCCCTTGGCAGGATCAAAACGTTCCACCGCCTTCATCAACCCGATGTTCCCCTCGCTGATCAAGTCCAGCAGGGGTAATCCGAAACTCTCGTAATCATGCGCAATTTTGACCACCAGCCGCAGATTGGCCTTGATCATTTGTTCGCGCGCCTTCTTGTCGCCCTTTTTGATCCGGGCCGCCAGCTCAATTTCCTCCTTGGGCGTCAGGAGTTTGACCTGGCCGATTTCGCGCAGGTAAAGCTTGATCGCCGTCTCCCCGTCGTAGGGCGCGCGATCTCTTTCCGCCGCCGCCAAAAGTGGCTCCTCATCCCGCGGGGCCGCGGCCGGTTCCGGCTCCGGCGCCGTTGCGGGCTGCGGGGCGGCGCGGCGCTTGATCCTTCGGGGAAAAGGCTTGATGCGGGCCTTCTTCCGGCCCTTGCGAACATTC
>JBEKOF010000231.1:0-7908 GCA_049522055.1 Verrucomicrobiota bacterium | reverse complement strand
GCGCTGCATCCACAGCAGCCGACGCTTGGACGAGTTCTGGAAACACCGGCTCAATCAACACGCCAAACGCAATGACACCCTCAGCCTGTCTG
Organism: Verrucomicrobiota bacterium; assembly: GCA_049522055.1. Lineage (GTDB taxonomy): Bacteria > Verrucomicrobiota > Verrucomicrobiia > Limisphaerales > Palsa-1400 > JBEKOF01. Next base: position 7,816 of record JBEKOF010000231.1, on the reverse strand, counting down.
CTTAACGAAGAATTTTGTCCTGCACCCTTGCCCAAGGATCCCGTTGACAGATTTTGCGTTGGCTATTGGACGCGGATCTGGCTAATTTCCCGCGCATGAAACCTGGTGTGGCCGGGCCAAGCTTCGCCGCGCGCGTCTTTCGAGACGCCCGCCTGGTTTTATTCTGCTGTCTGTTCCATGCGGCCGGTATCCGGGGGCAGGATTTGTTGCTGACCAATCTTCTGGCCCTGGGCGATGCGCAGGACCAGCAGCACGACACCCCGGGCGCGCTGGAAATCTTTCTCAAAGCGGAGCCATTGGCACCGACCAACGCCGAGGTATTATGCCGGTTGGCCAAGCAGTATTGCGATATGATGCATTTGGCCAAAACCCAAGCCCAGACAAAGGCTTATGCCGAAAAGGCCCTGGCTTGCGCGCAACGCGCCGCGGCGGCGGATCCGCAAAACCCAAAGGCCCACGTTTTCCTGGCGGTCTGCTATGCCAAGAATTTCCCTTTCAGTGGCAATCAAACCAAAGTCAATTATTCGCGCCTGATCAAGGCGGAAGCGGAAAGGGCAGTGGCGCTGGACCCCAAGTATGATCTTTCCTATCACATGCTGGGCCGCTGGAACTGCGAAGTGGCCAACATGAACCTGCTCCTGGCGGGCTTGGTGAGAATTGCCTATGGCGGGCTGCCGCGCGCCAGCAACCAATTCGCCATTGACAATTTCAAGAAAGCCATCGCGCTCGCGCCCAACCGGATCATCCATCATCTGCAACTGGCGCACGTCTATCACCTGACGGGCCAGGAAAAGCTGGCGACGGCGGAATTGGCCGTGTGCCGGAGGTTGAAGCCGCTGGATCTGGACGACACCGACGCGCAACAAATAGCCATCCAAGTAACCGGTACTGGCCATTGGCCGGCCGTGTTTTGAGCGCGTCGGGCGTTTTCGCGGGCGAAAATGAGAAATGAACTTTCAGGTGTAAGTTGAAATTGACTAGACAACGGGGCCAATCGGTTGTAATTTAATGGGAATCCTTGAAATGCCATGACGACCGTCCTAATTGGCTTCACGGCGGCAACGGGATCGGTTGCGCACATCCCCAGGCGCGCGGCTGAAAACAGACGAGCAGTCAACGTCGTTTGTCCAATCCATAATCCATCAACAAAAATGAAAACCACTTTGGAACAGAAACAAAACGGGTGGCTTCAAACCTGGGGGTGCAGGGACCGGCGGTTTAGCCGTGTCAACTGGATTTGGCTGGTGGCCGGCGCCATTGGGTTATTGGCCGCTGGCAGCGGCCGGGCGCAACAGGTAAGTTACCCGTTGCCATTTTATGAACCTTTTCCCAGCGCGGTTTCCGCCTCCGGCGCTTCTCCCAACGGCTTCGCCTACGAAAATAACGAGGAGTTGGGCCAGGGCGTAAGCGAAGCCATCGGCGATTATGCCGCCTGCTCGTCAAATGTCTGGAGCTTTGGCAACAGCGTCAGCAGTTCCTGCGGGCGGGTGTTCTCCACCAATGGCCAATCGGGGTTGGAGTACCCCGGCCTGACCAACGTGGACGTAGTCCAGGGCACAAACTTTCAAACCGGGCTGTATGGCACCTACACCCGGAACACTTCTTCCAGCAAGAGTCGCGGCGTCTCGCTGGCCATCCCGGCCAACAACACCAACGCGCCGATGTCGCTCTATGCCTCGTTTCTGCTGAACATCCAGACGAATGTGAACGGAGCCAGCACGCAGCCATATCCATTCTTTGGTTTGACCGCCACCGGCACTGCAAGCAGCGTGAGTCAAACCGGTGCGGCCATTTACTTGAACACCGCCTTCCAACTGCAGCTTTCCAAGAACTCGACCACGGCCTCCACCAATACCACCCCGGCGCTGGTCGTCAGCAACACATATCTGATTGTCCTGCGTTACAAGTATAATACCGGCGGCAACGACCAGGTGGATTTGTGGGTGGATCCGGTTGGGTTGGGCGGCAGCACGGCTCCTGCGCCAACGCTTACCATCACCAACAATGCCAACCTGGCCAGCAATTACTTTGGCGCCGTCGCCATCTACGAATCAGGCAATCCACCCCTGATCTTTATTGACGAGATTCGCGTTGCGACCAATTGGGCTGGCGTCACGCCCACCTTTCCCGCGCCCGGCGCAATCTACAACGTCACCGGCGGCGGGGCGGGCTGCGCGGGGGAGAGTTCTTTCCCGGTGGGGTTGAGCGGTTCGGACAACGGTGTGACCTACTTTCTCTATACCAATGGCCTCCCGACGGGACAGAGCGTGAATGGAACCGGCTCGGCAATCACTTTCGGCCCGCAGGAAACCACCGCGACTTACACGGCGCTCGGGAGCAATAATACCACCTTGAATGTCGGCTGGATGGCGGGCGATGCCGCCGTGACTGTCCTGGCCGCGCCGAGTATCACCACCGAGCCGATTCCGGTGGTGGTGGCGACCAATGGTTTGGCGGTGTTCACGGCGGTCAGCCCCAGCGCGGGATCGGGTTTTCAGTGGTTCCGCAACGGGACAAATTTGGTGGATGGCGGCAACATTTCCGGCTCGCAGACCTCGACCCTCGTCATCTCGCCGGCGGGGACCGGCGATGCTTTGACCACCGCTCATGGATATTATCTGGTAGTGACCAACCAGTGCGGAGCGCCCTCTTACTCCACGACCAACGCGCTCACGCTGGACGCGCCAGCCGCCAAATACTGGGTGGGCGATGGAGTCTCCAACGTATGGGACTCGGGGGTAACCGCCAATTGGGCCACCGCGAGCGGCGGGACGGCCACGCAGGTGTTTAACTTTGGCGACAACGTGATTTTTGACGACACCGGCTCGGCAACCCCGAACATTACACTCAACAGCAGTTATCTCAGCCCCTCGACGATCACGATCAATGGCAGCCAGAACAATTACCTCTTGGGCGGTCCGGGCGCCCTGGTAGGCCCCGGCAGCATCGTGATGAACAGTACGGCCACCCTGACCCTGGACACGCCCAACACGGAAACGGGCGGCATCGTCATCAGCAATGGCACGGTGACCTTCGCCCGGGCGGCTTACCTTGGCCAGGGCATTATCACCCTGGCGGGGGGCCAATTGGCCTCGCCGAATATCGGCGCAGTCACCATCGCCAATCAGATCAATGTGATCTCCAGCAACAGCGTCATCGGGGTCAACAGCACCGGGGGACAGAACTTGACCCTCACCAACACCCTCAATGGAGTATCCGGCAGCCTGACCTTTGTGAACAATAGCACCAAGGCCTCGACGCCGTTGATCATACTGACATGCCCCAGCTTCACCTTTAATCTGCCGGTGGACCTGAGTTTTGGAACCCTCTCCGGCAATGGCCTTATTCTGGCGGCCGAGAACACCAGCGGCGTCCAAGCCTGGAATGGAGTCATCACCGACGCGGGCCAAATCGAGAGAAACGGCACAGGCGGCACGACGTTGTTAAACAACACGAACACCTTCACCGGCAACGTGCTGCTTTATACCGGCAGTATTGGTGTGGGAGCCAGCACCGTTTTCAATCCGCCGGGAACGACGCCGGCCATTCTCTCAGGTCCTTTGGGCACAGGCACACTGACCATTGAGACGGCTGCGGGGACTCCCGCCTTGTTCGCCTCGGGCGGTCCGCAGATGGTGGGCAATAACATTGCTTTCGCGGCGGACGTGGCGGGACCTGCCTTGGTCATCAATGGATCAAACAACCTGACGTTGGCAGGCGACCTTGACCTTTATGGCACCAACCGCACTTTGGAAATTGACAACACGGGGGCTGTCATCATGTCGGGTGTTATTCTGGACAGCATCAATGACGGGGTCATCAACAGCGGTGTCAGCGTTGCGCCCGGGGCATTCACCAAGACCGGCGCCGGCGCCCTGTACCTGGACTGCGTGGAGACCAACGGCTTGCTGGATGCCAACAGTAATCCAATCATCTACGGAGCGATCACCAACAGCGCAGGCGCCATCGCCGGCTCCGGCACGCTAGGTGGCCCGATAGTGGTGTTGAGCGGCGGCGCCATCGGGGCGGGAGACGCAGGGCAAATTGGCACGCTGACGATCAGCAACAACCTGGCGTTGCAGGGCAGCGCGAACTTCCGCATCAGCAAGAACGGCGGCGTGAAGACCAACGACCTGATTGCCGGGATCAGCAATGTGGTTTATGGCGGCACACTGGTGGTGACCAACACCGGCACCAATGCCCTGGCGGTCAACGACACGTTCAAGCTGTTCAGCGCCGCGTCTTCGTCCGGCAACTTCACCAGCATCACTGGGGGGACTGCGACCTACACCTTCGACCCGGCCGAGGGAGTGTTGACCGTTGCTTCCCTGGTCCCCACCAACTCGACGAACATCGCCTTTAGCGTCAGCGGCGTCAACTCCAGCCTGACCTTGTCGTGGCCGGCGAGCTATATTGGTTGGACGTTGCAAACCAACGCGCTCGACGTAGCCAATACGAACGACTGGTTCCCCTATCCCGGCTCCGGGTCGGTGACGAGCGAAGTCATTTCGATCAGCCAGAACAACAGCAATGTGTTCTTCCGTTTGGTCGGTCCGTAGGCAGCCAGGAATTCCCACCCTGTGTCCCCGGGTTGGATCAGCAGTCAAAGAGCGTCAGCTTTTGCTTCGGGGGGCGCGGAATTTCCCGCGGAGAGGTGCCTGAAAATGTAAATGGCGTCGGCTGCCCCGGGAGAAGGGGGCAATTCCTGGAACGTGTGAAAATAGAGTTCGGGGCGGTATAATTGGGCCCAGAAGCGCGGGATGGTCACGAGGTGTTCGTAGCGCACGCCTTGCTTGCGCCATGAATTCATCGCGTTTGTCACCGCCCTGAGCTGCGGGCCAAAAACAACAATGTAATCCGGCCGCACCAGGCCGGCAAAATGGATGAGCGGGAGGCGGGCGAACTGCCCCGCGGGCGGGGCGGCCAATTGCCAGGCGTAGATGGCCTGGGGCGCGTGAAACATGAGCGGGTAGCAGGCGTAATCGGGCTGCACCCAGATGGATTCGTTTGGGCGCGCGTGTTCGTTGATCCATTGCGCGGTGTCGGTGTAAGGGTCGCCCGGCGGATGGACGATCTCACCCAGATAGGCGGCGATGGTGGAGCGCAAGCCGCACCAGAGCAGCGGGCCGCCGTTGCAAAGATTGGCGCCGAAAACGAGCGCTCCGAGCGGGAGGGCCAGCCAGGTTCGCGCGCGCGCGATCTGGCACAACGCCAGCGCTTCAATGACGACACAGAGGGGGATGACCGGCGCCAAATAGCGCACATCGCCCGACCAGGAGACGCCCACCGGTTGAGGGGAACAGAGCGTGGTAACGGAGACGAAAATAAAAAGCGCGAGGGGCGCCCGGAGCAGCCAGCGGTTGCGGGACCGCCGGTAGAGGAGCGGCGCCAGCGCCAGCAGCAACAGGCTGCCAAACTCGCAGGCGTTGAGGTCGCGCCAGTTCCACCAGAAAAGCGTGGCCTTGGCGGCGACCCAAGGCTGCGCATCCGCGCTGACCACATGCTCGCCGAAGGGGTTCCAGATCCAAACCACCAGAGCGCCCACGACGATTTGCGGCAGAAGCAGCAGGCACCAGTCCTGCGGGCGCAGGGGCTTTTCCCCGCGCCTCCAGATGGCGTAATCGGCCGCCAGGCAGACATAAAACGCGGCATAGTAAAGATAGTTCAACGCCAGCAAACAGATTGAAATCAACGAAACGGCAAGCAACCGGCCAGGCTGTCCCTCCCAGCTCAAGTAAAGAAAAGCGACCGCCAGGCAGCAGAGCATTCCGGCGCTGTAGTAACGGCATTGCCTGGAGTAGAGAATGAGCGAAACATTGCACAAGAGTCCGAGGCAAAGCAGCAGCGCGAAAGCAACGCCGGCATTCCCGCGCCAGAGCCACCAGAGGATCAGCGTGAGGCTGGCCAGGCCGCACAACGCAAAGGGCAGACGGGCCGCCAACGCGCTTTGTTTCCCAAAGGCCGCCAGAAAGGGCGCGGTCAAATAGAATTGCAGCGGCGGCACATAGCGGATCCGCAGATTAACCAACTCGTGGCCTCCCCGGTAGGCCAGGATGTTGTGGTCATCCACCCAGGCGCTGGTATCCAGCGCGCGCAAAACACCTTTTGCCCCGAGGGCCGTCCCCGCCTCGTCTTCCCACAGGGCGTGGCGCCCCAAACGCGCGAAGAGCAGAACGGCGGCGATGCTCAGAAAGGCCAGGGCCATCCAAAAGGCCAGGGTCTTTTGTTGGCCCAACTTCCCTTCCCCGAACTTGAGATCACCATGCATCCATCTGATATTTGCAGGATGGCAGATTGCAGGAAAGCCCGAAAGCCAGGAAAAAGGCAACCGCGTGGCTCCGCACTAGAGGATTCCTTCGAGCCGGGCGGCTGGTCAGTTGCGATCCATCTTATACTCTGCTCGAAAACTTGCCACCGGCGGCGCCCATGCGATAAAGTCGCCTGGATCAACCGGTCGCGCGAGTGGTGGAATGGCAGACACGCCAGAATTAGGATCTGGTCCCGCAAGGGGTGGAGGTTCGAGTCCTCTCTCGCGCACCATTTGGGGCTGGCGGAAGTCGCGTTTCGGGTTCAAGCTATGAGATTGCATTAAGGCGAAATGACAAATGGTTTGAACATTCCCAAAAGCGGGGCGTTGGATTTCCTGGCACTGGGCGCACTGGTCCATCGTCTGGATCCGGGCATCACGCCCTTTCGCAAGGCGACGCATTGCGACATATACGTCAGTGGCGGCGAATACAACTGCGCGGCGAACCTGTCGGATTGCTTCAGGCTCAAAACCGGAATCGCTTCGGCGATGGTGGACTATCCTATCGGGGATCTTATTGCAGGGCAGGTTCGAGCGATGGGTGTCCAGCCCTTCTACCGGCACTTTAAGCACGACGGGGTTCGCGGCCCGAACATGGCGACGGTGTATTGCGACCGCGGCCTGGGAGCGCGCGCCCCGGTGGTTTTCTACAACCGCTGCAACGAGGCGGCCGCGCAACTCAAGCCGGGGGATTTCAATTGGAAGGAGATATTCGGGCAGGGGGCGCGCTGGTTCCACAGCGGGGGAATCTTTGCCGCGTTGTCTCCCACGACCGCCGAGTTGATCATAGAAGGGATGGAAGCGGCGAAGGCGGCAGGGGCGGTGACTTCCTTCGACCTGAACTACCGGGCGAAGCTGTGGAACATCGTGGGCGGCCCTGAGCGCGCCAAAGAGGTGCTGAACCGGATTGTCAAGCATGTGGACGTTCTGGTGGGCAACGAGGAGGATTTGCAACTTGGGCTTGGCATTCCCGGCCCGGAAGTTCACGCGGCGAACAAGCTGGACCCAGGGGCGTTCCTGAGCATGATCGGCGACGTGGCCAAAAGGCATCCGCAGATCCAAGCGGTCGCCACGACGCTGCGGGAAGTTCGCTCGACCAACCGGCACAGTTGGGGCGCGGTGGCCTGGGTCCACGGCCAGACCTTCGCCTCACCGACATGCGAACTGGACGTGGTTGACCGGGTGGGCGGAGGGGATGGGTTCGCGGCGGGTTTCTATTACGGATTGTTGACAGGAGAATCGCCGCAGGAGGCGGTGAACCTGGGGTGGGCGCACGGGGCGCTGTTGACGACCTACCCAGGCGACACGACGATGGCCACGGTGGAGCAGGTGAAGGCGTTTGCCAAAGGCGGTTCGGCGCGCATCCAGCGGTAGGAACGGAGCGGGGGGCTAGAGCATTTCAATAAATAGTGTAGCCATTTTAGAGAAGTGTGGTATGGTCTGTCCATGCGAACGCTTTCTTTGGATCTCCGTGAGCGAATCCTTGTTTCCTACGACCGTGGCGAGGGC
>JBEKOF010000230.1:0-7944 GCA_049522055.1 Verrucomicrobiota bacterium | reverse complement strand
CGGCCAGTGGCATCCCCGCGTCATCGTCCTGGGCGAGCACAACCAAATCATCAACCATCGCGGACTCTGATAATGTCCTTCACCGCCTCCCATCTCGCCCAAGAACTCCAGGGACAGGTCCTGGGCGATGGCTCTGTCGTCCTCACCGGTTTTGCCCCCGCCGACGCGGCCAAACCTGGCGATCTCACCTTCGCCGAAAGCGAATCTTTCTTTGCCAAAGCCGAACAAAGCGCCGCCTCCGCCATTCTCATTGACGGCCCTTTCACCTCCTCCCGCAAAGTCCTCATTCGCGTGCCCAACGCCCGCGTTGCCGCCGCCCGCGCCCTGCCGATTTTTTTCCCGGAAAAACCCTTTCCCCCGGGCGCCCACCCGGCTTCTGTCATCGCCTCTTCCGCCAAAATCCATCCCACCGCCCACATCGGCCCCCATTGTCACATCGGCGAAAATGTTCAAATCGGCCCGCGCGTCGTTTTGCAGGGCGGCAACCATGTCGGCCAGGATTCCACAGTCGGCCAGGACTCCCATCTCTTTCCCGGCGTCATCCTTTATCCGCGCACCCGCCTCGGCCAGCGCGTTCGCATCCATGCCGGCGCCGTCATCGGTTCCGACGGCTTCGGCTACGTCTTCGACGCCGGCATCCACCGGAAAGTCCCCCAAGTCGGCCAGGTCATCATCCACGACGATGTGGAAATCGGCGCCAACGTCACCATTGACCGCGGCGCCCTGGGTCCCACCACCATCGGTCGCGGAACCAAAATAGACAACTTGGTCCAGATCGCCCACAACGTCACCATCGGCGAGCACTGCCTGATCATTGCCCAAGTCGGCATCGCCGGCAGCACCAAAGTCGGCAACCGCGCCACCCTCGCGGGCCAGGTCGGCATCTCCGGCCACCTCCACATCGGCGACAACGTCATTGTCGCCGCCCAATCCGGCGTCATGCGCGACATTCCCGACGACGGCAAATGGCTCGGCGCTCCCGCCCTGCCGGACCGGCAGGCCAAACGTCAAATCATCGCCCTCCAGCAACTCCCCGACCTGATCCGCCGCGTCCGCGAACTGGAAAAACTCCTCGCCAAAAAATAATTGACAAAAAGTTGTGAGCCTTCTTCCCGGCCGCCGGCATTGGCCAACATTGCCACAAGTCCTCCTCGCCCTCTGCCTGGCCGCCATGACCGCTGGCGCGCAGGGAGCACCCGCCGCCGCCAGTCCTTCCGCCCCCGCCCCCCTTCCCGTCGAATCTTCCATCGCCGTGCTCTCTAACAGCCCGGTCCAAATGCTGGCCCCGGATATTTTCCAAGTGGGCAAAGTCACCCTCGACAAAAAACAGCGCGCCGTCAGCTTTCCCGCCTGGTTGAACAAGGACCAGGGCCTGATGGAATATTTTCTGGTCACCACCTATGGCAAGACTCACGAGAGCATCCTCAAAACCGAGGCGCAGCCTTATCACATTCACCTCGCCATGCTTCTCCTCGGCGCCACGGGCGCGGAACCCGATTTCACCAATGGCATCCCTCCCCCTCCCGGTTTCATCGTCAATCCTTCCAAACAGGTCCTGCCGGGCGACAAGATCACTCTTGAGGTCCGTTGGACCGAGGACGGAAAGGAGATCCGCCGTCCCGCCAGCGAGCTTATCTCCAATGAGCAGACCCATTCCACCGCCGACCCGGCCCATTGGCTTTACAACGGCTCGGAGATCGCCGACGGCCGATTCTACGCCCAAATTGACGGCTCCCTCATTTCCCTGGTCACCGACCCCGTCGCTCTTGTCAACTATACCGGCGCCGGTCATGACAACGATCAAATCTGGGTCCCGAACACCAACAAACTCCCTTCCGCGGCCACGCCCCTGCAAGTCATCATCAAACTCGAATCCACCCCTGCAATTCTTAATCCTAATCCTGATTCTGTTCCGAACTCAAATCGGCCCTGACCATTTCCCGCAAAGCCTCTCCTCTTCCAAACTTGTTACAGCCAAGCCACCTTCACTTCACCTTCGACCTCCTTGAACTCCGGGTCGCCCGTGACAATCTCCACGTTCCTCAACTTCGCCAGCGCGGCGGCGAAACAGCCGGCGTAGGCCATCTTCTTCGACGCCTTTAGCTTCGCGGCTTCCCGGACCAGTTGCAGGTCATCGCCCGCGGGTGCCAGTTCAATCGCCAGTGTGGCCAGGTCGGCCATCTTTTGCCCGGCCACAGTCTCGCCCTCGGTGCGCGCGATGGAGTAGTATATCTCCCCCCAGTTTACGACACACAGCAAGAGCTTGTGCTTGTCCGCCGCGGCTTTGATCAGGAGTTTCTCGACTTCCCCGGCAGCTGGTTCGTCATGGAGAAAGGCCATGAGCGCCCAACTGTCCAGAACTTTGGTGGCCATGTTACAAATCCCGCTCCTTTTTGCGTTCGCTCGTGAAAACCTCCATCGCCTTGCGGCCCTTGAGCGAGCCGCGCAGGCTGCGAATGTGCTTTGCCGTCAGAGGCCTGATCAGGATGCCCTGGGGCGTGGATTGCACGCAGGCCCGGGTGCCCTCCTCGATCTCAAACTCCTTGCGCAGCCGGCGCGGGATCACCACCTGGCCTTTTATGGAGAAGTAAACCGTGTCAATTTCAGTTGCCGCTTTCATAGTGGAAGACTACATCATTATAAAAGTAAGTCAAGTCGTATTGTGTTGGCCTATTTGTGCTCCGACTTACCTGTGCCTCAACCCTGCCCCTGAAGGCTTGCCTCTCTTTTGCGTCCCTTCGCTTTCCCGGCCCTCTTTCCGCCCGGCGCGCGGCTCACAGGCTGGGCAGCGAGTTGGTGATGTTGTTGCCAAACTGCCATGGGACCTCCTGCGCGTGGCCGTCGGCAAATGCCACGTTCGCGTTGCCCCGATGCCGGTCGGTCAATGGATCCTGGGCCGGCTGCCACCGACCGTCGTTGATGGCGACATTGTTGACAGGGTTGTCGCGGGGGCCGCCCGGTTCTTCCGCAAACATGATTTTGCGCGAGGGGTTGATCACGGAGGCCTGTTTGAAAAGAAACTTCGATTTGGCGGTGAAGATGGTGGACATCCCCCGGTTCAAGTTCCCCTTCAAGCCAACGTAAGCGCCCGTCCCGTAGCCCGTCAGGCTGTAACTGTAAAGATACGGGCCGTCCGGCATGGGCGACACCAGCCGGGCGGCGTCTATGATATCCAGCGGGCAACGGAGCAGCGCGGCATTGACCGAGCCGAGCTGGGCCATAATCGGACTTTTCTCAATGGGCGGATATATCGCCGTGTTCGTCCGCCAATAAATCCAGTCCGCCGCGTTGAAGCCCAGGTGGACCGACGCGATCCCGGCAAACGCGCCCGCATTGTCGTCCACATACATCATCATCCCCAAACCGAGTTGCTTCTGGTTGCTCAGACACTTGGTCTGCTGGGCCTTCTTCTTGGCGACGGAAAGCGCCGGCAGCAACAGCGACGCCAGGATGCCGATGATGGAGATCACCACCAGTAATTCGACCAGGGTGAAGGCGCGCCGCCGTTTTGTCGCGCTGGAAGCTCTCACATAATCCATGGGTTTTTGGCGGGCCGCTAAGTGTTCGTGCTGTTCTGGGCGGATGGCGGCTTGGCTTTTTTGGGTGTCTTGGCAGCCTTGCCGGCGTTGGGTTTCTTGGCGCCTTTGGCGGCTTTTTTTACGGCGGGCGCCGGCGGGCTCGGCGGCGTCGGAGCGGCCACCGCGGGACTGGGCAGGCTCGCTGGCGCCGAATAAGTGGCCGCAGGCGATGGTTCGGGTTCAACGGGAACGGGGTCTGGCGGATCAACGGGGATGGACTCGTCAGCGATTGTTGCGGGCAGAATGGGAGTTTTCCGGTGCAGCACCCTGGCGCCGGAGAGTAATGCGCCAGCAAGCAGAAATGCGCAAAGCAGGCATATCCCGATTCCATACTGATTTCTCAAATTCCGCGGTTCAAAGCGCATAGCGGCAAATGTGGGTTCAGTTTCCTGCTCTTATGTATTTGAGTTTAAGCGATTAGCGGGTGTTTGTCCAACATTATATGCATTTCGCGCGGCTGGATGGGCCGCAAAACGCGCTCATTCGTCAAAAAACCTCATTACTTGATCTAATTTGCATTGACAGACTGGGAAGGATTTTAGTTATATTTTGAGCCGTGATAAAAACCCGTCGTCTTTTACGGTGGCTCCCTGCCGCCTTGGTGTGCTGGCTCCTGCCGGCTTTTCTCAGCCCGGTTTATGCGCAAGGCGCGGGAACTATCGAGGAGCGCGTCGCCCGATTGGAGGCCGCCGCCCGCCAGGCCCCAGCCCTCAACTCCGGCGACAACGCCTGGGTGCTGGCCAGCGCCGCCCTGGTGCTGATGATGACCGCGCCGGGCTTGATTCTCTTCTATGGCGGCTTGGTGCGGCGCAAAAACGTGCTGGGCACGATGATGCAAAGCCTGGTTCTGATGGCGGTGATTTCCGGGCTGTGGATGCTCTACGGCTACAGCATGGCCTTCGGCCAGTGGAACCCGTTTTTTGGAAATCCGTCCCAGTATTTCATGCTCCAAGGCGTGGGGGCGGAACCTAACCCGGCCTATGCCCCGGGCATCCCGCAGGAGAGCTTCATGCTCTTTCAGATGATGTTCGCCATCATCACCCCGGCGCTGATCAGCGGCGCGGTTGCCGAGCGGATGCGCTTCAAAGCCTACCTGCTCTTCATGGTGCTGTGGGCCACGTTCGTTTATTTCCCCTTGTGCCACATGGTGTGGGGCCGGGGCGGTCTGTTTAACTGGAGCCAGGGTGGGCGGTTTCCTGTGCTCGATTTCGCCGGCGGCATGGTGGTCCATGTCAGTTCGGGTGTCTCGGCCCTGGTTTGCGCCCTGGTGCTGGGCAAGCGGATCGGCTTCCCGGCCGAGCCGATGCCTCCGCACAACGTCGTCCTGAGCCTGATCGGTGCCGGCCTCTTGTGGGTGGGCTGGTTTGGTTTCAACGCCGGCAGCGCGCTCAGCGCCGGCGGCCTGGCCAGCAGCGCGTTTGCGGCGACGCATTTTTCCGCGGCGGCCGCCGCGCTGGGATGGGGAACAGTCGAATGGCTGCTCAAGGGCAAGCCGAGCGTTTTGGGCGTCGCCTCCGGCATGGTCGCCGGCCTGGCGACCATCACTCCCGCTTCCGGTTTTGTCACCGTGCCGGCGGCCTTCGTCATCGGTTTGACGGGCGGGGTCGTTTGCTACATGGCCGTGAGCAAGCTCAAGGGCATGTTCCTCTACGACGATTCCCTGGACGTCTTCGGGGTTCATGCCGTCGGGAGCGCGACGGGCTTGCTGTTGACCGGCTTGTTCGCCAGCGCGACTGTCAACCCGGCTATCGGTAACACCTTCACCGTCGGCGGCAAGGTCGTCTCCCTGGCCGGTGGCCCGGCCCAGTTGGGCTGGCAAGCTTGCGGGCTGCTCTTCATCGTGGCTCTCGCCGCCGCGGGAACGCTTCTCATCCTCAAAGTTGTCAGCGCCGTGACCGGGCTTCGCGTGACGCCGGAGGAGGAGGATTCGGGATTGGACCTCACTCAGCACGGCGAGAGGGCCTACAACGATTAACAAAACTGTGCCATGAAAAAAATTGAAGCCATCGTCAAGCCGTTCAAATTGAACGACGTCAAGGAAGCCCTCAACCAGATCGGCTTGCAGGGCATGACCGTCTCGGAGGTCAAGGGTTTCGGCCGCCAGAAAGGCCACACCGAAATCTACCGCGGCAGCGAATACACCATTGATTTCCTTCCCAAAATGAAAATTGAAATCGTTCTTCCCGACTCCGCGGTCCAGTCCGCCACCGAGGCCATCCAGCGCACCGCCTACACGGGCAAAATCGGCGATGGCAAGATCTTTGTCTTTCCCGTGGACAATGCCATCCGCATTCGCACCAAGGAGGAAGGCGACAGCGCCATCTGACCGGAACACCTAAGGCGCGACGATTTCGAACGGAATGGCGGGGAGCGCGCCCAGGGCGGGACGCGGCTGCCCGCCCCGCCCGCCGCCCGACCCCGCCGCGGCCACCGCCCTTTTGGGCATCACGTTGACGATCAGGTTGCCTTTCACCCCCGGCTTGATTTTCGCCGCGTCGCTCCGCAGCACAATTTTCGTTCCCGCTCCCTCCGGCGCAACATCCGCAATGGAGATTCCATCCGGCGGCTGGCTGAGTTCAAGTTGGAAATTAGTGTAGAAGGCCGCGCTGGGGGTTCTGACTTGCACTTCGGCCGTCCCGCCGTCGGGAATTCTCACCGGGCCGGCATCCAGAATCTTCAAGGCGAGCCTGAACTGTGGCCGGTCGGGAATCAGCACCTTGAGTTCTTTCGACGGAACCAGATGCCAGTAAGCGAAGGCTTGCATCATGTTTTCCGCCGGCACCGCCGGATGCGCCACTTCCTGTTGCTCTATCAGGGCGTGTCCTTCCAGCTCCAGGTTGATGACCCCGGCGGCGGAGGTGGACGGAGCCATCACGGTCAGCCGCACCTGGTCCTGATTGGCCGGCACCGTGGCGCCACTGAGCGAGAATCCGGCCGGGGCATCTTTCAAGGTCAGGTTGATCTCGTTGGAAAAACCATCCCGGCGCAGCGCATAGACCGTCAAGGGCGCCGACATGCCCCCGCGCACACTCAGGCTGGAGGGTGCCACGCGCAAGCCGAAGTCGGGCCGCGGCGGGCTGACGCGCAGCCGGTAGCCATACTCCGGGCCGCCGTGATGTTGCGCGTCGCCAATATACAGGTAGCAGTCGCCCGTGGCCGGCAGCGCAACGCGGAAATAGGAATCGGCGTACTGCGTTTGCAGCCCGGCCCCCTTGTCTTCGTAATCGTCATTGTAGGCCAGTTGGCGCCCGGCGGCGTCGGTGAGTCTCAGCACCGAATCCAGCGGCGAATCCAGCCGCCGCGCAATCACTTCCGCCGCCACCACCTCCCCGGCGCGCCCGTGGAAACGGAAGACCTGCCACTGGCCGGGCTTTTCAATCCGGCCGTTGATGATGATCGGCAGCGTCACCGGCTGGGCGGCAGCCTGGGTATTGTTTGTTTCCCGCGAGAAACATTCCGGCAGCGTATCCACCGCGAACGGCAGATGGTTGGAGATATAATCCGGGCCGCGCACGGAGACCGGATAAACTCCCGCCGCGATCTCCCGGTCGTCCTCGGTCAGCGTCGAGGCGGGAAGATTCCAGCCCGTCAGGTGGACGGTGGTTTGTGTGCCCGCCGGACCGCCCAGCGGAAAGAGGTCGGTCAGATAAGGCACTTCGCCCGCGGTGATGCGATAGACAAAGTCATCCCGCCCGCGGTAAATGGAATCCCGGATCTGGACAACGTATTCGCCGTCCTTGGGGATTTCGTAATACAGAACCGGGTCGGGATGGAACCGGAAATGGTCGGCGGAGGCCAGCTCGCGGCCTTGCGGGTCGTATAGCGAGAGCGCGGCTTGAAACCAGCCGGGAACAGCGTCCGCAAGATAGGGAATCAGTTCGCGCGCCGTCGCGGCCAGGACCAGCCGCTGGCCTTGCCGCGCCTCAAACCGGTAACGATCCACCCCGCCGGGCATGATCTGGCCATTGACCACGCACGGCAGCACGATGCGCGATTCGACCGGCGCCACGGCCGTTTGGGCATTTCCATTTCCGGGCCGGATGGGAGCCTGCGTTTGAGTGGCATTAGTAGAGTCCGGTTTGTTGAATTCGGGCAGTTGGCCCACGCAAAAAACCACCGGCTCGGACAACGCCACCGGCCCGCCCAGCCTTAGCTCCCGTTCCCCAGGCTCCGCGTTGGCGGCAATGCTGATGTTCAGGGTCACCTTTTCCGCAATCACCGGTTCCGCGGATCGCTTTTGCGACTCGGCGATTTTGTCGCGGATTTCGGCGACCATCCTCACGTCTTCGGCGGTCCAGGCGGGCGGGGCTTGCCCCGCGGCGGGGGCGGCGCCGCTCCTCGCGGATTGGGCCGCGGCTCGCTTGTC
>JBEKOF010000229.1:0-8099 GCA_049522055.1 Verrucomicrobiota bacterium | reverse complement strand
CCCATTACTCAACCAACCCCGCCGCCGCTTCGTAGAAATCTCCCATCGCAACCGCTACTGGAAAGGACGCCCCCGCAACTATCGAACCCTTAACTAAGGGCCATTCGGGTCAGTCCCTAGCATTGCCACATTATTGGTTGACATGCTTCGGAATCTGGAATCGCGTTCTGAAATCGCGATCCGGTTTTTACCGCGGGAAGGGTGGACTGCCGCCGGAGATCGCATCCCTTGGGCAGCAAGGAGTAAAACTATTCCGCAGTGTTACCGAACCCACCCATTGTTCGCTCAACTCTCGCAGCCGCTTGTAATTGGCCAGTTCCACCCGGACAGCCGCGCCACGCCGCGCTTGTTTAAACCCAAAAACGGCAGTTGAGCTTTTCATACCTTAGTAAATAACTCATATTACTCATATTTAACCTGATCATCAGTTCACATGATCTCTTGTAGATTGCTCTTATGCAAACAGTTGCAAACAAATCGGCCTGCCAGTTTTTGCGTCTGCCCGGGAAAAACTCCGCCCTCCGAAACCTCCGATTTCTCCGATTTCTCCGATTTTTTCCATACCCGGGCCGTGAAGCGCATCAGAGATGACTATTGATATATTGTGCTGGTTCTGTCATGTATTAAAAGGGGCGCCCGGTTTCAACACCTCACCCGTCTTTGCGCGGAAAGAGCGCGAAGACCTCGCCGATTTCATGGCCCTCGGCAATCGGGGCCGCCGGTTCGGCCAGATTGGTCGTCACCTCGTTAAACCCCAGTTGCCGCTGCAATTTCTCCGCCACGCCCGGCATGACCGGCCAGAGGAGAATCCCCAGCGTCCGGCAAACCTCCGCCAGCGTGTAAAGTATATCGTCCAGCCGCGCCGCCTGGGCCGGGTCTTTCGCCAGCTTGAACGGGCTGGTTTGGTCAATATACTGGTTGGCCCGCGCGATCAACGCCGCGGCGCGCGTCAACGCCTCCTGCAAGCGGTGGCCGCGATAACACTCCACCATCCGCGCCTGGCATTCCCCGATCTCGCCCGCCAGGTCATTGCCCCCGCGCGGCACCCGGCCGTTGCGATAGCGTTTGATCATGGCCAGCGAGCGGTTGACCAGGTTGCCCAGGCCGTTGGCCAGTTCGGACTGGTAGCGCGCGCGAAAGCCGGCATCCGTCCAATTGCCATCCGGGCCGATGTCCAATTCGCGGAGCACATAATAGCGGAAGGCATCCAGCCCCCACTCCTCGATCACCGCGATCGGGTCCACCACATTGCCCGTGCTCTTGCTCAGTTTTTCCCCGTCCTTTTGCCACCAGCCATGGACCAGGATTTGTTTGGGCAGCGCCAGGCCCATGGCTTTGAGCATGATGGGCCAGAACACCGCGTGAAACTTCAGGATGTCCTTCCCGATTACCTGCACATCCGCCGGCCAAAGCTCCGCGCCAGGATGCCCGCCTCCGCCGCCGGGCTGGAGCGCCCCCAGCACCGCCGCGTCGCCATGCGCCGCCGGGATGCTGATATAATTGACAAGTGCGTCAAACCAGACATAGGTCACAAAACCCGGATCAAACGGAATCGGAATTCCCCAGCCCAGCCGCGCCGCCGGCCGGCTCACGCAAAGGTCCTCCAGCTCGTTGTTCCGCAAAAAACCCAGCATCTCATTGCGGCGGGACTCCGGCGCGATGAAGTCCGGGTTGGCCTCAATATAATTAATCAGCCAGGGTTGGTGTTCCCTGAGCTTGAAATAATAATTTTCCTCCTCCAGCTCGATGACTTTTCCGTAGGAGGCGTCAAACGATCCATCCGGCAGCCGGTCCTTCTCCGTCAAAAACGTTTCGGCGCTCGTCGAGTAAAACCCCTTGTGTGTCTTCTTGTAAAACTGCCCCTCCGCGTGCAATCGCGCCAGGATCGCCTGCACCACCTCCTTGTGGCGGGGTTCTGTCGTGCGGACAAAATCGTCATTGGACAATCCCAGCTTTTGCGCGAACTGCCGCCAGACCGCCGCCAGCCCGTCGCAATACTCCTGGGGATTCCTCCCCTCCGCCAGCGCCGCTTGCTGCACCTTTTGGCCGTGCTCATCCAGCCCCGTCAGAAAGAACACTTTCTCCCCCAGGCTGCGTCGCGCCCGCGCCAGCACGTCGGCGATCACCTTTTCGTAGGCATGCCCCAGATGCGGCTGCCCGTTGACATAATCAATGGCCGTGGTGACATAAAAAGATTTGCTCATGCGCCCGCTACTCTGTGCCAGCGGCCAATTCTTGGCAAGGCAAGTTGGCGCCAAGCAATCTTTGACCTTTGGCCCGGCATCGTTTATTCTTGCGGCATGAGATGTTTGCGGCCCATTTTGTTCAGCGCCGTTTTCATACTGGTGACCGCCGGGTTGACCGGGTGTTTCCCTTCGAGCGACAACAACCTGGACGAGGAAAAGGACCCTCACTTTCAGCGGGGCCGGGACCTGGTCAACAGCCAGGAGTTCAAGGCGGCGGTGGATGAGTTTGAAAAGGCGCTGGAAACCAACCCGCGCTCCGCGGCGGCCCATTATGAATTGGGCTGCCTGGAGGATAACAAGACGGAGGATTACGCCGCCGCCATCTACCACTATCAACGCTACCTGGCCCTGGCGCCCAAATCGCCCCGCGCGCAGCGGGTCATGGATCGAATTCGCGGCTGCAAACTGGAACTGGCCAGCACCGAATTTGCCCTGCCCAACAGCCAGAGTCTCCAGCAAGAAGTGGAGACTCTGACCCAGAAAAACCTGCTCCTCCAAGAACAACTGGACGCCGCCCGAAACGCCGCCGCCGCCAGCGCCGTCCTGCCGTCCCCGCCCGCCCCGCCCGCGCAGATTCCCGCCAATCCTGTCCTGCCCCGCGCTTTTGCGCCCGCTCAACCCCCGCCCGTGCCCGCGGTGGCCGACGCCGCGCGCCCGCGCGTCTATGTCATCCAGTCCCACGACACCATCACCTCCATTGCGACCCGTTACGGCCTGAAACCCAGCCTGGTTCTGGCGGCCAACCCCAACATAGACCCCACACGATTGCGCATTGGCCAGAGCTTGAATTTGCCATAACGGCCATGCGCTCGCGCATTTTCTTTTTTGGGGTTGCCAGCTTCTGGCTGGTGATGAACTTTTTGCTCTTCCGCTCCCAATGGGGCGAACACACCGGATTTGGCAGCTCCGTGCCGGTGGAAACGGTCTGGAATAGAATTCTCACCGCCCCCGACAATTCCACCCTGGATATTTATCATCGCGGCGAGAGGGTTGGATTGGGGCGGTGGGAAGTGGGGGCGGCGAATTCGCCCCTGATCAGCAGCAAAATCCTGGCTCAGGACTATCGTCCCGGCCAGGTGGCGCCAAAGCTTACAGGCTACGGATTGAGTTTTGAGGGCAGCGGCATCATCAACAATTCTAACCATGTCAAATTCCGATGCACCCTGGCGCTGGACACCAACAAGATGTGGCAGGACATCGAACTCCGGTTCAACATGAGGCCCCAACTCTGGGACATCCACGCGGTGGCCGCGCAGCAAACCGTCGCGATCAAGGTCAGCGATGAAAACGGCGCCTGGGACAAGACGATGAAGTTTTCCGAACTGCAAGACCCGCAAGCCTTGCTGGGGGATTTCGGAGACCCCTTTACGGTGGGACTGCTGAGTTTGAACCGCAACCTCCTGGGCGGGGCAGGCTCGGTCATGCGGTGGGAGGCGCGCGAAGACCGGATTCATTTCGGCCAATCCAACCTGCGCGTTTACCGGCTCGATTCCTTGATCCTCGGGCAGCGCGTTGAGATTATGGTCAGCCGCATCGGGGAAATTCTCCGGCTGGACCTTCCCTTTAACATCTCGCTGCGCAACCAAGCCCTCAGCCCCTCGAGCAACTGATGATTGAACTGTGTCATCTCACCAAAAAATTTGGCGACCTGACAGCGGTCAGTGACTTGTCCCTCAAAGTCGCGCGCGGCCGGTTTTTCGCCATCCTCGGTCCCAATGCCGCAGGCAAGACCACACTCCTGCGCATTCTGGCGGGGTTGCTCAAGCCGACTTCCGGGGTGGCCCAGGTGGCCGGATTTGACATTCAAACCGACCCCCTTGAAGCGCGCCGGCGTCTGGCTTACGTGCCCGACTTCCCATTCCTTTACGATAAATTGACGCCCTGGGAGTTTTTCCGCTTCAGCGGCCAGATTTTTCAGATGAGCGCGGCGCGCATTGAGGCCTCCGCCCATGAGCTGATTCCGCGCTTCAACTTGGAGCCGTTCGCCAACAAACCGATTGAAGGTCTTTCCCACGGCACCCGCCAGCGCGTGGCGATTGTCTCCGCCCTGCTCCATGATCCGGAGGTTTTGGTGATTGACGAGCCGATGGTGGGCCTGGACCCGCAACACGCCCGCGTGGTCAAGGACGTCTTAAAGGAACGCACCCGGCAAGGCAGCACCGTCCTTCTCTCCACCCACCAACTCGGCGTGGCGGAAGAAATGGCCGACGAAATCGGCATCATGCACCAGGGTCGGCTGGTGGCGGTGGGCGCCTTGGACGAACTCCGCCGCCAGGCCAGATCCAGCGCGACGCTCGAACAAGTCTTCCTCTCCCTGACCTCCAGCAAGACGAACAAGGACGATGGCATCTGAACGGTAAAAAGAGGCCATACTGGACAAATCGCTACAGCGATGGCCACCCAATTCGATTGACCCGCCTGCCAATTCTTTATTAACCCCTTGCAGGCAAAGGCTTAATAACTCATTAAGCCTTATGGCATTGCGCTTGCTTAAATTCTCCTCATGCAACCTCATTCTTTTGCATTCTCCTGGCGGAGCACAGCCAATTGCATGAAGAAAAAGCTAAGCGCGTCACTCATCGCCTTTGCGCTTGCCTTGCTCTGTTCCGGCGCTCTGGCCCGGGGCGCGGGGCTGGAACCGGATCACGCCGGGACCAACACCGGCCTGTCCAGCGACGCCCAATCGCCCCTGGGCTCTTTCATCGTCCGCGCGCCGCTCGAGTTGAGCGACCAGGAGAAACAGGACACCAACAAACTTGCCGCCTATCAGGCCGCCAAGAAGGCCTTCGACGATTACACCGCCCAGGCCAAACTCGAGCCGCTGGCCGTCAAACTTTCGGATTCTGTCGGCCATAATCGCGTGGCCATCAACATCGTCTGGATCCTGGTCGCCGGATTCCTGGTCATGTTCATGCAAGCCGGGTTCGCCTTGTTGGAAACCGGCTTGTGCCGCGCCAAAAACGCGGGCCACACCATGTCCATGAACTTCATGATTTATCCCATGGGCATGATGGGCTTTTTCCTCTGCGGCTTTGCCTTCATGTTCGGGGGCATGTCCGACCCCGTGAACCCCAACTGCCGCCGCCTGGCCTCTGTGGGGGACTATGGGGGCCTGAACCATGAGCTTGGGTTTCATCTCGGAGGCAAGTTTATCGGACTGATTGGCGGGCATGGTTTCATGCTCCAGGGCGCCGGCTATGATTGCGCCGTTTTTGCCTTGTTCCTCTTCCAAGTGATGTTCATGGACACTGCGGCCACCATCCCCACCGGCGGCGTTGCGGAACGTTGGAAGTTCTCGGCCTTCATGCTGTACGGCTGCTTCATCGGCTCCATCATGTATCCCATCTTCGGCAACTGGGTTTGGGGCGGCGGCTGGCTCGCCAACCTGGGGGCCAATTTCGGCATTGGCCATGGGCACATTGATTTCGCCGGGTCCTCCGTCGTTCACATGCAGGGCGGGGTGATTGCCCTCATCTTCGCCTGGCTGATCGGTCCCCGCCGCGGCAAATACAACAAGGCGGGCCGCGTCGCCCATCCCATCGTCCCGCACAGCATCCCGATGGTCATGCTGGGAACCTTCATTCTGGCCTTCGCCTGGTTTGGATTCAACGCAGGGTCCAGCCTGGCTGGCACGGACCTTCGCATCGCCGTGGTGGCCGTCAACACCATGCTCGCCTCCGCCACCGGCGCCCTGGGCGCCACCTTCTGGATGTGGTGGGTCCGCACCCAAAGACCTGATCCCTCCATGATGTGCAACGGGATGTTGGCCGGCTTGGTGGCCATCACCTGCCCCTGCGCCTTTGTCAGCGCCGGCGGCGCCTGCTGGGTGGGCCTGGTCGCCGGCGTCCTGGTCGTCGAGTCGGTGTTCTTCTTCGACAAAATTGGTATTGACGACGCCGTCGGCGCCATCTCTGTCCACGGCGTCAACGGCGCCTGGGGATGCCTGTCGCTGGGCCTCCTGGCCGACGGCGCCTATGGGGGCGGCTGGAATGCCGTTCCCGGCCCCGTCAGAGGCTTGTTTTATGGCGGCGGTCTCGGTCAATTGGAGGCGCAGATCATCGGCGTGGTGACTTGTTTTGTCACATTGTCCCTGCTGGCCCTCCTCATATATGAGATCGCTGAAAAGCTCGTGGGAAACCGCGTTTCGCTCGAAACCGAGATCGAAGGTTTGGACGTGCCCGAAATGGGCGTGCCCGGTTATACCGGCATGGTCATGGACAAGTTCTCCGACACCCCCATGTCCTCAAAGTAGAACCCCGGCGAACCCAGGGCCTGTCGCCGCGCGCGATTTTACTGTCGCAAATCCCCTGCTTGCGATTAACTACAGAGCTTCATGCACACCGCCCCGGCAGATTTTTATGAACAGACCCGCTCGGCGCGCAAAATCATCGTCGTCGATTTGGGTTTCCTCGGCGATTCTGTCCATCTCATCCCCGCCCTGTGCGAAATCAAACGCCATTATCCGGACGCCTCCCTCCACACCCTGTCCGCCGAAATCGGGGCGGAATTGCTCAACTTGGTTCCCTGTGTGGACCAAGCGTGGTCGTTTCCTTTGACGCCCCAAAGCCCGCCCTGGTGGCGGCACTGGGACATTCTCCGCGCGTTGCGCCGGGAGAAATTTGATGTGGCTTTCAATTTCAGCGGCGCCGATCGCACCATCTTCCTCACCGCGCTGACAGGGGCAACATGGCGGCTGGGGCACGAGGGCGGGCGGCGGCATTTTTGGAATCGGTGGCTCATCGCAAACTGGGTCCCGCGGCAAAGTCAGGAAATGCCGGTCTTCGAACAACGCCGGCAGATTTTGGCGGCCGCGGGCTTTTTGCTGGAGCCGGCCCGGTTTGATTTGCGCGTGCCGGAAGACGCGCGCGCATCGGCCGCCAACATCCCGGCCAACTCCATCCACTTCTCCATCAACGCCAGCAGCTTGCTCAAGGAATGGCCGCTGCGCAATTGGCTGCAATTGGCCAGGATGCTCCTGGAAAGCGACCCCTCCGTGCAACTGGTCGCCTCCGCCGCCGCCCATCCACGCGAGTTGGATCGTCTGCGCCGCCTGGCCGAGGCCGTGCCCGATTCCCGTCTGCTCTGTCTGGAAGGATTGAACATTGGACAATTGGCCGCCGTGCTCCAACGCTGCCGGCTGCATATTGGCGCCGATTCGGGCGTGCTCCATTTGGCCATGGCGCTGGGCATTCCCACCTTCGCGCTTTTCCGCAAATATCCCGGCTTGAAGGAATGGATTTCGCCCGGGCTGGAACACCAGTTTTTGGCCGCCGGCTGCCCGTGCATTGACGATGGCCGGAACGACTGCCTGGCCAAGGGCAAAGCCGTATGCCTGGAGTCCATTTCCGCCGCGCAAGTCTTTGAGGCCAGCCGCTCCATGCGGCCCATTTCCGCCAAAAGCCTTAACCTTTGATTTTTGCGCCCGCCGGGGCATACTGGCCGGAATCACCAATGATCAAATTTCTCCTCAAGCTCTGGGAATTGAACCGGCCCTACAAGGGGCGATTCATTCTCGCCGTGTTTTTCGGAATACTCAACGGCTTTGCCCAGCCGGTGGTTTACGGGACGGCTCTCTTTGTTTTCAGTGTCCTGTTTGCCGCCAATTCTCCGCAAGAGCTGGGAAAATTCGCCGCCAGGCTGCCCGCCTGGATTCCGGATTGGGTGCGCCTGGCTTTTGTTCACCTCAAAGATTGGGTGGCCGCTCAAGCCGCCGGCTCCATGGGCTGGAGAACCGCGCTGGTGAGCCTGATCCCGCTGATGGTCTTGCTGCGGGGAGTGGTGGCTTATCTGAGCGCTTATCTCATGGGCTGGGTGTCCATCCGCACCTGCTCCGATCTGCGGGCCAGGCTTTTT
>JBEKOF010000228.1:0-8153 GCA_049522055.1 Verrucomicrobiota bacterium | reverse complement strand
ACCATCACCAACTATACGGTGTATTGGGGCACGAACACCGGCGTTTACACATTCGACCTCGCCGTCGGCACCCAAACCAGCCTTGTGGTGACTGGTTTGACGCCTGGCACGGTTTATTATTTTTCCGTGGATGCGACGGCGTCCGACGGCACGGAAAGCGCGTTTTCCAACGAAATCTGCTACACCAACTCCGCCGCAGTGCTCCCGCCGACTCCGCCGGGCGCGGAAGGAACGGCCAGCGGCACGGCCAGCGGCACGGCAGGCGGGGGCAACAGCAACACGGTTGCCAGCGGCAGCAGTGGCGGCGGCAGCGGGGGTAGTGGTGGCGGCGGCGGCGGTGGCGGCGCCTCCGGCGGGTCCGGCGGGTCCACCAACGGGAATGCCTCGACCTCTGAATTTCCGGTGCAGGGGATTCCGCCCATGTTGACTTTGGCGTATTCAAACAGTATTCCTTTGGTCAGTATTTCAGGCACGGTGGGGTCCATTCTCTCCATCCAAAGCACGACCAACCCGCTGAATCCCGATTCGTGGATGACGATCACCGATCTGGCCATCACCAACCCGGCCAGTGGAGTGGCGACCAATCCCGAGGCGCCTTCGACGTTGAGCCTGGCCTTTGTGCCGGCGTTGCAAAGCTACCCAGTGATTGACACCAACCCCCCCGCCAGTGAATTCTATCGGGCGGTGATGCCTTATGATTATATGGTGCTGGCCGATTCGGTTTTGTCCGCCCAGGAAAACGCGTCGCGCCTGATCCTGGTGGTGATGCCGGGCACGCCATCGGATGACGTTTGTTACGTGACCGCCCAAAACAGTTTTCTATTTTACGACGCGACGAACCTGGCCTTTGCCGTGGAGCCTTCCGGTTCGACGATCCGCCAGATCGCCACCACGTTGTCGGGGTCCCTTGGCCAGAACTGGACGTCGGCCTCTGAATTTGCGTATTCGAACGGGGTGAGCACGATCCTGGCGACCGTGGTTGAGACTGAGCAGCCGTCCTCGGACCCAGTGGCCGGGGCCTCCACTCCGATCATCAGCATTGATTTTTAGACACACCAATCCCGAGCAATGAAAGAAAACATCGAAAAACGCGTGCTGGGACTTTTCTTTCTAATGCTGGTGATAATTTGCGGGGTGGCCTGGGCGGCGGTGAAAAACATCAAGGCCTCCATCAACAAAACCGATTGGGTCAACCACACGCATCAGGTGATATTGGACGCCAACGCGATCGCGGGAGATGTCCACAAGGGCGACGCGTGCATGAGCGCCTACCTGCTGACCGGGGACAAGCGGGACCAGGAGAACTATCGGATCGCGTATCGGGCGATAGAACCGACGTTGGAACAGGTGCTCCGAGAGACGAGCCAGGAGGCCTACCACAAGGATTTCACGACGCTGACCAACCTGATCGGCCAGCACATCAACTTTACGCGGACGCTGGTTCAGGCCCGCGAAGCGGGCGGCGTCGAGGCGGCGCGTCAAGTGGCCCAAAGTCATCCAGACGGAGAGTCCACGACAGAAATTGACCGGCTGATCAGCCGGATCAACGACAACCAGGAGAGCCTGCTGCGGGAGCGGGATCAACAAGCCGTGCTGCAGGCCCACAACACAAAAATCGTTGTCTTTACGGGCATCGTCGTCAATTTCATCCTCCTGGCTTTTTGCTTTGGGCTGATCCGCGACGACCTGAAGTCCCGGCGCATCGCGGCGACCGCGTTGGAGGACGCCAACGCGCAGCTGGAGGCGAAAGTGAAGGAACGCACGGCCGATCTGATCAAATCCAATCAAGCCCTGAAGAAGGAGAACCTGGAACGGCGGTGGTCCTACCAGGCGCTGGACCACCAGTTCCGTTACAACCAGTTGATCGTCAATTCGATCAGCGAGCTGGTGTTTGTCATCAGCAAGGGGCACAACATCAGCCGCGTCAACCCGGCGGTCACGCATTTTACGCAGTGGCAGCCGCAAGAGCTCATCGCCCAATCCCTGGATCGGGTGCTGCAACTTCCCCAGGATGGCCCCGTGGATCCGATCGGCTCCGCCTTGAATGAAGGGCGCGAACTCCAGGAGCGCCCCGCCGTCGTCCTGCTCAAGAACGGCGCGTCGGCGCCCGTTCGTTTCAACCTTGTCCCGTTGCGGGATGACAACAAAGTGGTCGGCGGAGTGCTCACCGTCAGGCCCTGGCACGGCGACCCGCCGGCGCCGGCATGAGGAGGATCCACGACCCGCCAGCAAACCGATGAAAAAGCACATACTTTCAGTTGATGACGAACAGGACATCCGCGAACTGCTGCAGGAAAGTCTGGGGATGCAGGGCTATCGCGTCTCCACGGCCGCCACGCCGGAGGAAGCCCGGAAAACGGCGAAAGCGGACCGCCCGGACCTGATTATACTTGACTTCCAGATCGAGGAGAGCGACGGATTTATTCTCATTGACGAATTCCGCCGGCTCTATCCCGCCGTCCCGCTGATGCTCCTGACCGGCGCGGTCTTTGGCAAGGGCGCCGTGCGCGAGGCCATCGAGAAGAAAGTGGCCAGCTATTTGGACAAGACCGCGTCCCTTTCCGAAATCGTCAGCGAGGTCCGGCGTCTCATCGGCGATCCAGAATAAAGTCCGGCCGGGCCGGCGCGGCGCTCACGCCCCGCGCGGCTTCAGCCCGGCTTTGGTGTAAACAGCGTCAAGCACCCGCAGATTGGCCGCCGCGTCCTCGGCGGTCGTCACCACCGGCCCCTCCCCCCGGGCCGCTGCGGCGAAGGCCCGGAGTTGGAAAGTGTAAGACCGCTCCCGCGAAATCCGCTCCACCCGCGTGCCAAGCTGGCTTCGCACGGCCAGCCGGCGCAAGAAATGATGCGGCTGAAACGGCAGCCTGACCCGCATTTCCCCCTTGGTCCCCCGCGCCAGCGCCCACGTCCGCAGCCAGACGCGCGACCAGAGGGAGCAGGTCATCCGCGCGGTGGCGCCATTGGCGAAACGGAAATCCGCCTCCATATAACGATCCACCTGCGGCGAAGCCAGGAGCGCCCGCGCGCCCACCACCTCCGGCTCCGCCCCGGCGAGAAACCGAATCAAATTAATGCAATAACACCCCAAATCCATCGTGGCGCCGCCGCCCAACGCAAATTGATACCGGATGTCGGAGCGGTTCCAGAGCGGCGCGCAAAAATGCGCTTCCAGATGGCGCAACTCGCCCAATTCCCCGCCGGCCACAATCTCCCCCATGCGCCGGGCCAGGGGATGATGCCGGTAATGAAAGCCCTCCATCAACACCCGCCCGGCCTGGATCGCCGCCTCGTTCATATCCTGCGCCTGGAGGGCGTTGCAACCCAGCGGCTTCTCACAAAGCACATGCTTGCCCGCCTCCAGCGCGCGAATGGTCCACTCGGCGTGCAAGCTGTTTGGCAGCGGATTGTAAACGGCCTCGATCCCCGCGTCCTCGACCAGTTCCTGATAACTTGCCGCCACGCGCGGGATTGCAAACCGTCGCGCAAACCGCCGCGCCCGAACGGGATCCCGCGCCGCAAGCGCCTCGATGCGAAGCTCCCGCGCCATGAGCCGCCCCGGCCGCACCACCGCCGCCGGCACGATCCGCGCCGCCCCCAGAATTCCCATCCGGAGCAAATTCATGACTTCTCAATTATCCGCGGCGTCTTCGTTGAAGGTGGCGACGGCGTGAATTTCCTTCAATTCGCCGACGCCTCCCGCCTCCTGCTCGGTGTGGATGATGGCACCCCGCGTGCCAAAGGATTTGACTTCATCAATCAACCGCGCGTCCACGGAATCACGATGCAGGGAGCAGCCCGCGTGCGCGAGGACGTCCGCGAGCGCGTCCTGCGCGGATTGGAGAATGACTTTGATTTGAGGCGCGACGGTGAGACTGGTCATGAAGGTAGGCGCGTCCCTGCCCTGGCCGAAATCTTCGGGGACCACGGGGCGGCCGTGAAGCTGACCGTTTCGGCTCATTTCGACGAAGTTGTCTTTCTGGAAGACATGGTCGGTGGCAGTGAACTCGCCCACGCAGTGCGGGCCGGAATTGGGTCCGGCGATAAAATAATTTCCAATGGCGTCCAGAAAATGATCGGT
Organism: Verrucomicrobiota bacterium; assembly: GCA_049522055.1. Lineage (GTDB taxonomy): Bacteria > Verrucomicrobiota > Verrucomicrobiia > Limisphaerales > Palsa-1400 > JBEKOF01. The sequence goes on along the minus strand of JBEKOF010000228.1, from coordinate 4,075 downwards.
CGCCGAATGCCCGCCGACCAGACCGCAGACGCCCCAGTTATAGACGACGTTGTTGAAGTATTGGATGCGGCCCTTGGCCTTGGGATTGCGGCTTTGGTTGTTGATCCAAAGATTGCGCGCGTAGGTGATGTTGGTCACGGAATCGGAAAGCGATCCGAACCGCTGCGGGTCAACGCCCTCGCCGATGATGCAGTTCTGAAAAGTGATGTCGTGGCTGCCTTGGGTGAGGCCGAGGCAATCCCAGCGTCCCCACTCAATGGAGCAATGATCAAGAATCATGTCGCTGCCGCCGGAAAGGTTGAGGGAACATTTTCCCCTGTCGCCGGCGATGCCTTCGCGGAAACGCAGGTAGCGGGCGATTATGTTGTTGCGGCCGCTAAAGGCAATGGTCCGTCCGTAAAGCAGGATGCCCTCGCCGGGCGCGGTCTGGCCGGCCAGGGTGAGGTCGCTGCTGACGGCGACATTGGATTGCAACCGGATGATGCCGCTGAGATCAAAGACGACAATGCGATGGGGTTTGCTCACCGCGTCGCGGAACGAACCGGGGCCGGAATCGGCCAGAGTGGTGACATGATAAACCTGGCCGCCGCGCCCGCCGCTGGCGAACTGGCCGAAGCCTTCCGCGCCGGGAAAGGCCAGCGGCAATAGTTGCGCGCGCGCGGCCGGCGCGAGGATCCATTGCAGGACCAGCAAAAGAACCCAAGCGATTTGCGGGCGGCCATCGCACCGATGGCGCGCGACCTGGCGTTGCGCCGGCGCGCAACCGGGGCGGCGCCAAAACTTCCAGCGCCGCTTGAAAACACCGCTGAACGTGTCGTGGGATGCCGCGTTGCTGGTCATATCGCTTTTTTGGCCGGGTCGCAAATTGCGCTAAAAAACTTTGAGAATTTGCGGACGGACGGGGTGAATCTACAAGGCTCTAACAACTGGCGCAATTCCTATATCCCGTCCGCTCACAAAAGGCCGGTCATCATTGCGGCTTTGCGGGCATCGGAAGGGGCATCTGCTTGGAGGCCGGAGTCACTGACGCCGGGCTGCGGGAAGCTCCGGTGAGGGCGAAAGGTATTCATCTGCTCATCCATCGCCTGGAGGATGGAATGCGCCAAGGCTGTAACGGCGGGCGGTCTCATGATGGAGTAGTGATGGCCTTCCAGCCAGTGAACACGGATTTTTCCGCGCGTCCAATGGTTCCATCCGCTATCCTGCAGCTTGTGGGCTTCCCAGGCGTGAAGGGGATGAGCCGGGGTTTGGTAGGAGTCACGATCCCGAAACAGGTCCAGTGAGACGCCGGATTTTGGCAGGGGCCGGTATTTTTCCATGAGAGAAATCATGTGGCGGGAGATCGGTGATAAAGTCCAGGTTCCCGCGGGCAGATAAAGTTTGGCGAGGTTCTTGCGGGCAAATTTCTGCCAGCGAGACAGGCGTTGCCGCCGGTTCAGCCCATCCATCTTCCCATCCATGATGAATTGCAAAATCCACGGCGGGAAATTCCTCATAAAGTGGGTGAGGCGGGAGGCAAAAATTGTCGGCAGCATGGGCGCATCGCTTCCAATCAAGGCGGTAAAGCAGGAAATGCCCTCTTTCTCCGCGAGTTGGCGCGCGACTTCAAAGGCGAGCAAATTTGCCCAGGAATAGCCGACCAAGGCCGGAGCACCTTCGGGCTGGACTTTGCGAATGGAGGCGGCGACTTCCGCCGCCGCGGCTTCCAAGGTTGCGGGCAGGCGGAAAAGGTCCTCGAGGGCGGGAGATCGGATGCCGAAGACAGGCTGGTCGTCGCCGAGAGCTTCGGCCAAATCAAAATACCCATCAATGTCGCCACCCATTTGATAGACGCAGAACAGAGGGGGACGAGTTCCCCGTTTGCGCAGAGCCAGCACGGGCTGAAATTCCGTGCGCAACATGCGCGTTCGGACGGCCTGGCACAAACCGGAAAAGGTGGGCTGCATCAGGAAGGTGGAAACTTCCAACCGCTGATTGGTGATTTCCTCCACGCCGAGCATCAGCCTGACCACCAAGAGCGAGTCGCCGCCGAGCGCGCAAAATTTGGCGTCCGCGGGGGAATGGCCCGCCTGCGGCAGCAGCGAATGCCAGAGGCGGGACAAGGCTATTTCCAATCCGTCGGCGGAGGCCTCAACGGGTGGCGGGCCGGTAGTTTTTGAATGCAAGTTCACCAAGGCCGTCCGATCCACTTTGCCGTGGGGCGTAAGAGGCAGACGTCCATGAAACACAAACTGCGAAGGCATCATGTAATCCGGCAACCGGGCGCCCAGGTGCGAGCGCAATTCCTCGGAGAGATCGCCGCCTTCATTGGCCAGAACGATGTGCGCCACGATGCCGGTGGCTACGCCATTGTCTGTTCGCGGCAGGCAACAGGCCTGGCGGACCGCCGGATGCGCCAGCAGCGCCGCTTCGATCTCTCCAAGCTCGACTCGGCTGCCGCGAATCTGAACCTGATCATCCCGCCGTCCGAGAAAATCCAGTTCGCCGTCCGGCAGCCGGCGGACCCAATCGCCCGTGCGATACATCCGGTCCTCCGGCCGCCCGGTGAAAGGGTCTGAGAGGAAACGCTCCGCGGTCAAAGCGGGTTTGCCCAGATAACCGCGCGCCACCTGCTCGCCGCCCAGGTAAAGTTCACCGGGCACGCCCTCGGCAACCGGTTGTTGGGATTCGTCGAGCACGTAGGCTCTGACATTGGCAATGGGCTGCCCGATGGCCGGCAGTTTCAAGTTCCCATTTTGAGCTTTGACGACAGCCAAAGTGCTGATGACGGTGTTTTCCGTCGGGCCGTAGCCGTTGAAGACGAGACAGGACAGATTGGGCGGTGGACGGACTCGCAGCCGATCGCCGGCGGGCATGAGAAAGCGCAACGGCATTTGCGCCGGCCACGCGCGCCCAAACAAAATCTCCGCCAAGCCGGTTGGCAGAAATGTCCAGGTGATATTTTCGGCGACCAGCCAAGCGATCAAACCGTCTGGATTTTGGAACAACTCATCGGGAGGGACGACCAGGCTTCCACCGGCGCAAAGCGTGGGCCAGACGTCCGCGACCGATGCGTCAAAAGCGACATTGCTAAACAGAGCGGTGCGATCCCGGGCGGTGATGCCAAGTTGCCGATGGTAGGCACAGACCAGGTTGGTGAGCGAATGATGTTCGATCTCCACGCCCTTGGGTTGGCCGGTGGAACCGGAGGTGTAAATGATGTAAGCGCGGCGATTGGGAGCGGAGGCCACGCCGGGGAATCCCGGCGCTTCCATGCCGGGTTTGGCAATCATTTGCGCCACATCCAACGCCCTGCCTGGCGATTGCGCCATCCGTTTGACCCCGGCGGCATTAGTCAATACAAAGCGGCTTCCGCTGTCTTGCAGGATGTACTCAAGCCGTTTCACCGGCACATCCGGGTCCATTGGCAGATAAGAGCCGCCTGCTTTAAGAATCCCCAGCAGGGCCGCGACATATTCCCCCGACGCAGGGATCAGGATGGCGACTGGCTCCTCCAATTGCAGGCCGCGCCGGGCGAGATCATCGGCCACAAGATCAGACTTGGCGTCCAATTCCCCGTAAGTCAAGGCCCGCTGATCATCTTTAACGGCCGGCGAATTGGGTTGCCCCTGGGCTTTTTCACGAAAAAAGCCCATCACCGATCGCTCTCGATTAGAAGGCATTTTCACTCAATAATGGAAAGCAAGCCCTCCAACATTGCTGCTGGCGGGACTCTAAGGACTACCGAAGTCTGCCATGTCTTGGGGTGATGGGAAAGCGGGTAAAACCCGCTACCCCTTGCGGGGGATACCCTCACCATCCCCATCTGGTCGCTTCTTTGGACTTTGCACTTGGGAGTTTGAACTTTAGATTGTCGCCATGTTCGACACTTTGACGCAGAAACTCCAGAATGCCTTCCGCAACTTGCGCGGCCTGGGCAAAATCTCCGAAGGCAACGTCGGCGACGCCCTGCGCGAGGTCCGTATGGCCCTGCTGGACGCGGACGTCAATTTCAAGGTCGCCCGCGATTTCATTGAGGAGGTCAAAACCAAGGCGCTGGGCCAGGAAGTCGTCCAAAGCATCCAACCCGGCCAGC
>JBEKOF010000227.1:0-10333 GCA_049522055.1 Verrucomicrobiota bacterium | reverse complement strand
TGCCCTCGCCACGGTCGTAGGAAACAAGGATTCGTTCACGGAGATCCAAAGAAAGCGTTCGCATGGACAGACCATACCACACTCCTCTAAAATGGCTACACTATTTATTGAAATGCTCTAAATGACTCGGTTTTACTGTCCGTTTTTTCGAGGCAAGCCCACTACGCCGGAACAACAAGCTGCGTACCAAAACATGATGCAAAGACGCAATGCGAGTTCAAAGTGAGTTTATTTAAGCAGGAGCGCTCGATTTATCTGAGCGGCATCGCTCTTCTTCCGGACCGAATCAAGCCGTTGAGGCGAAGGAGCGTTAGGCTCCTTGACCTGTAACCTCGCAGGGCAGTTGATCGAAAGACTGAGTTGATCTCAGTCAGTGCGAAAGGCAGCCGATTTTCGCCACCGCGAGGACAAAGGCAACCACGCCAACCGCCAGCAGCCATAGGCTCCCTTTGACCGCCAGCACCACTCCGCCGACCAGCAGCAGCGCCATCACCATCCAAACCAACATCACGAATAAGAGCTTCATGTGGTTTCATGCTACCTCATTTCGTCCGCGCGGTCAAGGCTTAAGGACCAATCCAATCCTCGCCTAAGGCCCGCGTCACACCTAAATGCTCCAATAGGAAATGTATATGACTCGAAAGAAGCGGTCGGCGGGGGCGCCGACCGCTGCACGCGGGGGCGAGATGGAACAACAGAAAGCTGGCCCGCAACGATGCGGGCTGTGCGCTCCCCAAGCCATGAAGTTCGTCGCCTTAGGCGAGGATTTGGGACCAACTCTCATTTCCGACCGAATTGGGGGTCCACATTCAAGCGCATCACCACCAACAAACCGGGCAGCGCCGAACAAAACACCCAGATGAAAAAGTGCGGGTACCCCAGACGGCCGGCCAGCCAGCCGCTGCCAAGCCCCGGCACCATCATCCCCAGCGCCATGAATCCGGTGCAGATGGCATAGTGGGCCGTTCTGTGCGGGCCGTCCGCAAAGTAGAGGATGTAGAGCATGAAAGCCGTAAACCCCAGGCCGTAGCCGAACTGTTCGGCGGTAATCAGACCGGAAATCCAGCCCAAACTCCGCGGCTGCCCCATGGCCAGAGAAATGAAAACGTATTTGGGCAGATACATGGCGCCCACCATGATGGGGCGCATGGCTTTCCACCCGTACTTGGCCGTCAGAAATCCTCCCGCCAGCCCGCCGCAGATCAGCCCCAGCATCCCGTAAGTGCCGTAAGCCAGCCCCACCTGGCCCGTTGCCAGCCCCAGCCCACCCGCGCCGCGATTGTCAAGAAGAAACAATGGAACCACCTTCGCCAGCTGCGCCTCGTCCAGCCGATACAACAGCAGAAAGGCCAGCGCCATCCCAACCCCGGGTTTGTTGAAAAACGACCCGAAGGCCGCCGCAAAATCCGATCCCAATCGCCGCTCCGTTCTCACCGGCGCGTCCGCCGCCGGGCGCGGCAAAATAAACAGGTGCCACACGCTGAAAAGAAGAAACACCCCGGCCGCCGCCAGCAGCGTCATCGCCCAGGCTGCCAGGATGCCGCCAAGCCGAGCCTCAAAATGGCCCGCCAGAAGAATCAGCAGGCCGTTGCCGCTGGTCATCGCCACGCGGTAAAAAGTATTGCGAATCCCCACCCACCAGGCCTGCTCATGCCGGCTCAAACCCAGCATGTAAAAGCCGTCCGCCGCAATATCGTGCGTGGCCGAAAGACAGGCTGTGAGCAAAAACAACGACAGTGACATCACAAAAAAACGGGCGCTCAAAAGGCAGCACGCCAATGCCGCCAGCGCCGCCGCGATCAGCCACTGCGTCGTCACAATCCAAAAGCGTTTCGTCCGCAGGATGTCCACCCGCGGACTCCACAACGGTTTGAGGACCCAGGGCAGAGCAAGCCAGCTTGTGTAAAAGACGATGTCGGCATTGCCAACGCCCAATCTTTTGTACATCACCACCGCCACGCCCGTGACGATGACATAAGGAATGCCCTCGGCAAAATAGAGGCTCGGCACCCAAAGCCACGGCTGGCGCCGGGTTCCATCTGGGGTGCATTTCACTTTTTTGGGTGACTCCTGTCGGCGAAGAAGCGGTTTAAGATTTGGGACCTTTCCATTGAGTCTAGGCGAGTTTGAATTTGCGCTTCAGCTCTTGCACGCGCTGGAATGATTCGTCAATCCGCGCCTCCGCTATTTTCCCCTCCTCGACCAGCCGGCAAATGATCCCGGCCGCCTTCCCGCCAATCTCCGGGTCGAAGCTCATGTTGTTGCCGAAGAGCAGCACGTCCAGGCCCGCCTGGATCCCCCATTCCATCGCCTGCGCCAGACCGCAGATGCCGGCAATTGCCCTCATCCCCATGTCGTCGCTCAGAATCACCCCTTCAAACCCCAGCCTCTGCCGCAGCAATCCGCGCAGCACCGGCCGGGAAAGCGTGGCGGGCCGCTCCGCATCCAGTCGCGCGTTAAAGACATGCGCGGTCATAATCGCATCACAAAGCCCCGCCTGGATCAATCGTTGGTAGGGAACCAACTCTCGTTCCGTCCATTGCTCCGTCACATCCACCCACCCCAAATGCGTGTCGCCCCGCGCGCTGCCGTGGCCGGGAAAATGTTTGGGGCAGGTGATAATTCCATGCTCCCGGTGCGCCCTGGCAAATTCCATGGCATGCCGCGCCACGATCTGCGGGTCCGCCGAAAAGCTCCGCCGCTTTCCTTTGATGATCGGGTTCTCCGCGCAGGCATCCAAATCCACCACAGGCGCCAGATTTAAGTTGATGCCCAAATCCAACAGGGTCGCGACCGTTTTCTCCGCGTGGGCGAATGTTTCCGCCGGAAGATTGATCGTCCCCAATTCCTCATGCGAAAGCGTTGCGCCAACCCCATCCAGCGCCTTGAGGCGGTTGACCTGGCCCCCTTCCTGATCAATGGCGATCAACAGCGGCGCGCGCGCCCGCCGCCGCAGCGATGCCACCAAGCGCCTGACCTGCTCGCGCGACTTGATGTTGCGCCCGGACGAGGAAGTGTCCGCCATTTCCTGGTCGAACAAAATGACTCCGCCCACATGGCCCTCCGCCAAATCGCGGGCGATGGGATCTTCATCGCAAATGTCATAACCCCGAAAGCCGACCAGCAGCATTTGGCCTGCTTTCTCCTTCAGAGTGGGCTGGCCGGAATGTCGCTTCATTGCCGCACAGAGTAATTTCCAAAATCCATCAAGCAACCTTCGATTTGCCGTTTTACCTCTTTCCCTCGCCCCGCAGCCGCGCTTCCAGCTTTTGCCGGGCCTTCTCCGGCAGGGGAAGATCCCTCCGGCCCCGCAGCCATTTCAGGGCGTGCGCCAAATCCAAAAAGGCCCCTTCCAATTGCGCTTCGTAGGCCTGGCGGACAATGACGCCAATGTCTTTGCCCGGGGGCAATCCCAGCTCGACCAAATGCCGTCCCATCACGATGGGTTGAGGCGGCCTTTTTTGCACGCGCAATTCCCGCGCCCGCGCCAAAAGCTGGCGCGCGCCTTCCGGCTCCATCGCCGGCAGCGGCGGGCGGCCCATGCTGTCGGCGGTCATCACCAGGCACAAACCTTCGATGCTTTCCGGCTCCAGCCTCTTGGCTAAACGGCGCACGGCCCGGTCGCTCAGCGTTTGAAAATGCATGATATGATTGACGACAAGGGGAATGACCCGGGCCTGCATGGCCGGAGGCGCCCCGATCCGCTCCAGAAATACCTTGGCCAATTCCCCGCCCAGGACGTCATGGCCGGGCGAAACAACTCTGCGCCGGCCCTCCCTCACCGCCTCCTCCGTCGTGGCCGGCTTGCCAAAGTCGTGGGCCAGCGCCGCCAGCATCAACACCACGCGCGTTTCCGGGACGGCGGACTTCCACTCCGGCAGCCGGGACATGGCGTCGCAACAATGGCAGGTGTGAACAAAAACATCCCCTTCCGGATGCCATTCCGCGTCCTGCGGTGTGCCGATCAGCGCCCGGATCTCGGGAAAATGCTCCACCCATTGCGTGGCGGCCAGAAACTTCAGGCCGGACGAAGGCAGGACGCTTTTTTCCCCCCACTTGAACCATTCATCGCGCACCCGCTGGCTGGCAAGCTCCGCGAAACCTCCCTTGATCTGCCGGCACAGCTCCACCGTTTCACCGGCCGGGGTAAGCTCAAATCGCCCGGCGAACTGCATGCCGCGCAAAACCCTCAGCGGGTCTTCCACAAAAGCCGGGCTGGTATGGCGCAGAATTCTCCCCTCCAAATCGCGTGCGCCGCCAAAAAAATCCAACACCTGCCCCGTGCGCGGATCGTACATGAGCGAGTTGATGGTGAAATCCCGCCGGGCCGCGGCTTGGACGGGAGTGATGGCCGGATCCAACTCCACCGCAAAGCCTTTGTGCCCGGCGGCCACTTTTGAATCCCTTCGGGGTATCGTGAAATCGTAACTGTATTCCCCGCCGGTGGTCAATTTGACCACGCCGAAGGATTGCCCGACCAAATCAACCTTGCCCCAGCGCGCCAGCGCCTGCGCCAGCGCTTCGTAGCCGACGCCAAAGACCTCCACGTCAAAATCCTTCCCGGGGCTGCCGAGCAGGAAATCACGAACACAACCTCCCACCAGGAAGGCCTTCCGCAGTTCCGGCGTCTGGCGGACAATGCGGTCCAACTCTGGCGGAACGAACATCATTCGCCCATGTTACGCGCGATCCCGCGCACAGGCACGCCGGAAAGTGGAGCGCATCGCATGGATCAACAGATTACAAAACTGTCATCAATTGGTCGTTGTCTCCCAAGGCCCAATGTGAGAGTATTAGAGTGTGAACTGTCAAAATAACCCGCGCCGTTCCACCCATGTCTCTTCGCAATGAGCTTGAGAATTCCGGGTCCTGGCTTTTCCGGCATCGGAGTTATCTCCCCCTGTTGATGGTTCCCATTTTCTTCCTTTGCCTGACCTCCTTCACCTATCTGAACCAAAGCCACTCTGTCAACGAAGCCTGGCAGATCCTCTGCTTGTTGGTCTCCTTCCTCGGCTTGGCCATCCGCATCATCACCGTCGGCAGGGCGCTCGTTGGCACCTCCGGCCGCAACACGTGCGAACAGGTGGCCGACACCCTCAACACGACCGGCATCTACTCTGTTGTCCGCCACCCGCTCTATCTGGGCAATTACCTCATCATGATCGGCTTCGCCATGTGGCTGCACGTCTGGTGGCTGATCGCGTTGACGAGCTGCTTTTATGCCCTCTATTACGAGCGAATCATGCTGGCCGAAGAGTCCTTTTTGCGCCAACGCTTTGGCGAGACTTTTGAAAAATGGTCCGCCGTAACCCCCGCCTTTTTCCCAAAATTCCGGGGCTGGAAGCCATCCTCCGTCCCCTTCTGCTGGCGGACCGTCGCGCAGCGCGAATACAACGCCTTTTTCCTGATCATCTCAGTCTTCTTCCTCTTCGACCTGATTGGCGACTCCATTGCCGAAAAAAACTGGCACATCAGTTGGGTCTGGTTTTGGGTTTTCATCGCCGGCTTTCTCATCTTCGCCGTCCTGCGCACCTTGAAAAAGCGAACCCGCCTGTTGCACGTCTCAGGCCGCTGAGCCGCCAGGGGATCGCGCATCATCCTCTGCCGCTCGGATGCTCCAATCGCGCGCATTACTGGCCACGCTCTTAAACAATTGTCGCAAATAACTTGCAAATCCGGGCGGGCAATGGCAAAAACCCCCAAGCTCTGAGCCAGAGCAGTTTTAGTTGTGGATTTGCCAATAAAGCGTTAGATATGAAACCCGCAGGCGCGAAAAGCATGGGGATATTTTTGCCGGATCGTTCCTCGGACAGAAGCAAGGGGCGCCAGTCATAACAAAGTCAGAAAGCATGAACTATCCAATACCCGAAAACGAGGCCGAGCGGCTCAATACTTTGCGCGGTTACGGGATTCTCGACACGCATCCGGAGGATCGCTTCGATGAGCTTGCCAGGCTCGCCAACATCATTTGCGGCACACCAAGTTCGGTCATAAGCCTGGTTGACGAACATCGGCAATGGTTCAAGTCCCGAACAGGAATTACAGCGTGCCAAACCCCTCGCGAGGATGCCATCTGCGCTCACGCCATCATCACGCCGGATGTGTTGGTGGTCCCGGATGCCACGCAGGACCCGCGATTTGCCAACTATCCGCAGGTGCTGGGAGAGCCACACCTTCGCTTTTACGCCGGCGCTCCGTTAGTGGCGCCCAACGGGCATCGCCTGGGAGCCTTGTGTGTGATAGATTATGTTCCCCGCCAACTCAGCCCCGATCAACTGGAATCCTTGCGCATCCTCAGTCGCCAGGTCATGCTCCAGGTCGAGCTGGGAAAGCGTTTGCAAGAATTGAGGATCGCCTTGCAAGAGAGGGAGGATTTGGAACACGAGTTGGAGAAAGTCATCCAGGACTTTCAGGAAGCCAAGGACATGATCCACACCCTTGAAAACCTGGTTCCCATCTGTTACATGTGCAAAAAGGTCCGTGATGACCGGGGCTATTGGGAGCACGTCGAAGCCTATATCGCCAAGTCCATCGGCGTTGATCCCACCAGCTCCATCTGTCCCGAATGCCTCCAGAATCGTTTTGGAGATGGGCGCGATGCGGGCGAAAAGCCTCATCCGCCGCCGAATCCTCAGGCCAAAACGCCATGAAGCTCAGAATGTTGGGCAACGGCGCATATAAAACCGCAACAAACCACTGATTGTAAAGTGGCTATGCGGCGGTCAGTGTTTCAAAGTTGCGGCCAATGGCGTTGTTAAAATGAACGCGCCGCATTCCACAAGGTCAATGCGGCGCGTTCCTTTGCGGATCGGTTAATAATCGGTCTGCGTTTCTTGGCCAGGGACGACGGTCCGTTACCCCAGGGTGTTTCAGCAATTCCTCAGAAGGAAGCGTCAAGACCAATGGTGGCCAGACCACGCGCCGCATTCAGATAACCCCCTCCTTTTTTGACGAAAACGGCGGAAAGACCTCGGGCCCGTTCCAACTTCTCATCCGTTGAAAAGAGGCGGCGGCGGAAAATGGGATTCCGGGCAATGAGCAACGTTTGGACGCCGACAATTAAAGCCACAAGAAAGCCAAAATGTGGTGAGCATTGCTCACCCCGGATGGCTTTTATTGATTCCATGAATAATTGTTTGTCCGCTAACATCCATGCGTTCACGCTCCCGAAAAAGAAAGCGTTGTCCGGCGGGCCATCATCACCGCACGGCACTGACGGCGGTTCTCTTCATTCGGGCAAGCTTCCTCCGGCGACGGGAATCGTCGCAAAAGTCAGGGCGGCAATTGATCGCCATGCTCCATTTGGGAACGAGGATGAAACGGGGTTTCATCCCGGGCTGCCGGACGGGAAGGAAAAATGACGGTTGGGGCGGAAAAAACAAAAAGAACATCTTAGTCGCATCCATGACCCGGAAGTGAAGATTCTGGCGTGTCGCTGCTTTTGTGTACGGCCTAACGGGTCCCTAACGCCTGCTGACGGCAATTCTAACGGGTCAAACCTCAAAAATCCCCCATGTTTACGGGGGTCCTGACGGCCTAACGGCTCCAGACCCCCAAAGGTCTTCCTCCCGACCCAAACCGGCGTTGCGCCATCGCCGCATCCTCAAAGCCGAATCAAGGTCAATCAAGGTCAATCAAGGTCAATCAAGCCTGGTCAAGGTAAATCAAGGTGGACAAGCCTCTCGACCTCGGTTTCCATTCCACTGAAAATGTCGAGCAACCCAGATTGCTTTGCCAATTGTCATAGCACGGCATGATTAATGCTGTCATTTTCCAAGTTTGCGGCTGGACAGAGCTGGCTGAAGGCAGAATGGCCGCGCTCAAAAAGCCGGCACGAAAACGAGACATGATGAAAATCGAATTGATCCCGGCAGACATGGCGCTGGCGATGATCTTGAGTAGTGGAGCCGAAGCCCGGATTATCCTGAACGGCAAGCCTGAAAACGTTGGTGAGGATCGCCCCTCTCTCGATCAGGTTCGTCGTTTTCATGCTCGCAGTACGCCAGGCAACCTGAGCATGGGCGCGCGCCGGGCAATGGATGCGGTTGGCCGGGGTGGTTTTCGTTGGGTTGGCCCTGGCCGCCAATGCCCAGCAACCCGGCTCCGATGCTGGCTGGACCGGGAATTGGCTCGGGACCTACTCTTACGTAATCACCCCTTGCGGCATCACCAATTCCGGAAACATTTCGCTGGTTTTTAGCGTGACCAACGGCGTTGTCTCCGGCACGGGGCTTGAGGATGGGGTGGCCTGTACCGATGGCAATTGTGATGTCACCGGCTATGGCACCTTTTCCGGTCCCCTGCAAGGCACGGTGTCCGGGACGACGATTACCTTTGCCGGCAATTGGTTCGACTCCTGCAACAATCAGAGTTACGACATCAATTTTGAGGGGACTTTGAGCGGGGACGCCATTACGGGGACCGGCTCTGACAATATCCTGCTCTACAAGCTCAGCGTGACCAACGAGTGCCTGGTGGATTGGAACACGGTTTATCAACAAATAGACGGGTTTGGAGCTTCTTCGGCGTTTGTGGGCGGTTGGACGCCCGCATTGGCCGACATGTTCTTTTCCACCAATACGGGCGCTGGCCTCTCCCTGTTGCGCTCGAGCATTGGCCCGGAGGGCACCACGCAGGAAGCCGATATCATGCAGATGGCCCAGGCGCGGGGGGCCAGGGTGTGGAGTTCGCCGTGGAGTCCGCCGGCGGACTTCAAGGATTCGGGCACGGTGGACGGAGGCAATTTTCTCTCGGCATTCAATCAGCCCTACGCCGAGCAATTGGCCGATTTCGTCTTGAACATGAAGACCAATTACCAGGTGGATTTGTATGCCATCTCGGTCCAGAACGAGCCGGATTTTACGACGACGGCCTATCAATCGTGCGGTTGGACGGCACAGCAGATTCACGATTTTGTCCCCTATCTTTCCCAGGCGCTGTCGAACAACGGGGTGGGGTCCACCAAGATCATGATCGCCGAATCCGCCAACTGGGATTTTTCCCTGACAGCCGATGCCATGAGCGACCCAGTGACTTCCAACATGGTTGGCATCCTGGCAGGACATGATTACAATTACACTTGGGGGCAGGTATATAGCGGGGACAAGCCGTTATGGGAGACCGAAGTTTCGGGTTTCGCTGCTTTTGATGGAAGCATCGCCGACGGCCTTTTTTGGGCCAATTACATCCATTCCTTCATGACCGTCGCCCAGGCAAACGCATATAATTATTGGTGGCTCCTTCCTGAGGGCGGCGACAACCAAGGATTGACGGACATCTCCGGCAATCCCGCCAAACGGATGTATGTATTCGGGCAATTCAGCCGTTTTGTCCGGCCGGGTTATTACCGCATCGGGGCTTTCAACAATGCCGGGACCTCGATCAGCGCCTACAAAGATCCAGGCTCCGCCAACTTCGCCATCGTTGCCATCAATCCCAATGCCAGCTCTGTGACGCAGATATTTAATCTGGCCAACTTCACCGCCGGTTTTGTGACACCGTGGATTACGGACGACACCCGTTCACTTGCCATGCAAGCTGTGGTCCCGGTGACGAACGCCTCGTTCAGCTACGCGCTGCCGCCGCAGAGTGTGGTGACCTTCGCGGGGCAGACCAACCTCAATGCCACGATCGCCATCCCGCCGCAGAGTCAGTCGGTTTATGAGGGGGACGAGGTGGCTTTCTCGGTGAGCGTATCGGGCGCGCTGCCGCTGAGCTACTTCTGGCTGCAAAACGGCGTTGAAATTGCGGGCGCGACCAACGCGACCTGCCTGCTGACCAATGTGCCGGTGTCCGACTCGGGCAGCCAGTTCAGTTGCGTGGTTTCCAATGTGTATGGCGCAGTGACGAGCTTGGTGGCGACCTTGACGGTGACGATTCCGGTATGTGTCGAGCCGCCCGCGGGGATAATTGCGTGGTGGCCTGGGGAGGGTAATGCGGTGGATATTATTGGAGGCAACAACGGCGTGCTGACAAATGGGGTTGGATTTACCAACGCCAAGGTGGGCACCGGCTTTGCGTTCAATGGCGGCAGCAACTATATGCAGCTTCCAGAGAACTTGTTTCCCTTGCCCGACGGCCAGCCTTTTTCCATCGAGCTATGGTTTGAGACGGCGGCGGGAGGGGTGATTTTGGAACAACAGGCTGGCGCTCCCTTTGGCTACCCGGGCGGCGGTTGGGTGCCGGACATGTATGTGGGGACCGACGGCAATCTCTATGTGCAACTGTTCTGGGACGGAGCGTTTGATCAAATGAGCACGAGCACCCCGGTCAACGACGGGAATTTTCATCATCTGGCTGTGACATACGACGGGACGAATGAAGTTGGCTATCT
>JBEKOF010000226.1:0-8161 GCA_049522055.1 Verrucomicrobiota bacterium | reverse complement strand
GTCTGTGCCGCCATGCCCTCGACACCGCGCACTTGATCCAACGGGGGATGGGAACCTCCCAAATCGGAAAGTTGTTGTGCAAGCGCGTCGACAGCCTTCGCAAGTTGTGCTTGCTCGGCAGCGTCATTGGTTTCGCGTCCGGCGCGCAAAAGGCTGTTGCGGGAATTTTGGATTTTGCCGGCAACAATCTGACGGCCAATGGCTGCGGCGCGAGTTGGGTCGTCTGCGGCACGGAATTGGGTGCGGCGCAAGGTGACGCTCGTATCAGCCACGCCGGTGACGCGGGCCTGAAAATAGCCATTCTCAGACAGGAAGTTGATGGCGACGCCGTGTTCCCAGCAAAGATCCATCACAGGGGGGCTGATGGTGGAAGCGCCGAAAATGCAAACCGATTCCAAGTGGTGGATGGGCACAGAGAGTTTTCGAGTTTCGATGGCCAACTCGCGGTGGCGCTTTTCCAGTGGCAGGTCGGGGGGATAAACCGGGACTTCGACCTGAAGCGTCAGATGATCGCGGGCCACATAGCTGCCCGGCGTTGTCAGATAGAGCGTGTTTTGTTGAATGTCCATGACCGGGATGCGGCGTTAAGTTTCAAAAAGTAGCGCCGTGGCGCGGCGGAGCGACGCGGGCAGGCTTGTGACGCGCGGCAGGCAAATTTTGAAGAGGGAACACTCCTCACAAGCTGGTTTGAATTGGGCGAGTGGCGCCTGCCGCGCATCACTCAGGTAGTGAAGCTCGTTGATTGCCTGCTCGGTCAAACTCCGCAGTTCAGGCGTAAACATCACTTCGCGGCGACGTTTGCTTTCAGCATGGAACACTGCACCGCATGGAATCGCGATGTTGAACATTTCCTCCAGGCAGAGCGCCTGGGCGCACAGTTGGGCATCGTCATTTTCGAATTGTCGGCGTTTGCCCTTTTTGTATTCCACCGGCAGGAGAGAGCCGTCGGGGTGCCGTTCGATGACGTCACATTTGCCGGACAAGCAAAGCCGGTCGGAGAAGACTGGCAACGCGCGAAGGAGCGTCACGTTTTTGGCGACTTCGTACCCCGGCAGGTCGGCATGTTCATGAACGATGTCGCCGCGGACGGTGTGCATGTTTTCCGCGCGCCAGCCTTCAATGATTTTCAACCCCGCCCGGCGCGGGCAGTACAGGTAGTCGTTGAGCAGCGAGAGAGGCAACATCTCCTTGCCCGTCAGCCTTGCCATTTTCGATTTGAGATTTTCGATTGGGATCACAATGCCTATCTGAACGCGGAGCGAAACAAAAAGCCCCGCAGCGGCTTCACTTAACCTCGGAGGCTTTCTCTGCACGATTTGGAATGTTGTTCATCAACGCGTGGAATTTGACCCTCGGGAAAGCAACCAAGGGCTGCCCATCATTCGGCAGCGACTCCAAACAGTAATCGGTGACGTTTCGGGGAATGACGTGTTCATCAGCGCGCATGGGCTTGTGGATTAACTGGAACAATTGGTGAGACGGGGCGTTGCCCAAGGAGTCTGTGTGTTCAAACACGAAAAGCGCTTGCGCGTGCATCTCGCCCCGTGTTGCTGAATGGTCGAACTCGAACATGTTCGCCAAGGCTCGATACAGAGCGGCCAGATCGGCTGCGGTAAAACCCGTGCCGTTCGTCCTGTTCAAGTCTTGGCTCGCGAGGAAGGGATTGTAGAAGCCGTGCATCCGATACAGGCCGTAGTTGACGAGCGCCTTGCGGCCCATTTCGGTGACCTTGAATTTGGTTGGATCTGCGCCGCCGCGAAACTCTTTCTCGGTCGTAATGGCGATGCGGGTGATGGAGCAATCAACCTGGAAGATCGGATCTGCCGACCGGCTGAATCCAATTTGAATTGGGCCACGGACCTGACCAGCGTTCGGGCCAGTGGACATCACTGCGCCGAAAGTGCGGATGTCGAAAAAGTGCTTCATCATGTCCTTCTTCGCATCTTCCACCTGCGCACGATTCCGGTCTTTGTAGTTATCAGGCTTGTCAGGTTCTTCCGGCTTTGCGACTTCCGCCCTTGGCAGAGCCTGGGCGATCAAACTGTTCAACGCCTCAGTGTTCTGGATGAAAATGCGGTAAGGGGATTGGCTGTCCGCCCACATCTGGATCGTGTTGCGGATTTTTCGCTTGATGCAGACATCCGTTACGAGGCCGTGCTGTGTTTCGGGGTCAACACGCGGCAGGTTGCCAGCGTCCGGGTCGCCATTAGGGTTGCAGTCGAGCGCGTCGAAGAAAAAGACGAACTCTTGGCGGCAAAGAACCGTTCCTGTGCCGAGTTTGTCGAGTGTGTCGAGGTATGCATGTTTCGGAGTTTCTGGTGTTTTCATATTCTATGGGATTTGAAGTTAAAGCTGTGTGCGGTTCACTCTGGTTCAGCAGCGGGCGCTTCCGGCGCTTCCTCGTCCGGCAGATCAGCCAGCAGGGAAGCGTCGAAACGTGCCCGCTTCACGAAGTCTTCCAAGGCTTCCAATTCCGTTTTGTTCTCGTCAGGGAGCGAGCCTTCTTTTAGTTGCTTTTTGAGCTTCGCGTAGCGCGAGACGAGGAAGAAGTACTGGCGCTGGTGGTGAAACCCAAGGATGAAAACGCCGGCCTCTTTGGGTGTCAGCGTAACCGGATACGATTTTATCTTGCTCAGGATTTCATCCAACAGTATTTCCATTTGCAGGAACTTGGGAGGCAAATCCCGCTTGAGCTTGTTCAGGTGATGGCGGCAATTCCGATAAACCACCGGCAACACGCTGCATGGCGCTGAGGATGCACTGCCCATGTAGCGGTCTGCCACTGTAGATTTACCGGGTTTGCCGCGCTCACTGCTGTTTGACCATCGCATTGCGGCGTCGCAGACGGCGAGGAGGCGTCCGCAGTGGTATTCAGGTTCTCGTCGGTCCACGTCGAGGCCGACATCGAATGGTTGTTCGTTGTTTTTCATAAGGCGATTCAGGGTCAGGCGCAGCAGCGCCATTCGGGCAGGTTTGAGTTTGTAATCCGCATTCGAGTTCTGCGGGTCGAACTCGGTTTGAGTCACGATGCGAACCCGATTAACGAGCGCTTGGAGCACTGGCGGCGGAATCGGTTTGCCCAACAACGCGCTCAGGAAGAGACCCGTGGAAATGAAGGGAGGGAATTTCCATTCATCGGTTGGCTGGTTGGGTTGCCGGACAGTCACCTGGCAAAGCCGGATAAAGGAGAGAGGCTTGTAGTTTGGGCCATATTCCGCGAAGCGATCTCTGAGATCCTCAAACCAGGCAGCCAAATTCTCCACCACCTCCTTTACGTTGGTTTCGCTCCAATACCGCACCATCGTTCTACGGTAGGACTCCGACATCCCCAAGATGTAGAACTGCTTTTCCGCAATCTCTCGGGGAATTCCTTTGTGAACACTTTCAAGTATCCGCTTCACCGTTTCGAGGTCAGCTTCAACGGTTTTGCCGAAATCAAATTCAGTAGGTTGCCTCGTCCAAAACACAAATATCACAGGCGGGATCTTTTCTCCTTCGCCGGGACGTGGACGTCCGAGATGGAATTTCTTGCTCGTCGATCGGCTTTTCAGCAGGGACTCAAGACCCCGGATGACAGCCTGAGAACACTCCAGACAGACGGCAGCGTTTGGTATTTCTCCCTTCTTGAAGCCATACGATTGATAAGCCGGCTTACCTGTGAAAACCAAGCTCGTCGCCTGATCGGCAAGACCGCTGAACGTGCCGAACGGTTCGACCGCAGGTTTTGCTTGCCCGCAGCAGAGGCACGGCGGATTGCCGCCAGCCTTCGCCGGCTTTTCGCGCTCTGCGTTCGCTTTTCGATATTTCTCACTCCAAAAGAGTCGCAGGTTTTCGCAAGCATGGAAAACTGGCTTCAGGTTGTCCTGCTGCAAGCAAAGGGCGATTCGTTCCTTTGCGTTTTTCACGGGGAAACTCCTTGCCATGATCACGAGCTTCCCGGCCCCACGAGCGGGTTTGGGATTCCACGCCACTTGGATTTTGTCGGTGAGTTGCTTGTCGAAATACTGTTCAACCTGCCTGATTACACGCTGCCGACGGTCAACAATGACTTCGTTTGGTGGTTGCTTGGCGAAAAAGCTTTGGACGCGGTCAACGGCCCTGCCACGCCGTTGAGCAAGCACCTGTCCAGCGACCAACTTCTCGAAGAACTTCTTCACCGCCTGAGCGCGCTCATCATCCGGAAAACTGTCAGCGAAGTCCTTAGCGATGGCAATGTGAGAATCAAAGCTTTTCTGTCCGAATTTCTTTGCGGAAATTCCGAACCAGTATTCCAGGTTATCGGCCAAGAATTGAGGATTTCCCCCGTGCGACCGGTCGCTGGTGACATTCTTGGGCACTTTGTCTAGGGCAGGAAAAGAGATGATTTTTTTCTTTTTTGGCCCGAGCCGCTCAACACCGCGATACAGCAAGTCATGAAAGTTCCCGACTGCGTTAATCTCAAGCAACCACTGAATCCTGACTCCGTCAGCAAACGCATCGGACGCGATCCCTTCTACCGGCGGTGGCTTCACGTAGTCGCCGTATTCCTTCAGCGCTTGCAGAATCATGCCTCAATCCCTCCCTTTTCAATGTCTTGCTCGTGAAGCCGGTTGACCTGCCGGAGGAAATCCTCGCGCGTGTCCATACAGCCCTGCTTTACGATGGCATCGAAAAACTTTGCGTAGAGGCGGTGGCCGTCGTTCGTGTAGGCGATGTCGTAAAGCATCCGGCCAAGCGGTTCGCCCACTTCACCTATCCCGTAGGTTTTCAGCGGTTCGGATGACAGAAATTTGCCATCGTCGTCGGCAACCCGAGCTTCGATGGGGGCGAAATGCGCATAGAGCTCGCGGCAGCCAAGCGAAGGACGGTGGAAGCATTGTCCATTGGCGACCCGCCGTGTGAAGGCCGCTTGATATTTGCGGAAGTTGTCAATCGGGCGCAGTCCGCCGAATCGGCTTCGCAGTTTGGATTTCTCTTTCTGGAGAACGATTCCGGCAAAGATGTTATAGGCCACATCCGCTAGCGCCAGCATGTTCCGCTGCGAACTGCTTTCGTATTGCGCTAAAAGTGGGTTCGCCTCCCGAATTTGGTTCTTGGCTTCTTTGTCACCGGAAAACTTCTTCCCCTTGATGTCCGCCAACAGGTGTTCTACGGGTTCTTTGCCTGTCAACCATTTGTCCTTGGCACGATCGAGGTCAACGACCTTCTGAACCTCATTCCTGCGGATGGAAACAAAGCGGAGTGGACGCAGCACCTCAATGCGCGTGATGGCATAGCTGAATTCTGGCTTGAATAGAATCGCCTCCAAGATGCCACGCGCAGCGGATGGCGTCATGACAGGGTATGAAACTCGTTCAACCTTGAATTCCGGTCTCGTGAAGCAAGCAAGCGCGCCCCACACTTTGACCGAGACTTCGCCAAGTGGCGCTTTGCAGTATTGTTTTACCATACGAAATCCTGTGGCCAATGGCCGTTGAGGTTCAGGCCGTATTCCGGGTGATATGCGGCAGTGAAGAAAACGCCCGGAATGACTTCTTCAAAAAGCACCGTGTAGGCCCGGAAGTCGTGTTCGTAGATGTTGACCTGAAAACGCCGAACCATGCGCATCACACGCGCCAGACGGGCCGTGTTGAACTGTGTGGCGCGAATGAGGTGCTTGAGCCGTTGCACAGAATGGCCTCGCGCCGACCAGCCCACAAACACAGAGGTTGTCGGTGAATCTATCACTTGGAATGCTTTGGCTGTATCCTCAAAGGCAAGGCCGGGGCGCAAGTCCCGGTTTATCTTTCGGTCTCGGAAATCCGGGTGAGTCGGCTGGTCGAGTGAATCCAATCGAAAGAGCCGGTCATAGTAGCGGACGAATGTTTCCGGGTTGTCCAGGTCTCGCTTCCAAAACGAAGACCGAGTTTCGGTCGTTCCCTGCTGGTAGATCGCAGACGGTGGGAGCTTCTTTTTTTCCTCGCGCCCCTCGTCCTCCGGAGTGAAAAGGACGACCCTGCCTTTCTGCGGCCGAACCCCGTGCCGGTTGCAACGACCCGCAGCCTGAGCAATGGAATCCAGCGGGCCAACTGCCCGAAAAAGAACAGGAAAGTCAATGTCCACGCCAGCTTCGATACACTGCGTCGCCACAAAAGCGAACTTTTGATCGATCTTCAGCAATTCAGCAGCTTCTCGCAAAACTTCCCGTCGGTGAGCCGGGCAGAGGTTTGTGGATAAATGGAGGACGCGGACACCCCGCTTCAATAGTTCGCAGCAGAGCGCGTGGGCATGACGCTTGAGGTTCACAACGGTCAGGCTCTGCGAATATTTTTGGATCGCGTCGGCGATTTGCGGCCATCCGCTCAAGCCAGGCAGAGTTTCTTCCCAATCGTAATTCACACGAGAAGTGATGGTGAACGGGCGCGCGGAATCGCTGATCCGGTGAAGCGACGGGAATCGTTGCAGCGTTTCTTGGATTGGCTTGTTGTTTGGAAGGGCAGCGGCGTATTCGCCGAATCGGATCGCACTCTGAACAGTCGCACTGAAATCAGGAAGAGTCGCTGACATGAACACAAAGGAAGTCCCTGCAAACTCGGAAAACTGCTGGAGCATCGCCAGGAGTGGCAGGAGAAGATGGCGAGGGAAATTTTGCACCTCATCAAAAATCACGACCGAATTGGCAACGTTATGGAGCTTGCGGCTGGTGGCCGGCGAGTCGGTGAACAGACTCTCAAAGAATTGAACCGTCGTAGTCACAATGATAGGCGCTGACCAATTCTCCGCAGCGAGATCGAGCGCAGTTGGGTTGTCGTCGCGGGCGGATTTGGGAGAAGCAGTCGAGAGGCTGTGATGTTCAAGGACTGCCAGTCGACCAAACGCTTCTCGGAACTCTTTCGCCACTTGGTCAATGATGCTGAGGTATGGTTCGACGACAATCACGCGTCGCGATTTGTGCTTTTCCGCGTGGCGCAAAGCAAAGTTCATGGACGCAAGTGTCTTTCCGCCGCCGGTCGGGACGTTCAGCGTGAACATGCCTCGCGGAAGCTGCGAATCCCTTTCGCAGGCCAACCGGACAGATTCACGGAGGGAGCGGACTTCAGCCGACTGCTCAGAGGCTGATTTCTTACCGACGAAGGTGTCGAGCATACCGAGCAATTCGGAAATGGTCGGCACTAGCCTGCGGTAGCTTTCGCGGGTGTCAGCCTTGCGCTGCTGAGTAAACCGTTCCGTGTCCAACCGGTCGGCATCCACAAGCGCGGAGAACAGCAGCCGTGTCAAGAACTCGCAAGCAAGCGGGTCTTTCCCTTGCAAGCGTAGCGCTGGCTTTTCGTGCGCCAAGTCCACTAGACGCGCAATGCCTCGTCGGAGTTGGTCGGGTTCCGAGGTCCCGCTGGTCTCCTCAACCCGCTCTCTGAAATCTGCAATTGCGGTTTTGACCAACTCCGGCGAAGGGCCAGCGACGTTTTCCTGCCGCTGAATCCTTTCCTTGTTCGCGGCCATTCCATTGGGAAGGCCCGCATGGTGTCCGCCAATCGCAAAGCTCGCGGCCATGAATCCAGCAGATCCTCCGTTTTGGCAAATACTGCTGCCAGCGTAGGCATGGGGAGATTCCTCTTTCAAACCACGCAACATGAGCTGAAACTTTTGGCGGTATTTGCCCAGGTCGTGGAGCAAGCCAGCTAAGAAGGCTTCTTCGGGAAGCCTGGAGAATTCAGCGAAGTTCCGCGATTGCTCGGCCACGTTGACGAGATGGCTGGAAAGAGGCTGCCAGCCGATTTGTTCCTCGGCCAGGTCCGACAGACGTGGCTTGGCGGTGGTCTGCCGACCATCCTTGAGCGTGTAAAGAGTCCGGCCTTCGCCGTCTTCAACAGTGTGCGCGTAGAACTTCATGCTCGTTTCCAAACGATGCTCCCACCGGGGCGTGGCATTATTATTACCCCTGCCGGGAAATGATGACAATATAAATTTTGTTCCATTTCCCGGGCACTTTACCAAAGCCGGTTGGACAACGGCTGGGTATCCGAAAAG
Organism: Verrucomicrobiota bacterium; assembly: GCA_049522055.1. Classification (GTDB taxonomy): domain Bacteria; phylum Verrucomicrobiota; class Verrucomicrobiia; order Limisphaerales; family Palsa-1400; genus JBEKOF01. The sequence goes on along the minus strand of JBEKOF010000226.1, from coordinate 175 downwards.
GCTTACCACCCGTGGGCGAAGCGTCAAGACTTGACGCAATGCGGCCAAAACGTCGAAGCTGAGGCATAGACCGCCTATTTGAGACGGTTGTGGGGTGGTACTGATTGCCGCCGGGGGGAAGGGGTTGGCGGCGGGTGCAACGGCGGCTGTGGTGTCGGTGGGGTTGGTGCTGCCG
>JBEKOF010000225.1:0-8180 GCA_049522055.1 Verrucomicrobiota bacterium | reverse complement strand
TTTCCAGTCGAGCTGCGAAGGCCGGGGAATCGCTTTGGTGGCTTCCCTCGGAGGTGGGTGACAACCTTGGCGGTTGGTGATTCTTGACCAATTCTATATCACATTGATGTTAAACGGTTTATACCTTAACTAAGGGCCATTCGGGCCAGTCCCGCCCACCGCCACGCTGAACGTCACATTGCTTCCCGCCAATACCGTCTGGCTGGCCGGTTGGGTGATGATCGTCGGGGCGCTTTGCCCGTGCAGGTTCAAGCCGCACCACACCCCGGCGCTGGCCACCAGCGCCAGCGCCTTCCCCGCTGCCTTTTTCCTTTTCATCTGAAAAAGTGCCCCGCCAGCACATTAGCTATGCTTCATCCATTTATTAGGAATAATGCGCGCGTCTAATGATCACCTAAGCCAAGCACTCCTTTGCCACCCCGTCAAGCCGGTTTCTCCGCCCTCCAAAACCTCCGATTTCTCCGTTTTCTCCGATTTTTCCGGTTCCGCCCGCCCGCTCCACAAAAAACCTCATTTCCCTGTTGCACTTTGCCCAAATCGAGTAAAAAATATCAAAAGTACTTGTGATACAACAAAACCGCGACCAGATGAGTCCAAAAACAGACAGGCCGGACAGGCCCCCGGGATTGCCGCCTAGGCAGGGCCTCTATGATCCCCGGTACGAGCACGAGTCCTGCGGCGTCGGCTTTGTTGTCAACATCAAGGGAAAAAAATCCCACAAGATCATCCGCGACGCCCTGACCGTCCTCATCAACCTCAACCATCGGGGCGCCTGCGGTTGCGAGGCCAACACCGGCGACGGCGCCGGCATCCTCATGCAAATGCCCCACGGCTTCTTCCAGGAGGTCTGCCGCAAGGACAAGATCAACCTCCCCCCCGCGGGCCAATACGGCGTGGCCATGGTTTTCCTGCCGCGCGACGCCAATGACCGGCGCGCTTGCGAGATGATGTTCGAGAATATCGTCGTCGAGGAGGGGCAGAAGTTTTTGGGCTGGCGCATCGTGCCGGCCAACAATGCCTCCCTGGGCGCCACCGCCAAAGCCGGCGAGCCGTTTGTCCAACAAGCCTTCATCCGGCGCGACGCCAAATTGACCGACCCCATGGCCTTCGAGCGCAAGCTCTACGTCATCCGCAAGCGGGCCGAGCGGGCCATTCGTTATAGCGCTGTGCAGGGCGGCCACTGGTTTTACATCTCCAGCCTTTCCTCCCAAACCCTCGTTTACAAGGGCATGCTCCTCACCGAGCAAATGGACGAATACTATCCCGACCTCAAAAATCCCGCCATGGAAAGCACCCTGGCCCTCGTCCACTCCCGCTTTAGCACCAACACCTTCCCCAGTTGGGACCGCGCCCATCCCTACCGCTACATCGCCCACAATGGCGAGATCAACACCCTGCGCGGCAACATCAATTGGATGCACGCCCGCCAGGCCATCTTTCGAAGCGACCTCTTCGGCAACGACATGCAGAAGCTCCTCCCGGTCATTAACACCGACGGCAGCGATTCCGCCATGTTCGACAATTGCCTCGAGCTCCTCGTCCTGGCCGGCCGCTCCCTGCCTCACGCCGTGATGATGATGATCCCGGAGCCGTGGACCAATCACGAAACCATGAGCGACGAGAAAAAGGCCTTTTACGAATTCCACAGTTGCCTCATGGAACCCTGGGACGGGCCTGCCTCCATCGCTTTTACCGACGGACGAAAAATCGGCGCCGTGCTCGATCGCAACGGCTTGCGTCCTTCCCGATATTATGTCACCAAGGACGATCTGGTGATCATGGCCTCGGAGGTCGGCGTCCTCGACGTGCCTCCCGACCGGGTCTTGCTCAAGGGCCGCCTCCAGCCCGGCCGCATGTTCCTGGTGGACACAGAACAAGGCCGCATCGTGGCCGACGAAGAGATCAAGGCCGCCATCGCCTCCGAAGCCCTTTACCGGCGATGGCTCAACCAGCACCTCCTGGAATTGGCGGCCGTGCCGGAGGCGGTGCATGAGCCTGAACCGGCCCATCACACCGTCTTCCAACGCCAGCAGGCCTTTGGCTACACCTTCGAAGACCTCCGTCTCGTCCTGTCCCCCATGGCGCGCGACGGGGTGGAAGCCGTCGGCTCCATGGGCATAGACGCGCCCCTGGCCGTTCTATCCGACAAATCGGAACTGCTTTACAACTACTTCAAGCAACTCTTCGCCCAAGTCACCAATCCGCCGATTGACTGCATCCGCGAAGAATTGGTCACCTCCGCCGAAACCACCATCGGCTCCGAGCGCAATTTGCTCAAGCCCAAGCCGACCAGTTGCAATTTGATCAAGCTCCAAACCCCCATCCTCACCAACGAGGAATTTGCCAAGCTCAAGTACATTGACCACGCCGGCTTCAAATCCCACACCCTGCCCATCCTCTTCAAGGCCGGCGGCGGCGAGGCCGCTCTGGCCAAAGCCATGGACGACTTGTGCGCCTGCGCCAGCAGCGCCGTGGAGTCCGGCGCCAACATCCTCATCCTGTCCGACCGGGGCGTGGACCCCGATCTGGCGCCCATTCCGGCCTTGCTCGCCGTGGCCGGCCTCCATCATCATCTCATTCGTGAAGGCACCCGCACCCGGGTGGGCATCGTCCTGGAATCGGGCGAACCGCGCGAAGTCCATCATTTCTCCCTCCTCATCGGCTACGGCGCGGGGGCCGTCAATCCCTACGTCGCCTTTGAAACCCTGGACGACATGATCCGCCAGGGCTTGCTGACAAAAATCACCCACAAGGACGCCTGCAAAAATTTCGTCAAAGCCGCCGTCAAAGGCGTCGTCAAAGTCATCTCCAAGATGGGCATCTCCACCATCCAGAGCTACCGCGGCGCCCAGATCTTCGAGGCCATCGGTCTCCATCCCTCCCTGGTCGAAAAGTATTTTACCGGCACCGCCTCCCGCGTCGGGGGCATCGGCCTGGACGTCATCGCCGGCGAGGCCCAGGCCCGCCATCAACACGCCTTTCCCAGGCGCCAGGTCAACGGCTACGCCCTGGAGGTCGGCGGTCATCACCAATGGCGCGTGGACGGCGAATATCATCTCTTCAACCCGCGGACCGTTCACGCGCTGCAAAGAGCCTGCCGCAACGGCGACTTCAAGGCCTTCCAGGAGTATTCGGGCCTGGTAAACAACCAATCCAAAAAACTCTGCACCCTCCGGGGCCTGCTGGAGCTCAAACCCTCCGCCCAGCCCATCCCCATCGAAGAAGTCGAGTCGGTCGAAGCCATCACCAAACGCTTCAAAACCGGCGCCATGTCCTACGGCTCCATCAGCCAGGAAGCCCACGAATCTCTGGCCGTGGCCATGAACCGCATCGGCGGCAAAAGCAACACCGGCGAAGGCGGCGAAGACCCGGCCCGTTACGTCCTGGAGCCTAATGGCGATTCCAAGAACAGCGCCATCAAACAAGTCGCCTCCGCCCGCTTTGGCGTCACCAGCCTGTATCTGGTCATGGCCCGGGAACTTCAAATTAAAATGGCCCAAGGCGCCAAGCCCGGCGAAGGCGGACAATTGCCGGGCGGAAAGGTCTATCCCTGGATCGCCAAAGTTCGTTACGCCACTACCGGCGTCGGCCTGATCTCTCCTCCCCCGCACCATGACATCTATTCGATCGAAGACCTCGCCGAACTCATCCACGACTTGAAAAACGCCAACCACCGCGCCCGCATCAGCGTCAAACTCGTCGCGGAAGTGGGCGTCGGCACCATCGCCGCCGGCGTCGCCAAAGCCCACGCCGACGTCGTCCTCATCAGCGGACACGACGGCGGCACGGGCGCCTCGCCGCTGACCGGCATCCATTACGCCGGCATCCCGTGGGAATTGGGCGTCGCCGAAGCCCATCAGACTCTCGTTCTCAATAACCTGCGCAGTCGCATCGCTCTCGAAACCGATGGCCAGCTCAAGACCGGCCGCGATGTGGTCGTGGCCGCCCTCCTGGGCGCCGAAGAATTTGGTTTTGCCACCGCCCCATTGGTCTCCCTGGGCTGCATCATGATGCGCGTTTGCCACCTCAACACCTGTCCCGTCGGCGTCGCCACCCAGGACCCCGTCTTGCGAAAAAAATTCACCGGCGATCCCGTCCATGCCGTCAATTTCATGCGCTTCATTGCGCGCGAAGTCCGCGAAATCATGGCCCAGCTCGGCGTCCGCACTCTCAACGAAATGATCGGGCGCACCGATCTCCTTGAACCCAGGGATGCCATTGAACATTGGAAGGCCCGCGGCCTGGATTTCACCAATATTCTCTATCAGCCCAAAGTCCCCGACCAGGTCGGCCGCTTCTGTCAACTCGATCAGGATCATGGCTTGGACAAGGCCCTGGACAACACCCTCCTGCTCCAACTCTGCGCCCCGGCCCTGGAGCGCCGGCAAAGCGTCACCGCCACCATCCCCATCAAAAACACCAATCGCGTCGTCGGCACCATCGTCGGCAGCGAACTCACCCGCCGCTTTGGCGAAGCCGGGCTGCCCGAAGACACCATCCAGATTCATTTCCAGGGGTCCGCCGGGCAAAGCTTCGGCGCTTTCATCCCCCGAGGCATGACTTTTTTCCTGGAAGGCGACGCCAACGATTACCTCGGCAAGGGTCTCTCCGGCGGTAAAATCATCGTCTTTCCTCCCGCGGGCTCCACCTTTGTGCCGGAGGAAAACATCCTCATTGGCAACGTCGCCCTCTACGGCGCCACCCTGGGGGAAGCCTACATTGGCGGCATGGCGGGGGAGCGCTTCTGCGTGCGCAACAGCGGCGTCAACGCCGTCGTCGAAGCCGTGGGAGATCATGGCTGCGAATACATGACCGGCGGCCGCGTCGTCGTGCTCGGTCCCACCGGCCGGAATTTCGCCGCCGGCATGTCCGGCGGCATCGCTTACGTCCTCGATGAGGCGCAGGATTTTCCCCGCCGCTGCAATCAACAGATGGTCGCCTTGGAACGCTTGCAGGACCCGCGCGAAATCCAGCAAATCCGCCAGATGATTCAGCGCCACGCCCAGTACACCCGCAGCCAGAGGGCCTCCCAGATTCTGGCACTTTGGGAGGAGATGGCCCCCAAATTCGTCAAAGTCATGCCCAAGGACTACAAGCGCATGCTGGAGGAGATTTCCAAGGCCGAGAACGCCGGTCTCACCGGCGACGAAGCCGTCATGGCCGCCTTCGAGGCCAACGCCAGGAATGTCGCCCGCGTCGGCGGCGGATAATTGCCCCGCTCAACCATTTGCAACCCTCACCCCAATAAACCATGGGCAACCCAAAAGGATTCTTAGAATACCTGCGCGAACTGCCGTTGGACCGCTCGGCCCTCCAACGCATCCATGACTGGGAGGAGTTTCACCTCCACCTGGCCGAACCCATACTCCGCCAGCAGGGCGCCCGTTGCATGGATTGCGGCATCCCCTTTTGCCACAGCGGCATCCTCCTCAGCGGCATGGCCTCCGGCTGCCCCATCAACAACCTCATCCCGGAATGGAACGACTTGGTTTATCGCGGCCTCTGGCGCGAGGCCCTGGACCGCCTCCATAAAACCAACAATTTCCCCGATTTCACCGGCCGCGTCTGCCCCGCTCCCTGCGAAGGCTCCTGCGTCCTGGGCATTTCCTCTCCCCCCGTCACCATCAAGAATATCGAGTGCGCCATTGTTGACAAAGCCTGGGAACAAGGCTGGATCCAACCCCAGGCCCCCTCCTCCCGCACCGGCAAAAAAGTCGCCATCATCGGCTCCGGCCCCGCCGGCCTTTGCGCCGCCGCCCAGCTCAACCGCGCCGGCCACGCCGTCACCGTCTTCGAGCGCGCCGACCGCGTCGGCGGCCTCCTCATGTACGGAATCCCCAACATGAAATTGGACAAAAAACTGGTGCTCCGCCGCGTCCAGCAGATGGAGGAGGAAGGGGTCACCTTCCAAACCAACACCGATGTCGGCGCCAATTATCCCACGGAGAAACTGCTCCGGGAATTCAACGCCGTCGTCCTTTGCATCGGCGCCACCAAACCGCGCGATCTTCCCATCCAGGGCCGGCATCTCAAGGGTATTCATTTTGCCATGGAATTCCTCCAGGCCAACACCCAATCCCTCCTCGACCACCCCGGCCAGGACCCCCGCATTTCCGCCGCCGGCAAGGACGTCATCGTCATTGGCGGCGGGGACACCGGCACCGATTGCGTCGGCACCGCCCTGCGCCACGGCTGCAGGAGCCTGGTCCAACTAGAAATACTGCCCCGCCCGCCGATGGAGCGCGCCAAAGACAATCCCTGGCCCGAATGGCCCAAGGTTTACAAAATGGATTACGGCCAGGAAGAAGCCGCCGCCCTGTTTGGCGGCGATCCGCGGGTTTACCTCACTACCGCCAGGCAATTCGAGGGCGACACCCACAATCACGTCCACACCGTCCACACCGTCCAAATCGAATGGCAGAAAAACCAGACCGGGCAATTCGTCCCCAAGGAAGTTCCCGGCACCGAGCAGGCCCGTCCCGCCCAACTGGTCCTCCTGGCCATGGGGTTCCTGGGCCCCGAACAGCCGCTCCTGGAACAGTTGGCCGTGGACCGCGACGCCCGTTCCAACGCCAGGGCCGAGTACGGAAAATACGCCACCAACATCAAAGGCGTCTTCGTCGCGGGCGACGCCCGTCGCGGCCAGAGCCTAGTCGTCTGGGCCTTCAACGAAGGCCGCGGCGCCGCCCGCGAGTGCGACCGCTACCTCATGGGCGACACCGACCTGCCCTGACGATTCGGGGCCATTATCGCGCTCTGATTTTCCAGTTGCCCGTTCCCTCGGCATCTGCCTTCATTGGGGGTGGTCGCGCGTCAATTCAACCATGAAACTCTTTGGCCTCACCGGCGGCATCGCCATGGGCAAATCCACCGCCGGCTCTTTGCTCCGGCAGCAGGGCCTGCCCGTGATGGACACCGACACCGTCGCCCGCCAGCTCGTTGAGCCTGGGCAGCCTGCCTTGGCGGAGATTCTCGAAAGATTCGGCCCTCTGGTTTTCCTTCCCGACGGCTGCCTCGACCGCGAACAACTGGCCCGGCAAGTCTTTTCCCGCCCCGCCTCCAGGAGCGCCCTGGAGGCCATCCTCCATCCGCGCATCCGCGCGGCCTGGACCCGCGAGGTGGAATGCTGGCGCGCCGCCGGCCGCGCCTCTGGCGCCGTGGTCATTCCTCTGCTTTTCGAGACCAGGGCCGCGCCCTTGTTTGACGCCACAATTTGTGTGGCTTGCTCCGCGGCCACGCAGGCCCGGCGATTGGCCGAACGCGGTTGGGATGCCGCCCAGATCAAACAACGGCTCGACGCTCAATGGTCTGCCGAACGAAAAATCGCCCTTTCTGATTATGTGGTCTGGACCGACACCACCCTCGAAGTCCACGCCGCCCAGCTCAGGCGCATACTTGCCGGCTTGGGTTGCGCATCCTTGACGGGAACCGCCGGCGCCCCGGGTTAGCGAAGTTTCTTGCCGCGCAGAATTTCCACGAACCCGATGAATCCTTCGGCCTGCTTTTCCAGTCTCTCCTCCATTTCCGGTTGCTTCAAGCGCCCCGCCTCATCCAGCATCTTCCCGATGCCCGGCATGAAGACGCGTTCGGGAAAAATGTGGGCGTTACGGTAGCCGAAAATGGCCTGCAACTGCTCCACCGGCCGCAACGCGCCCCAGACCCCTGCCGCCAGCCCGATAAAACACACCGGCCGCCGCTCGAAACTTTCCGGAAAGGGAAGCATGTCTATGAAATACTTCAGCACCCCAGGCAGGCTGCCATTGTATTCGGGAGTCACCACCACCAATCCGTCGCCAGCCAGAATGGCACCGGTGAACCTGGAAAAACCGGCCGGCTTTTCGGCATACGCATCCGGCGAAAAAATTTCCGGCGGCATTTCCGCCAAGTCCAGCATCCGGCATTCCACGCCGAGCGTTCGATAAATCTCCTCCACCAGGGCTGCGACTTTTCGCGTGTTGCTGCCGGGCCGGTTTGTTCCGCTGATGATGACAATCATGGCCGATATGCTGCAGGTTGTTTTCGACACTGTCGAGCCGTTTCTGTCATCCATCCCGCAACGGGGTGCAGGACAAAATTCTTCGTTAAGCAGACAGGCTGAGGGTGTCATTGCGTTTGGCGTGTTGATTGAGCCGGTGTTTCCAGAACTCGTCCAAGCGTCGGCTGCTGTGGATGCAGCGCAA
>JBEKOF010000224.1:0-8205 GCA_049522055.1 Verrucomicrobiota bacterium | reverse complement strand
AGTATGTTCAGCGATGCGGCGGGCTTCCTCGGTCGGACAACCGGGGTGTCGCTGCAAAATCGCCTGGGCCAGGGCGGATACAAATTCACAGTCTTCTTCCTGACGTGCCAGCGCCGCGCGACTGCGGTCTGCCGCGCGCGCGGGTGCGTCTGTGACACATTCCTCCTCGGCTTTGGCCAAGGCTTCCTCGGTCACCAGCAGACCTTGCCGCTCGTATCGTTTGCGTTTTCGGTTGAATCGCACCACCACTGCCGCGAGTGAACTGTGCTTGCGTGACCGCCGCGATAATGCCGTGTCACCGGCGGGGAGAAACACCAATCGGTCCAGGTCGGCGCAGGTGAGACAAAGAGGCTGGCCTTTCTCCATCAACAGGTAATCTCCTGTGAGCAGTTCCGCGCCGCACTCATTGCATTTGCCCTCGTCTCCCACTTTCTCGAAAACCACCAATTCGGGCGGCCGGTTCAATTTGGCGGCCAGCCGCGCGGTCTTCTTTTCCGGCAAATCTGCCGGCGTGTAGTACGTGCGATAAAACTTCTCCCATTGCGGATCGCTGTCCTCGGTGACATGCAGTTGTTCGATGCCGCCCGGCCCGCGGCGCGTGTGGGCGGCTTCGATGGGGCGCAAGCCGCGTTGTTTGACCCACTCCTGGAAATGGCGGATGGTCTTTTGAAACTTCTCCGGCCCGGCCTGAATCCATGGTTGAAGCGCCCGGTAATGCTCGTTGCCTTTGCGCCAGCCCTCGACGTGGCACGGCTGTAGCAGCCTCATTTCCTGGAACAGTTCCAGCGGACCGACGCTGCCATTTCGTTTCAAGGCTGCCTCGGCCGCGCGCTCGACGCGCTCATGGAAGTTGCTGTAGGGTGGGCCAGCCATTTGGCGTGTTTTCCTTCGATGCTCACCTCGGGAAATCCTTTAGCGCACGGCCAACCGCAGGCTGGTTCGCCAGCCACATCAACGCGTTGCTGGCGCGCATGCTCGTTTCCCGGAACGCTCTGAGAGCCAAGTTGTGCATGTGAATGCCAATTCATGTGATGGCACCAAACGAGCGCCTTGGCAAGCTTCCGGCCGGAGTAGTGAGGAACTTGCTTAAATTAGCTGGTTTGACCACAGGATCAAGTCATGGTATTTGAACAATATGAATCGAGCATTGAATCAACGGCTGGAGGAAGAGGTCCCGAAACGGCTGGCGGAACTGCTTGCCGTGCCGCTGGACCTTATCAAGGTTCAACGGCAGCCCGCCGCCGGTCGCGGGAAGCCGGAGCAGGCAGATTTGTTGGTCGGGGTGGGAGAATTTAGTTTTGTTGTGGAATGGAAAACGACCGGCCAGGCGGCGGCGGTCGCGATGGCGGCAAGCTCGGCCCGGCAGTTCGCGGAGCAATGGAAAAAGAAAAGCATTCCGTTGGTTGCCGTGCCCTACATGGGCGAAGTCGGGCAGCGGTTGTGCGAGGAAGCGGATGTTTGCTGGCTGGATTTGTCAGGCAATGCACATTTGATCGCGCCAGGGTTGCGGGTGACCATCGAAGGCAAGCCAAACCAATTCAAGCGGCCTGGACGGCCCCGCAGTGTGTTCGCGCCCAAGAGCGCGCGGATTGTGCGCCGGTTGTTGATCGAACCTGAGAGCAGGTTCAGCCAGCGGGCGTTGGCAAAGGCGACCGGATTGGATGAGGGATTTACGAGCCGCATCGTCCGGCATCTGGAAGAACAGCGCCTGGTGGCGCGTGATGCCGCCGGTGAACTGAAGGTCGCCGATTACGATGCGCTGTTGGATGCCTGGCGCGAGGCTTATGATTTTTCCAAACACCACATCGTGCGGGGTCATATCGCTGCCCGGTCGGGTGATGAGATTCTGCGCCGGGTGTCGGATCAATTGAAACGCGACAAGCTGGACCATGCGGCCACTGGGTTGGCGGGGGCGTGGTTGCTGAACCAGTTTGCCGGCTTTCGATTGGTGGTTTTCTATGTGGGCCAAATGCCGTCAGCGGAGGCAAGACAGGAAATAGGCTTCCACGAGGAGCAAAAAGGCGAGAATGTCTGGCTGGTGGTGCCGAACGACGAAGGCGTTTTCGACGGCGCAGCAGAGCGCGGCGGCATCCGCTGTGTTCACCCGGTGCAGTTGTACATGGATTTGAAGGACCAGCCCGAGCGATCTGCGGAAGCGGCTGAACAATTGCGTGCAAAACTATTGAGAAAGGACGGCCATGCCTGAAAAACCAACAACCGCCTCCGGCTACCCACCGGGCCAAGTTGCGCGGGTGAAGTCCACATGCCTGTATCTCGCCACGAAATTGGGTGATTTGATGGATGAGTTGGTGGTTGTGGGAGGGCTTGTCCCGTCGCTGCTGATTGATCAGGAGAAATTGCCGGAGAACGTGACGCCTCATGTAGGCACGCTGGATTTGGATTTGGGACTGGCGTTTGCCCTGGTCGGGGAACAACGGTATCAGGACGTGGTCGAGCGCCTGGGGAATGCCAAGTTCACCGCTGATGTCAACGAAGATGGCAAGCTTACGCGGCAGCGCTGGCGTATCAGTGATCCACCGGTCACAGTCGATTTCCTGATTGAGCCGGAGACAGGCGCCGAGGCACAGGCAGGACGTTTGTTCCCGCTCACGAAAGATTGGGCGGCCATCATCGCGCCCGGCCTGCATCTGGCTTTCAGAAATAATCAAGTCGTGACGCTGGATGGAAGAACCATTATCGGGGAAACAGCCAAGCGGGACATTCGCGTGTGCGGAGCCGGGGCGTTTGTGGTTCTCAAGGCTCTCGCTTTCCACATTCGCGGGGAGAACAAGGACGCTTACGACCTGTTTTACCTGCTTCGGAATTACGGGCGCGGCGTTTCGGACGTGGCCACGCAATTCCATCCGTTTCTCCCGGATGCCAGCGCGGTGAAGGCGATGGAATGCCTGCAGGCTGATTTCAACGATTCCGAATCGATTGGGCCGAGGCGGGTTGCAGAGTTTCTCTACGGACGACCGGACGCGGACATTCAGGCGGATGCGGTTGGTTTCATTCGACAGTTCCTTGTCGAATGCAGGCGAACCGTTTAGCTGAACTCATGCAGAGTTCGCCGCGGGAAAAAAGCGCAACAGTCCACAACGGAGCTGTTTTAAGATTAACTTGCCTCTACAGCCCACATTCCGCACTTCGGGAGTGTAATTTTTCACGGCCCCTTGGGCAAGTCTCAGCGGCGGAATGAAATTGGATTTTATTCGCCGGTTTGAAAATCCGTTTTCTTCGGATTGGATTTTCTTCCGGCTCTTGCGCTGACAGCTCTTCTTCCTTCTTCCCTTTTGGCTCTTCTTCCGTGCCGGTGGTTTTGCTTTGATTGGAAGCGGGCTTGGTGGTGGTTTCGGGGACGATGAATGTCAGGCCCAAGCGACGCAAGTGCCACGGTTGCAACGATTTCTTTTTCCCCGATTTTCGCAATCAGGATCGTCAGTGTTACTGTTCCAAGCCGGAGTGCCGCCAGGCCAGCAAGCAGGCCAGCCAGAAGCGTTGGCTGCGCCAGCCGGCCAACCGCGATTACTTCCGCGGCCCGCAGAACGTGCAGCGAGTGCGGGACTGGCGCCAGGCCCATCCGGGCTACTGGAAGAAGAAGGCATCCCCGTCTGGAAAGTCTCAAGTTCCTGATTCACAGCGGGTTAACCCAAAGCAGGTCTCTTGTAACGTACCGCCCAGTCCTCTCGGTACGTTACAAGATTTCTGCCTGGCCAAAGACCCCGGTTTTATCGGGCTGGTGGCCATGATTACGGGCTCTACGTTGCAAGAGGACATCGCCGCCATCACCCGCCGGGTTGTAGAACAGGGGCGCAATATTCTGGGGCTGAACCTGCCCGGAAAAATGCCATCGACTTATGATTTGCAAACATCTGCTTCGGGCGGATCGCCAGCGGCAAATCCCGCCCAGCTTTAGTTGGGTGGATCACCGGCTGATCCGCCATCGTTATTTAAGCCAGTGCGATCATGGCGCCTGGGCGTTGTATCTGTTCCTGGTCACCGTCGGCGATGTCCAGGGGCTGAGTTACTACTCCGATGCCGCCATCGGCCGGCATTTGAACCTGGAGCCGCTGCGCTTGGCCGCGGCGCGTCAGCAGTTGCAACAGGCCGACCTGATCGCTTATCGCAAGCCGCTCTATCAAGTGCTCTCGTTGCCGGAACCCGCGGCCCCACCGGCCGCGGAGTCGCGGGCCAGACAACCTCAATCCGCCGGCGATATTTTGCGCCGGGTGTTGGGGGGAGGGGCGGCATGATCAGCTATCCGCTTTTCTGTCAAATCCGGGAACTGCATGAGCAAAAACGTTTGACCGTTCCGCAGATCGCGGTCGAACTGGCCCTGGACCTCAAAACCGTCGCCAAATGGGTGGAGCGTCCGGTTTATCAAGCCCGCAAGAGCGTCCAGCGTCCCAGCAAGCTGGACTCCTTCAAAGGTCAGATCGTCGCACAGTTGGAGCGCCATCCCTACACCGCCCAGCAACTATTGCAGCAACTCCAGACTCAAGGCTACGTCGGCGGCTACACCATCCTGAAAGAGTTCGTCCGGTTGGTGCGCCCCGTGCGCAAGCCTGCCTTCCTCATGTTGGAGTTTGCCCCCGGCGAATGCGCCCAGGTGGATTGGGGCAGTTTCGGCTTTGTCCAGGTGGGATCGACTCGCCGCCGGTTGAGCTTTTTCGTCATGGTCCTGTGCCACAGCCGGATGATGTATGTGGAGTTCACCCTGGCGGAGGGGATGGAACACTTTCTCTCCTGCCATCGCCACGCGCTGGAGTTTTTCCACGGGTCGCCCGCCAAAGTGATGATTGACAACCTGAAGGTCGGCGTCTTGGATCATCCGCGCGGCGACCCGGCGCGTTTTAATCCGCGTTACCTGGACTTCGCCGCCCATTACGGCTTTAGCCCGGTCGCCTGCCAGGTGGCTAAAGGCAATGAAAAAGGCCGGGTCGAGAATGGCGTGGGCTATGTCAAAAAGAACTTTCTCAACGGCCTGGACATCCCCGCCTTCACCGCCGTCAATCCCGCCGCCCGCCTCTGGCTGGACACGGTGGCCAATGTCCGCCTGCACGGCGAAACCCACCGCAAACCCCTCGACCGCTTCACCCAGGAAAAACCTTTGCTGCGCCCGCTGCCAGCCATGCCCTATGACGGTGCCGTCATCCGTTCCGTTCCCGCCAATGCCTGTTGCCGGGTCGTGCTGGACACCAACCGCTACACCGTGCCTCATCTCTACGCCTCGCAGAAGCTGACCTTGAAACTCTATCCCGAGCAACTGCTGGTCTATCATCACGAAAAACTCATCGCCACCCACCTCCGCTGCTACGACCGCCGCCAGGACATCCGCAATCCCGACCACATTCAGGACTTGCTGGTCCATCGCCAGCGCGCCCGCCAGCAAACCTATCTTCAGGCTTTCCTGAGCCTGGGGTCCCAAGCCGATCTCTACGCCCGCAAACTCCAGGAAAAACGCCTCAACGCCCCGCATCATATCCAGAAAATCGCCACCTTGAGTCAAATCTACGGCTTGGACAAAACGGCCCGGGCCTTGGACGACGCTCTGGCCTATGAAGCTTACGGCTGCGAATACATCGCCAACCTCCTGGAACAAAGGCAACGCCAGTCGCCCGCCTCGTCCCCTTTGCACCTGACCCGCCGGCAGGACCTGCTGGATCTGGACCTGCCCCCGGTGGACCTCAACCTCTACGAAAGCAAATCGCCATGAGCGCTCAAACCACACTGCTCCACCAACAACTGGACTCCCTCAAGCTGCCCCTGATCAAAGACCAATACAACGAACTGGCCCAGACGGCCGCCCAACAATCCTGGAGTCACGTCGAATACCTCGGCCGTCTGGTGGACGCCCAATATCAACAACGGCTCCAGCGCACCATCCAGCACCGAATCAAAGCCGCCCGCTTTCCCGTCCTCAAAACCTTGGAACAGTTCCATTGGGACTGGCCCAAAAAGATCAACCGGCTACAGGTTCAAAACCTCTTTCGCCTGGAGTTCCTCACCCAAAAAGCCAACGTCATTTTTTTAGGGACCGTCGGATTAGGAAAGTCGCACTTGGCGACCGCGCTCGGTTATGCCGCCTGCCAGGAATCCCATACCGTGCTCTTTGCCAATGCCATCGACGCCATCAACCATCTCAGCGCCGCCCAGAAAAAGAGCGCCTTGAAAATCGAACTCAGAAAATATCTCCGGCCTGAACTTTTAATTCTAGATGAGATCGGCTACCTCCCGATCGATCAGCATGGCGCCGACCTGCTCTTCCAGATTATCAGCCAGCGCTATGAACGCGGTTCCATCGTCCTGACCACCAACAAACCCTTCAAGCAATGGGCGAGCATCTTCAACAACGACAGCACCGTCGCCTCCGCCGTTCTGGACCGCCTCCTCCACCACGCCGACCTGGTGGTCCTGGAAGGCCCCAGCTACCGCATGAAAGACCAAATCCCAGCCTGACTTCCACCCAGTCATCCCACGCCGGCAACATATCCCGCCGGCTTTTTTGTTTGACTCAGACCGGATTTTCAAACCGGCGGTTTTCCACCACTTTCACGCCGCCACGCACAGGCAAGCGGAGTCATTGATTTGTCATGGATTTTTAGGGGTTCATTTTGCCAGTGGTCCGGTGGAAGGGGCCGGTTCGAGGTAAAGTTCCTGGGGCAAATCCAACAGCTCGAGCACGAGCTTTTCGATGGGGCGGACCGGGTCGATGAAGGTCTTCATGAGGGAGGAGTCTTCATAAAGCTGGTGCTGGGAGCGGTGGGCAAAGGTTTCCAGGATTTGACTGGCCGAAGGATTTTTGGAGGGGCGACCTTCCGGCAGGATGGGAAGGTCCTTGCGCCCTTGGCGGGCCATGTTTTGGCGCACGGTTCGTTCGATCAGGCTGGCCACCAATTGGGCGACAAAATAGACAAAGATGAAGGCTTCGATCCGGGTGTTCTTTTTGAGGAACAGAGGGGAAACTTCCAACAGGGATTTGAAGAGGCTGTGACGTTTTTCCAAGTGCGGTTGGTATTTGTAGGCGCGAAGCACTTGGAGCGGCGTCAGTTGGGTGTTGGTGGTCAGGGGAAAGATGCCATCCATCGCTTGGGCGCGGGCGTTGCCGGCCAGGTTGCGTTGGGCTTGGACTTTTGGAATTTGTTTGACAGTGCGGCGGAAGAGGGTGCGCGGGGTCGCATGCCCGCAGTGGTTCTGCCGGAAGCGCACCGTTTCCTGGAGTTGGATTTTCACCTCGATCCAATCTTGGGCGTGGAGTTTGGCCAACACCTGGTCGGCGGCCTTTTGCAGCGAGGGCGCGTCCTTGCGCCCGCGGCGCTGGGGGTTGTTCAAGCGCTCCAAGCGTTCCAGCGCGGCGGTGATTTGCTCCTCCCGGTCATCGTGGTCGCGCCGGCGTTTTTCCGAGGAGCGATACCAATGGAGGCTAAAGCCTTCCTGCATTTGAAAGAACCCCTGGGCCAACTCGAAGATCTCCCAGCGGCCCTGGTGGCGGGGGCAGCGCTGGCGCCAGAGAGTGGCCCAGCGAATCCGGTTGGCCAGGCAGTCGGCGGCGAAAGCCCCGATCTCACTGCGGGTGCGCGGCAGGATGGTGACAAAGCGCCCGTGCTGCCCATCGATCTGGAGGAGGGTTTCGCGCACACACAATTTGCTGTCGGCGACATAGATGAAGTCGTTCTTGCCCAGCAGACGGCACAAGGCCTGCCAGGTTTCCCAATGAGTGGCGTCGTCGGTCTGGTTGCCATCGTAGGCCTTGTAATGAATGGGGACGGCTCCGTCGGCGGTCACACACAAGCTATAAACCAACTGCTTGAGATCCGGGCGGTGATCTTTGCTGAAGCCCCGGCGCAGTTGGATGGTTCCGGGGCGCTGGTGGGCGTAGGCCCCGGAAAGCTTGACCGAGGTGGAATCGTTATGGATGCGAGAGGTGTCCAGATCGAAATGCTCCAGCGCGCTCAAGGCCAAATGCGTCAACAGACTGGCCCGATCCGCTTCAAAGAGCCGGTCCAGGGCCCGGCCGATGGCGTCGTCGCCGATGGTTCCCGGTCCGATCCAGCGCGGGTCGTATTGCTGGCTCCACGGGCGGACGCGGTAGAGGGCGTTGGGTTCCACCAGCAGACTCTTGACCAGCAGTTCCAGCGCCGGGATATAAGCCTGGAGGGGGCGGCTTTGGGCCAGAATTTCCCGCAGTTGGAGCGTGTCCAGAAA
>JBEKOF010000223.1:0-8216 GCA_049522055.1 Verrucomicrobiota bacterium | reverse complement strand
CTCACCCGCGCCCAGCGGACCACGGCGACGGTCGTCCTGGACGAAGCGGGCGCCCGCACGATGAGCGAGGCGGCGCTGGCGCGCGCCGAGGCGGAGATCATCGCGCGGATGCAGATGTCGCCCGGGGTGATCCAAGGGATGCAGGGTGATTTCCTGAACTACGGCTACATGGAATCGGCCACCTATTACAGCCCGAATTTTACCAACGGCCCGCCGAGTCTTTTCAACGTGAACTACGACGGAGCCGCCGCCACCGGCGACCCGGCGCAAGTGGCGCAAAACATCGCCAATCTGGCTTATGATCCGCGTCCGCCCGTATTCATTCAAACCAACCTGAGCCTGCCGAACAACCTGGACTTTCGTTTTTATATTGACATCAATCGCAACGGGCGGTTCGAAACCAACGGGTTGCAGCCGGTGCTTGACGCCACCGGCGCACCTTTCAACGTGAAGAATCCGCCCCCGACGTATTTTCCCTTTACCAATTATTATTTCAACGGGGAGCCGGAGTGGATTGGGGTGCTGGAATATCCCAATGCCCCCCATTCGGCCACGAACCGTTTTATCGGCCGATACGCCTACCTGGTTTTGCCAACCGGCATGACGCCCGATTTCAACTTCATCCATAATTATTCCAAGAGCCTGCTTGGCACCACGGTGAAGACAAACCCGATGCCGGCGGCCGGCACACCGGCGGCGGTGGACGGATACGTGCGCGACCAGGGAGTTGGATCCTGGGAGCTGAACCTGGCGGCGCTGCTGCTGAATCTCAACGTCCCGACTTTCTCCCCTTACGAATACACCACCAACCCAGGCGCATCGCCCAATATGGGCGAAGCTTTTAACGACGCGTACTCCTTCATCCGTTTCCGTTATGGCCCGAACTATGGGGCTCCGTATCCGCTGCCCATGAACAGCCCGTATATTTTTGGAAACAACGCGACCAACGCAGGCCCGTTCATCTCAACGGGCATTGATGAATTCGGCACCATGCCTTATGGATACGGCAATACCGTGGGTGGCCCGTGGCCCGGCGCTTATGCCACCAACGCTTATGACGACATCCTGCAGGACCTCTTCGACCCCACGAAAACTTCCACCGCCTTTGTCAACGACCTCCTCTACTCGGGGACGAACCTGGATTCCTACGACCGTTACACGTTTCAGCGGCTGCTCTCGTCCATCGGCACCGGCTCGGCCCCCGAACTGCAAACCTACGTCTATGACGACGGCATCTCGACCATTCCGGGCACTCTTCCGCTGCGACTGCGCAACAAGGTGAACATCAACTATGACAACAGCTATCAAATTGCCAACAGCCTGAACACCTCGGCGGCAACATACAGCAATGGTATTATGACTAACCTGGCGCCCTGGCCCAACGCGCTGGCCTTTTTCACCAACGCGGCCGAGAGCCTGGTCCGCTCGCAGGAGTATCCGTTCATCGTCACCAATATAATTGTCAATGGGACGCTGGTGCCGGTGACCAACTGGAATCATTTTGGGCTGACCAACATGTGGGTTTACAGCGCGACCAACCCCACCATCCGCTACACGGAAAACCTGCATCGCATGCTGCAGTTGGCGGCCAATATCTACGATGCCACGAGGACAAATGCTGTTCCGAGCCCCCCTGGGCGCGCCGGTCCAACACCGTCCGCCGCGCCGCCCTATCCCTCGGTATTCCGCCCGATGTTCGCCACCGACCGGACCAATGTGTTCATCATCGGCTACACCAACATGTCGGGGTCCAACACGATGAATCAAATCGCCAAAGAGCCGTGGCTTGATTTGACCAACGCCCTCAGCGCATCCAGCAATCTCCTCGTGAACGCGAATATCTGGGGCATCCCGTGGGTGGTGGGAGTGGTCAAGGGATTGCCTGAATTCGACCGCTACTCTTCCTACAATGCGTGGTATGTGGAGCGCAAGCTCTTGTTTGCCCGGTATCCCACCAACGGCAACCCCTCGCTGGGAGATTCCGGCAAGGCGCCGCAATATACCAACCAGTACTACGTCATGATGCTGACGAACATCTCCGGGATGGACGCCTGGAACACCTACTCGATGAATTGGATTCCCACAAATGATTTTGAAGTTTTCGCCAGCAATTATATCACCGTCAACATCACCAACAACTCCCCGAATTATCGTCCGTATGGCACCAACATCGGGCTGACGAATTACGTCCTCATCACCAATCTCGGCGGCTGGCGGCGCTACACCAATTACGGTGGATTATCGGTGACAAACTCCATGATCGCGTTTCTCCAGACCAATGTCATTTCCCTGCCCGGCAATTACTTTTCCGAATATTACCAGACGATGTGGCCTCTGGGGACTAATGCGACCAACGTGCAAAATCCGAATTACCTGGGCACCAATGACGGCCAGTATGCCTTCCAGCCTCTCGACCGGAAGCAATCCACGACGCCCGCGTATGATTGGACGCTGGCGATAACCAACCATGTCGTCTATTGCCTGATGGATGCCGGCCCCGGCCCCAGCGCCGGCCGGATCTACGATTTTGTGAATCTGGGGCCGTTTGGCGTATTCCTCAACCTCACCAATTGGCTCAATCCCAATGGACCCCCTCCGGGCGCTTTTGGCAACGGCCGGGCCACCGGTGGGAACAACATCGGAAGTGTGTGGGATCCGACCATGTTGCCCAGCGGCCTGAACCGGGGTGTGGTCAATCAAGTCCTCCGGGACCTGGGCAACTATACTAATACTACTTTCTACGAGGAGCTTCATGGAACGGCGACCAATGAGAACGAGCCGTATTTCGGCTCTCCCGCCACACCGCCCAGCGCCACGGCCTACGTGAACCAGACATTGATTGTGAACGATCCGCTGGTTCATTACACGGTGGGCGATCTCACCCTGCCCGCCGGCCCCCCCACCCCGAGCAATAGTTTTGTTCTCACCCAAAATAACCGCTATGAACCGTGGCCCGCACCCAACACCCCCGGCCAACTCATCAGCTCCAACATGACTTTCAAGGACCCGCTCATTACCAACTCGGATGTATGGAACTTCCCCACTAATAAATTCCCCAGCATCGGCTGGCTGGGCCGGGTCCATCGCGGCACGCCCTGGCAGACGATATTTTTGAAGGCCGATTCTCCCGCGTGGGCGGCGAAGAATTTTGCCAATTGGACACAGGAATGGGTCAACACTCAGGACACCTATCCGACGGGCGATTACGCGCTCTTGGATCTATTCACCGCCACCCCCAACGACAATGCCGCCAGCGGCCTGCTTTCCATCAACGAGACCAACACCGCTCCCTGGTACGCCCTGCTCAGCGGGGTGACGGTCGCCAACTATTATACCGGCCTTGAAACCATTGATCCCACCACCACCAATGTGGACTATGTGCTCAACGGACCTTTTGGAATCAACGCGGCGCGGCTCCTTCAGCCCAACGGGCTTTTTCACCATATCGGCAACATCTTGGCGGCGCCGGCGCTGACCATTAGTTCTCCCTTGCTGGGGACGACCGACTCCAACCTTTTATCCGACGAAGCGGTGGAGGCCATTCCGCAACAGGTGTTCGGACTGCTCAAAGTGGGCCAGCCGCAGTTTGTGATCTACGGCTTCGGGCAGTCGCTCAAACCGAAGGACCTCTATTTCGGGGCGAACAACTTCAACCTCTGCACCAATTACCAGATCACCGGGGAGTATGTCGCGCGGATGGTTTGCCACGTGGTCGGACCCCCCAACGCGTCGTCGGCGAAAATCCAGGTGGACAGCTACAACATTTTACCCGGCAATTGATGAACAGGATGGACAGGATGAATGAAGAGTTTTGACAGGATGAACAGGATGAACAGGATGAACAGGATGACGGTTTTGATAGGATGAAGATTGGAACAACAGGACAAAGTGCGCCCGAGGCGCACCGGATGAACAGGATGAAGAGGATACAAACATGGAAGAGCAAGAACTGACAAAGACGATCATTGGGTGCGCGATGAAAGTCCACTCGGCACTCGGCCCGGGCTTTTTGGAGTCGGGTTACCAGAAGGCCTTGGCGCATGAGTTGAGTAAAGCCGGATTGAAGGTCGAATGCGAGAAGCCACTCACAGTGAATTATGATGGCGTTGTGGTGGGCGAGTTCTCGGCCGACATGCTCGTGGGCGAAAAAATCATCGTCGAATTAAAGGCCGGCCTGGCGCTGGCCGCCGCCCACGCCGTGCAATTAGTGAATTACCTCACCGCCACGGGCGTGGAATTGGGCCTGCTGCTGAATTTCGGCGCGCAACGTCTGGAGTTCAAACGCAAGACACGAACCTATCATCCAAAACAACCCCCGAAAGATTTCATCCTGTGAATCCTGTTCATCCTGTCAAAAATGGCTTTCTTTGCCAGCGGGCTTTCGCTCCAGCCAGGCTGGGGGGCGCAGATCAGCTTTTCTTCAGATTTTCGGCACGGTCGGCGCAGAGACTTTTGACTGGCAATTTGGCCGGGAATCTGCTACATTGCAATATCCGCTTCCCCAACGAAGCAGGAGGTGAACCATGCGTCTAAAGCCCAGAACTTGGATGGCGATCAGCTTGATCCTTTTCGCCGCTTCCGCGTGGATGTGGCATGTCGGGGAGCGTGTGGCGACCGGACGCCGCGCAAACGCAAATCGAGCGGCGGCAATGTTGCCGCCGGGCGGCCGCCCCGCGGCGGCGGCCGCATCGCCTGCGGCGGCCAAGTCCGCGCCCGTCAAAGCAGCCGTAAAAAAATCCTCGTCCTACGTTCTCAGCAACACGCCGCAAACCTTGAAGCAGTTGTTGCGCAACGACCGCGCGCTTATCCTGCGCAACGCCCATATTGACACGACCCACGGGACCAAATTGGATATTCCAGAGCATCTGCGCTCCGAGGCGGCGCCCGGCAGCTACATCGTGCAGTCGCGGCGCGCGCCCGACGCGGGGTTTTACGCGGAATTGAGCAAGGATGGGGCGGAGTTTGTTTCCTACATCCCCAACAACGCCGCCCTGGTGAGCGCGTCGCCCGACGCGGGAAAAATAATGTCCGCGGACCCGCTGTTTGCGGCGGTGCTGCCTTATGAGCCTTACTACAAATTGGATGCCTCCTTGCTGCCGGAGGCGGTCGCGCAGACGCTGATGACGAACAACGTGTTGCGGGTGACGGTCTTTCAAGGCCAGACCGCCGCGGCGACGCAATCGTTGGCGGCGCTGGGCGCCAATGTGATGGGCGAGGACCCATCGCCCTTTGGAACGACCTTGATCGCGCTGGTGCCGCCGGACAAGCTGGCGGCCGTGGCGCAGATGCCACAGGCGCAGGAGATAGAGACCTACTCGCCCCGCCATCTGATGAATGATTTGACCCGGACGCGGCTTGGGGTGTCCACCACGCCTTCCGCGGCCGCCAATTATCTCAACCTGACGGGCACCAATATCTGGGTGAATGTCAACGACAGCGGGGCGGATTCCACGCACCCGGATTTTCAACCCTCGACCAACCGCCTCCTCTTCGACACAAACGGCCCCGCTTTCCTGGACGTGGACACCAACGGCCACGGCACGCATGTGATCGGGACGATTGGGGGCGATGGCACCGCCTCGGCTACTGTGACCAGCAATATTCCCGGTTCGGGAGTGCCCAAGGCGAATCAATTTCGCGGGATGGCGCCGCAGGCCAGCTTCTTTGTGCAGGCGGTGGACACGCTGACCGGCCCGTACATCTCCGATTTTTACTTGCAGACCAACGCCTCCTACACGCTGATGACCAAGACCGCGGGGAGCACCGCCGGAGTCACCAACGGCTTTATTTCCAATGACAGTTGGGGATACGCGGACACGAGCTATGACATCATGGCCGCCAGTTACGACGCCGCGACGCGCGATGCGCAGCCCAACTTCCCCGGGGAGCAATCCATGCTGTATGTTTTCGCGGCGGGCGACTCTTTTCAAGCGCAAAACTCCATCACTTCGCCGGGCACGGCCAAGAATGTGATTACGGTCGGGGCGATCCAGAATCCGCGCTATCTGACCAACCTCATTTCGGTGCCCAACGAGTTCACCAACTACATGTTTTGGGAGGGGGACACCGATGGAAGCAACTCAGTCGCGGCGCTGACCAGCGCGGGCAACGTGGATGTCGGCACCGAAGGTCCGGGCGGCCGGTTCAAGCCGGATGTCGTGGCGCCGGGGGTCTGGGTGGTCTCGGCCCGCTCGGCTAAATACGAAGACCAGAGCCAGTTGGAGACGACGTATTATTACAACTTTCCGGGACAGACCCTCCCGCCGGGCCAGATGCAGGTTTATTCGATGATCATCCCCACCAACACGACCAATCTGATCATCCAGGCTTCGCCCAATCCAAGCTCGCCCATCCCCTTCCCCACCGACCTGCTGTTTTATTATAACTACACCAATAACAACATCAACCTGTTTCCGCCCGGGACCCAGATCACAATGTCCAACGAGGCGGGGCTGGCGCTGGAGATTGATCCTACGGGAACCAATTGCTATATCGGTGTCAACGACTCGGCGGCAGACCCGCATCCCGTGGCTTATGATTTGCACATCTGGGCCATCACCGAGACGCAGTACGGGAATTACTTTTCCACGTTGAGCAATTTGAACAACGCGTTTGGGGCGACTAAGCCCTATCGGTATGAGTCTGGCACGAGCATGTCGGCGGCGGCGGTGTCGGGGATGCTGGCCGATATGCAGGAATTCCTGACCAGCAATATGAACATCATGCCCAGCCCGGCGTTGCTCAAGGCGCTGCTGATCAACGGGGCGCGCCCGCTCAACGACAGTTCGGATTTGAACCCGCAACAACTGGGGACGCTGGAGGGCTGGGGCCTGCCCAATCTGCCCAACAGCGTGCCGGCTTCCTTGACGACCAACGCCTCCTCGATGGCGCTCTTTGACCAGACCCAAACCAACGGCCTGCCCAACGCCTTGCAGACCGGGCAGTGGCATAACTACATGGTCACGATGGATCCCGGCGCGACCAATTTTCCCCTGCGCGTTACCCTGGTCTGGACCGATCCGCCGGGCAATCCGGCCGCGGGCATCGCGCTGGTCAACAACCTGGACCTGATGGTCGCCGACAACACGGGGACCAATCTGTTTATCGGGAATGATTTTCCCGTGGGCGGCGGGGAGGCGGGCGTTTATACCCAGCCCAGCCCCACCAACACTTCCGACCCCAGCGACCTTGTCAACAATGTGGAGTGCGTTTATCTCGACTCAGCAGGGGGCTTGCAGCAGACCTACTATATTTCCGTCCGCGGCACGCGCGTGGCCGTCAATGCCGTGAGCACGCAGACCAACGCCATCCTGCAGGACTACGCGCTAGTCATCTCCAGCGACGACCAGACGCCGGCCACGGGGCTGACGGTGACGAACCTGGGCATCAGCAGCGTGCCGTTGACGAATTTTGCCATCGTGTCCAGTTGGACCAATACCAACGCGATCCCGCCGATGCAAATCAGCTACGTCACTAATGCGACCGGACAGGGGTATCTCCACCAGCGCGTGGGTGGGAACGAACCGAATCTGTGGGGCACCAATGTTGTCACCAATCTCCTGGGGGTGGTCAACGTGGGGACGAACGGGAATCCGTTGCAATGGCATTTCTTTGTCCTCACCAATACGGTGACGGGGACCAACCCGCTTTATACGAACGCGATCTTCGCCACGTTTTTGCCGCCCAGCCTGACCTTTAATTCGGACCCGGCCAACATGTCGCTGCCCGCCAACCAGGATGCCGACATAGATTTGTATGTCTCCACCAATTACGGCATGACGAATCTGGACGCGGCGACGGTGGCTAATTCCTTGAAATCTTTGGGACGGGGCGGCAATAAGACCGTGATTTTCAGCAATGCCGCGCCCATGGAGGTCTATTACGCGGGAGTCAAGTCGGAGACGCAGCAGGGGGCGGACTTCGGGTTCTACGCGGCGATCACCACCAACCTGGACGACGTCAATTCGGATGGCAGCGTTTCGGCCAACGGCATCGGGTTGCCCGTTGTGATCCCGGACGAGTCGCCGGGTGGCCAGGGGGTCCAAGTGTTGGCGATCGTCATTGACCCAACCGCCACGTCGGCGCGAAAAGTGGCGGTGCTATTGGGATTGGAACATTCCAACCCGGCGGATTTGTACGGCACGATGATGGCCGGCGAGACGCAGGCCACGCTGAACAATTATACCGCATACGAAACGCCTGGGTTTACCAACTGG
>JBEKOF010000222.1:0-8240 GCA_049522055.1 Verrucomicrobiota bacterium | reverse complement strand
TGTTCTCCAGTTGGCCTTGATAGGTAAACGCCGTGCCTTGGGCCAAGGCGATGGACCATGGAGAATCGAGCATTGCGAGCAGCGCCAGCGCGCTCAACAAATTTTGGAATTTGGTTTTCATAATCGGTGAGAAGACTTGGATCAAAAGCATTTGCTCTTTCCCGAAAGCTCCTTTTCTAAATGTCGGCCAAAGGGAAATCAACCTAAAAGCCGCCTCGCAATTTCATCGGGTGTCCGTCCAAATCCTTTCAATTGGGCGACTACGCCTCTTTCAGGGCGAAACATTTTGCCCAACGGCAGAGTTTGACAGGGCAGTTCGTTTCAGGCACCCTTGGAAACTGCGGGAATGCCCGCGAGTTTGGACATGCAAAAGCAACGCCGTCATTTCTTGGATTTGGCCCTGGCGACGATTCTGCCCGGCATTTTGACAGGCTCCGCCGCCCTGGCCCAATTCGGCCCTCCGGCCCCAAAGCCGGCGGTCACGGCGCAAGCAACGCAACCCCTGGCGTATGAACCGGGCGGCCATGCCGGTGTTTTCACCCTCAGCCGCGGGGAGGACACCAATGCCGCCGCAACCATCACTTACTCCCTGGCCGGAAGCGCGACCAATGGGGTGGATTACCTCACGGCACCCACTTCCGTAACCCTTGCCGCCGGGCAAAGCGAGACCAACATCCTCATCACGCCGGTGGCCGAGGCGGCGGCCACAGGGTACAAAACCGTGCAATTGGAGCTGCCACAGACCAAGGGGCGCTTTTCCCTGTCCGGGCGCGGCACCGACATGGCGGTCGTGTACATCGCCTACGATTATACCAATGTCGCGCCGACCATCGCCATTGGCAGCCCGCCCAACGATGCCTCCTTTCTTTCCAGGCCGAACATCGTCATTTTGGCCAGGGCCGGGGACTCCAACGGTTGGGTCACTTCGGTGGAGTTCTTTGCCGGCGCGATCAGCCTTGCCACCGTGACCAATCAGCCGTTCCCCTCCGGCCCCTTCCGGCCGCCGGCCGCCTCAGGCGCCAAGGCCGGCTTGCCGCCGATTGTGCGGGCGCCGCGGAATAATTCCTTCATGATCATTTGGACCAATGTGCCGCCCGGCGCTTATGCGCTGACCGCCGTGGCCACCGACAACGCCGGCCTGCAAACCACTTCCCCGCCTGTCAACATCACCGTCACCACCAGGCTGCCCGCGCCGGCCGTGCGCATCGCCGCCCCGATGAACGGCTCGAGCTTCCCGTCCAACGCCGACATCAACATCGTGGCCGCCGCGGGCGAGACGGGCGGCGCGATCGCCACCGTGGAATTCTTGGCGCAAGGCAAGAGCCTGGGCGTGGTGACCAACAACCCGGCGTGGCCGTGGCCCGCGCCAGAATTTCCCGCCGGCAGCACGAACATCCCCTGGACCCCTTTCTCCTTCCTCTGGACCAACGCCCCCGCGGGGACCAATACCGTAAGGGCGCTGGCCTCCGACAACAACGGCACCCAAGTCCTCTCGGCGCCGGTGACCATTGACGTGCTGACCAATTCCTACCATCCGCGCCATTGGCGGTGACACCGGCTTCTGGGATTTGCCCATCGGGGAAAATTGTTGGTTGTCATCCACGCCGAACGCGGCGATAATATCCGCATCATCAATGCGCGGCGCGCCAGCCGGCGTGAAAGAACAAGAATTGACCATGATTATTAAGACTTTATTCATCGCGGGACGCCGTTTTTGCGGCGGGCTGGCGTGCGCCGCGCTGGTCCTCGCCGCCCGGGGGGAAAGCCCGCGAACCAACACATTCGGATTTACGGGTCCGGAGATTTATCCCATTGACAACGGCATCAGCCTCCTCCATGCCGCCGACATTGACGGCGATGGGCTGATGGACTTGATCGTCGTCAATAACATGCGCTCAAAAATCAGCATCCTTTACAATCAAACCGGCAAAACCAATCCCGCCCCGGTGGAGGAAGGGATCAAAAAGGAAATCAACCAACTGCCGCCGGACGCGCGCTTTCGCATCACTTCCATCGCATCGGAAAAACGGATCTCCTCGCTCGTGGTGGCCGATCTCAACGGGGATGGCCGGCCGGACCTGGCTTATTACGGGGACCCGAAGGAATTGGTCGTGCTCTACAATCTGGGCTCCAACGGCTGGAGCGCGCCCAAGCGATGGCCGATCGCCGACGGGCAGATGGGCGTCAACGCGCTGGCCACCGGCGATCTCCACAGCAGCGGCCGCCCCGGTCTGATTTTGCTCGGCGAGAATAATATCTATTATCTGGCCCAGAACTCCGACCATCTGCTGGGCGAGCCGGAGAAAATCCCCTTCTCCGGGTCGGTCAAGAGCGTGCAAGCGCTGGATATTGACGGCGATGGACGGCAGGATTTGCTGCTGGTCAACTGGGAGGACCCGGACCCGTTCCGGTTCCGCCTGCAAAACACCCTGGGGCAACTGGGTCTGGAAGCGCATTTTATTTTCCCCACCGTGCGCGCCTGGCTGGCGGATGATTTGGACGGGGACCACAAAATGGAATTGGTGACCATCGCGCAAAACTCCGGCCGCGCCCAGATTTCTTCCTTCGAGCGCAAGCCGGCGGAACCGCTTTCCGGCGCGTTCAAAAGCGGCCAGTTCCAGGTCCTCCCGCTCAATAGAACCACGCAGGCGCGCCGGGGCGTCTTGTGGGCCGATGTCAATGGCGATGGCCTGACCGATCTGCTGGTGGCCGAGCCGGACAGCGGCCAACTGACCCTCAACCTGCAGAATGCCGACGGCACTCTGGGCGCGGCCCGGACCTTCCCGACCTTATCGGGCGTCACGGAACTGGCGGTTAGTGATTGGGATGGCAGCGGCAGGCCGTCCATCTTTCTGTTGAGCGGCGACGAAAAGCGGATCGGGGTCACGAAACTGGACCAGAACGGGCGGATCGCTTTTCCCACCATTCTCCCGTTTGCCGGAACGCCGCTGACCATGGCCGTCGGGCCGCTGCGGCCCAACGCCCCGCCGACGCTGGCGGTCATTTTGGACCAGGACGGCCAGCGGGTTTTGGCGACGCAGACGGCGGCGGGAAAGGCGCGCGTGCAAAAATTGAGCCCCGAGTTCAAAGCCAAGCCCAGTTCGATGACGATGTTTGACGCCAACCAGGACGGGCTGGCGGATTTGGTGGTGTTGATTCCATACGAGAAAATCAAGGTGCTCATCCAGACGGCCGCCGGCACTTTTGACGAGCAAAACGTGCTGCCTCCCGGCGGCAGTTCCGAGCAGCCGTGGCTGAGCAGCGCCGATGTGGACGGGGACGGAAAACCCGAATTGCTCCTGGCGCAAAAGAACTTCATCCGCGCCGTGGTACTCCAACACGAGAACCTCAAGGCGCCCGGCAACAAGCCCGAATGGACCTTCCACGTCAAGGAGCAGATCAATGGGGCCTCCAGCAGTTCCCGGATTGTCGGGGCCGCCCCCTTGCGCAATGGCTCCAACGCCATCGCCTCCCTCTTTCTCCTGGACGCCCAGCAGAAGGCGCTCACCCTCTGCGAGCGCGATCCGGCAGGGGTCTGGCAGGTGGTGCGCAACATCCCCCTGCCGGTAACTGATTTCTCGGGCCTGCAAGCCATTGGTTTGGGCGACTCCAACGCCAACAGCCTGGCCTTCAACGGCGTCAATGCCGTCGCCACCATGAGCATGCGCGGGGATGTTTGGGAACTCACCGAATTGGACGGTTATGAAACGCCCATTCCCGACGGGCATTTGACCGATGTGGTCTCAGGCGACTTGAACAATGACGGCCGCAAGGACCTGGTTTTTCTAGAGACGGCAAAGAACTACCTCGATCTGGTCAGCTATGTAAAGCCGCACAAGCTGGTGCCGGGCAACCGCTGGAAGGTTTTTGAGGAGCGCACCTTCCGTTCCCGCCGCAACGACGATCCCTTCGAACCCCGCGAAGCGCTGGTGGCGGACGTCACCGGCCATGGGAAGAATGATCTCATCGTGCTGGTGCATGACCGCATCCTGGTCTATCCGCAGGAGTAGGACGCCCAGCCTATCTGATCGCGGGCGGCGCGGGCGTGAAGTAGTTGAGCGAGAAGCCTTCGGGCGTGAAGCCGCCGGCCCAGACCGAATAGCTGAAATACTTGGTCAGAGCGTCCACGGGCGGCAGCAGGGAGAAATCCGCCCATTTCTTGAACTGGCTGGCTTCTTCCACGGTGGAAATCTTGCCCAGGGTCAGTTGCGCGCCGAATAGGCCGAGAAAGTCCGACCATGAAATCTGTTCCTTGCGCAGCGTCTCCACGATGTCGCGCATATTTTCTTTGTCGTTGCTAAAGGCAAAAATGCCGGCCTCAAGCCCTCCGGCCTTTTGGGCGGCGTCGCTCAGCCCGGGCGTTTGGTTCAGCCCCGCGGCTTTGCCCTCCCCGCTGCGCAGATATTCCTCCAGCATCTGGACGTCCCCCGTGATGCCGACGTAGCCGCCGCTGGCGGCAAAATGATAGCTGTGGCTCCCGCCCTGGGGACTGAAGGGCAGTGTCAGCGAGTAGATTTTGCGACCGAGAAATTCACGGTCTTTGATGCCATCGGGTCCCGGCGCCACCACGCTCAGGGCCACTTTCAAGGTCGCCGCCAGCTTCTCCGGATCGGGCGAGCCAATGAGGTAAATGCCGGGCGGCTGTCGCAGGTCGCCCAGGGTCGTGCTCAGGGGGCTTCTCTGGTAGGCGATGATGTCGTCCCCCAAACTGCCGAGCAATTCGGCCCGCAAATCATATTTCTCATCCTTGTCCTTGCCGACCAGGCCAAAGACATAGTTCAACGACTGGGCGTACTTGGGATTGAGTTGGTTCAACGTGGATTCAAAGACCTTCCAATTGCCGGGAATATCCAGGCGCACCCGGCTGAATTTAACCACATCGGACGGCACAAACGATGGCGGCCCCGAATTCTCCGCCTCGGTTCCCAGGATTTTCAGCAGGCCGCAACGGCCGGATTCCGGCGCGCCCACAAAAAAACGAACGCTCAGGCCGTCGGCGGTGGCGCGATAGGTGATCGAAGCGGACGTCAAGCCGTTGAAACCCAGCTCCGACATCATCACATCGGTGGCCGGGGCGCTTTCGGCGGCGGGTTTGCCGGACGGCGCCGCCCGCTCTTTTGCCCAATCGCCCACGAGGGCTTTGAGGTTAAACCAGGCATAGATCGGCGCCCCTTGCAAGCGGGCCGCATAGTCGGCTTGGAAGGCGGGCTGCTCCTCCAGGGCGGGGATCAGCCCGCCGGCCTGGCGGGCGAGTATCTTTTCGATCACCTCGCGGGATTGGGTCGCCAGGAGCAGGGAACCGGATTGGCCAAAGGTCAATTCCACTTTTTCCGGCGGCCCCTTGGAATCGCCTCCAACCACCCGGCCGTTTTGGACTGTTATCTTCAAGTTCTCCTGGAGCTGATCGCCCAGATCATTGGTGTCCACAAGGTCCGGCAGAAGTTTCTGGACGGAAAGATCGTCGGAGGAGGTGATGAAGGTGGCGAAATCTGTGTCGCGAATTTTCTCCGTTTTCAGCGTTTTCCCGGCATCAATCCACTTTTTCTTCAGCGCGGCAAGGTTGGTGGCCAGTTGGCCCGAGTGGTCCCCCGCGTCCAGCAGAAACACAGCGGCATAACTCCCCGCCACATTCCCTTTCGAGGTATCGTCGGGATGTTCCACAGGAATGAGGGCCAGGGTCATTTGGCCGCGGGCCAAGCCCTGGTAGTCGGCGAAGTGGATGCCCAACTCCTGTTCCAGCGGTCCCACGACAGCGGTTTTTAACCTCTCGTTGAATTTATCCGTGAAACCCTTCATGGCCGGATCGCGCCACAAGCGGGCCAGGGCCGAGTTGGTCACAGTATTCCATGCCTGGGTGCTGTCGGGCATGGTCACCAGGAAAACGGTGGTGTCGGGCAGCAATTTCTGCGGGGGCGGGGCGGCCGCGCCGGCGCCCCACGCGGCCCAGAGAGCAGCTCCCAGGCCAAGGCAACGGAATCTCATGGATGAAGGCCCGGTCTTCACTGGGCGGAGGCATTCCTGAGCCGGCCGGGCGGTTCCAAATAGCGGTAGCCATTGCTGGGATTGTCGTTGTCGTAAGCAAAGGAATCCCGGTGCTTCAAGAAGTACTTCACCGCCTCCACAGGAATGGCAAAGCCCAGGCCTTCCCCGGACGTTATTTTCATGTTGGTCACCCCCACCACTTCGCCCCGCAGGTTGAACAGTGGGCCGCCACTGTTGCCGGGGTTGATCTGGGCGGTGGTCTGCAAATACAGCTCGCCCTCCAATTGCCGCGTCTTGGTGCTCACGATCCCTTCGGTGACGGTGCGTTCCAGCCCCAGCGGGCTGCCAATGGCAAAAACCCGTTCCCCGACGGACAGGTTGTCCGAATCGCCCAGCGGAACGCTGGCGAATTTCGGCGCGTTGCTGTCTTCCACCTTCAGCAGGGCAAGGTCGGCAAATTTATTCAGCGAGACGATTTTGATCTGCTTGTAAACTTTCCGCTCCAACTCGCCGTTTTTTTGCTGGTACACTTCCAGCGAAATCTGCGTTTCCCCTTCCGTCACGTGAAAGTTGGTGATCAGAAAACCATCCTCGTTGATGAAGAAACCGGAGCCTAGCCCCGCCGGCGTCCGCACCTGCACCACCGCCGCGCCCAAATCGGCCGCCAAATCCCTCACGCTGCGCTCTTTCAGATTCCCCGCCGAGGTCTGGTAGAAGCCCTGGCCCGCGGCCGGCTGGGGCGACAGGGATGCTGCCACCGGCGTTGCGGCAACCGCCTCCGCTGCGGCGCTCATGGGAACGGGGCCGGCTTCCTGCGTCTCCGGGTTGGAAAAAGCTCCGGGTTTATCGGGAAGCACCAAATGGGCTTTGGCCGGCGGCGCCTCTGGAGCGGACGGATTGTCATCCAGGAGCGACAAGATTTGATCGCGGGGGATCACCAGGACTGTGTAACCGATGTCCACGACAACTTGGTCGGCCTTTTCGGCCAGGATTTTGCCGCTCACTGAGGCCCGGTCCTTCAATTGCAACGTGGCGGCGGAAAGGGCCAGACAGCCGAGCAGCAAGGGCGCGCTTATTATCAGTCTCCACATGCCCTTATAGTAATTGAACCCGCCAAAATAACAAGGGCAATGGAACCAGGAAAATGGATTCGCCCCCCGCGCAATCCTTTTTAGGGTTGATACGCTGGATTTCCGGGCTAAGCTTCCACCCTGACTTTGTTTGAGAGATTTTGCGACGACTCAACCGCTGGAAACACAGCGCCAGATACATGACAACAAATTCGATACCAGAGAAGCAGCGGGCGGTGCAGTTGGTCGGACCCGACCAGTTGCAGATCAACGAAACCAAGGCCGTCTTCGATCCAGGCCCCTTCCAGGTTCTGGGCCGGGTGGAAGTCGTCGGCCTCTGTTTCTCCGACCTCAAGCTCCTCAAACAATTCTCCGGCCACGCCCGCAAATCCCCCATCACCGCCGGCATCGCCCCGGCCGCCTTGCGCGAAATGCCCCATTATGTGCCCGGCGACAAACCGACCGTGCCCGGCCATGAGACGGTCCTGCGCATCGTCAAGGTTGGCAACCAGGTCACCCGCCACAAAGTCGGGGAGCGTTACCTGGTCCAAACCGATTACCGCTGGCTGCCCACCGCCAATTCCAACTCCGCCTTCGGCTACAACTTTGAAGGTGCCCTCCAAGAGTATGTGCTCCTGGACGAACGCGTCATCACTGCCCCCGACGGGGAATCCATGCTCATTCCCGTGCCCGAAGATTTGCCCGCCTCGACCCTCGCGCTGGTCGAACCCTGGGCCTGCGTCGAGGATTCTTACGTGGAGAAGCAACGGCAATCCCTCAAGCAGGGCGGCCGGATGCTCGTCGTCGGCGAGACGCCCGTGGACAAGGCCCGCGTCCGGCATCTGCCCGGCAAGCCCAAAGCCGCCACCTTCACCACCGCCGATAAAATCGCCGGACTAAAAAACGCCGCTTACGACGACGTCCTCTACTTCGGCTCGCGTCCCGAAACGGTGGAGCAGCTTTTTCCCAAAGTCGCCGTCGGCGGCTTGTTCAACATCGTGCAAGGCGGGGAGAAATTCGGCCGCGCCGTGGTCTCGCAAGTCGGCCGTGTCCACTATGGCGGCATCCGGGTGGTCGGCAGCGCCGGCTCGGACCCCGCCGCAGGGATGGCGGCGATCCCACCCACGGCGGAAATCCGCCCCAACGACAAGATCAACATCCTGGGCGCCGCCGGCCCGATGGGCACCA